>CANLGQ010000134.1 GCA_947490265.1 Pseudomonadota bacterium | reverse complement strand
TGGAGCCGCTTCCCGAGCTGGAGCCGCTTCCCGAGCTGGAGCCGCTTCCTGAGCTACTTCCCGAGCTGGAGCCGCTTCCCGAGCTGGAGCCGCTGCCCGAGCTACTTCCCGAGCTACTTCCCGAGCTACTTCCGGAGCTGCTCCCCGAACTCGAACTGGAGCTACCCGACGAACTCGAGGTCGTGACCGAAGTGTCGGTCGTCACGGTGTCGGTGTCGGTGTCTCCGTCCGTGTCGCCGTCGGTGTCGGTGTCGGTGTCTCCGTCCGTGTCGCCGTCGGTGTCGGTGTCGGTGTCGGTGTCGGTGTCGGCGTCGCTGCCGTCAAGGTCCTGGTAGTTCGTTTTGTCGTCGCTCGAAGTCGGACTACTGCAACCGGCGAGGAGCAGAAGGAGGAGGGGAAGTGGTCGCATGGGTGCCTCCGAGCTGCCGGTAAGGTTACCGGATCGTCACAACGCCGTCACCAAATGCCGCCGCGTCGCGCCGCGCCGGTACCCCCCTCCAGCGATGTCAAAGGATCGAGTGCTTCCGCTTAATTCCTGGCGCGACGAGTTGCGGCGGCACCCGCTCCACGCCCTGGTCCTTGCGGGATGCGCGATCGGGGTGGTGGCGCATCAGGCCATCCGATGGAACTGGTTCATCGATGATTCGGCCATCGTTTTCGCCTACGCGCGCAACTTGGCCCAGGGCCTCGGAGCCGTGCCCTGGCCGGGAGCCGAGCGCATCGAGGCCGTGAGTGACCCCACCTGGACGGGGCTGCTTGCCCTCGGTGCGTTGCTGGGTCTCGATGGGTTTGCTCTCGCGAAGCCGATCGCGATGATTTTCGGCGTGGCCACCACGGTGGTGGTCTGGCGCACGGCGAAACGCGGTCTCCCCGATCACGCTGGGCCCGGCGCCCTGATTGCGCCGCTGGCCCTTGCGCTCAACGCGCAGTTCGCGATCTGGAGCGCGTCGGGGCTCGAGAATGCGCTGTTCTGTCTGCTCGTGGCGGGCGCGGTCCACCGCACTTCCATCGAGGTCGAACGGGGTGGATTTCCGGCTTCGGCGGTGCTCTACCTGTTGATTGTGTGGACTCGTCCCGAAGGGATCCTGTACGCGGCGGTCGGCGCAGGGGTCCTTCTGGGGGCGCGGGGTCCACGGGCCCTGCTGCCTTGGCTCGCGATCGTCGCAGTGCCCTCCGCGCTGCTGGAAGCGGCTCGGATCGCGTACTTCGCCTGGCCTCTCCCCAACACCTGGTATGCGAAGATCACCGCTCGCGGTCCTGCTCCGCTTAGCTGGGACCGGCGGGGGTGGTCGCAAATCCGCGAATGGTCGGACCGCTTGTGGGTCGGTTACTGGACGCCGATCTACGCGATCGGCCTCAGCGGCGTGCACGGGCGGCGGGCTCTCGTGGGGTTGAGCGTCGTGGCGGTGCTGGCCGCCTCGCTCCTGTGGCCCGGCACGAGCGACCTGCGCGCCATCGCCCTCTGGCCCGCGCTGCCGGAACCCCCGGAGTGGTTCCGGGTGGTCCGGATCCTCGCGCTGGTCCTCGCCGGAGCGGCGTTGCCGTTGCTGGCGATCGGCACCCCAGCGGCGAGCGTCGCGTTGCTCTCGGGGTGGACGGCGTTTGTTGGGCTCTTCTTCAGCGTCGCCGTCGACGGTGACTGGATGGGGGCGTATCGGTTCATGAGCCTGTGCGCCCCGTCGATGGCGGTGCTGCTGGCGATGGGGATCACCCGCACGCTCGACGCGCTGGAGCAACGGCTCACCGCGGGCCCGAGTTGGAGCCCGACGACCTGGCTCGTGGGCTCGGTAGCAGCGGGTCTCCTCGTTCCTCCGAACTTTAGCCAGACGCGGGATCACACGATCTGGAACCTGAACGAGACCACCGACTCGGTGCGGTTGCGGGTCGACTACACCCGGTCGATCCTGCGCAGGACGTTCTGGGAGGAACCCGTCGTCAACATCGACATGGACATGGGGGCCCATCTCTGGTGGGCGCCCGATTACCGACAGCTCGACCTCGCGATGTTGGTGGACGTCGCGATGGGGCGGCACTGGTTTCAGCACCGCGCGTTCGTTCGAGAGCACTTCTTCCAGGAACATCGACCCACGTTCGTCAACGTGGGCGGGTGGTGGGCGGCGCACTCGGGGCTGCGGCGGTATCCGGCGTTCGAGAAGTTGTTCTTCGACTTGCCCGGCTACCAGAACATCGCGCCGCTCGGACTTTTTAGGAATGTGGCCGCCAATCGCGAGTTGGTGATGGCCGATAGCTGGACGGGCGATCCGGCGCATCGCGTGGGGTTCCATGGGAAGGTGGCGCTCACCGGATGGGCGCTCCCCGCGCCGTGGGTCGCCGGGGAGCCCGCTTACCTCGAGGCCCCGTTCGAACTGCTCGCCCGCCGCAACGAGAAGTCGGCGGTCAGGTTACTGGCGTTCCTGGCTGATGAGTCTGGCGTCATCGCGTCCTGGGACCTCCCGTTGGGCTACGGGATCTACCCGTGGGGGCAGTGGCGGGTGGACCAGATCTTTCGCGGACGGCACGCCGTTCCGTTGCCGGACGGCATCGAACCCGGGCGCTACGACCTGGGGTTCGTCGTGATGGGGGCTGCGAACACCGTCCTGCCGGCCGAGGAGATCCCGCCGGGGGCCACCGCGGACGCCCCCAAATTCGCGCGGGGTGAAGTTCGGTTTCCCGGCCAGGTGGAGGTCGTCACCCGGGCCGAGCGAGCGACAAGGATGGCCTCGGTACGGGCCGAGCTCGCGACCCAGGCCGGCGAGCTCTCGTGTGAGCTCGCCATCGAAGCGTGGATCCGGTACAAGCGGCACCGGCCGGTGGCCTGGGCGTTCCACGACGAGGAGCGGCCAGGGGTGGGTTCCGAGATCTCCCGTTGTTGGGTCGGTCGGGCCTCGGCAGATCCCGGTTCGGCGGCGGAACACCTCGCCCGCGCCCACCAATGGTCGCCCTACGAGCCCGCCCTGGTCGCGGCGGCCGATCCGCTCGCCGACCGTCTGATCGCCGGGGGCCATTCGGCAGTGGAACGGGGAGACTGGGAGGCCGCGTATCAGGCGTTCGCCGCCGTGTTGACGTTCGCTCCGGAGCGGGCCTGGGCGCGCCGGTGGGCCGAGGAGGCGCGCGACCACCGGCTCGGCCTCACTGACGACGTCCGGATTGGGATCGGCGGGGAGGACGACCTGCGGGCCTGGGAAGAGCGCCAGGGGAAAGGCGATCACTGAGGCTGACAGGGCAATGGGCCCTCGTCGCTCCCTTCGCCGGTCAGGTACCCGAGCGCTGCCAGCATGCCGGCCACCTCGGCGTCAGAACCCTCCAACGGCGACGTCCGAGCATCCGGGACGGGCGAAGTGGAGGCTTGTAGGGTGAGGTGACGGCCTCCGAGGTTGACGGACGACTGGGCCCGATCGAGGGCAGCGCGAGCCGCTCCGTACGAGGCCTCACATCGAAGTTCGCCCTCGACGTCGGCCCGGGGTCGCGCCGGAA
The DNA here is from genome assembly GCA_947490265.1 of Pseudomonadota bacterium. Classification (GTDB taxonomy): domain Bacteria; phylum Myxococcota_A; class UBA796; order UBA796; genus CANLGQ01. Next base: position 7,211 of record CANLGQ010000134.1, on the reverse strand, counting down.
TCAGGTGGACGTCGCGTGCGCCTGACCAACCGGGCGACCAGCAGACCTCGGCGCCGCCGGGGATGAGGCGGGCTGCGGCCGCGCTTCCTCCAAGGGGATCGTCCACGGGGAACGCGGCTGAGAAGCCGCCTGGGACGGTGCAGCGAACCGCCAGACCGGGAGGATCGGCGTTGGTCTGATCGGGCGTGGGGACCAGCCGCCAGCCGTGCCCCACCGTCCGTTGAAGCGCATGGGCGAGTCGCTCGTGCCAGACCAGGGGGTCTGTGGGCGGGGACCCTCGTCGCTCCCGGGGGTCGGCGGCGAGATCGGTAACGCTCTCGTGATCGCGGAGGTTCGTCCACTTCTCGACACCGTGGACGAGTCCCCACCGCTCCGGCCCATAGAGTGGATGGCCGAACGCCAAGTCCCGTGGTGCCATCGCCCCACCGCTCAGAAGGGGCAGCAGGGAGGCGCCATCGAGCCCAGCCGGCACCGGGACCCCGAGGAGGTCGAGGACGGTCGGTGCGAGATCGAGGAGACTGACCGGGGTGTCGATCCGCGCGGCCCGAACCCCGGGCGCCCGGATCACGAGGGGAACCCGCAGGAGCTCGTCGTAGAGGGTGTGGCCGTGTTCGAACGCCCCGTGATCCCAGAACTCCTCGCCGTGGTCGGAGTAGAGCAACACGATGTCGTCGGGCGCGAGGTGGGCGAGAAGTCGCTGCACCTCGTCGGTGGTCCACCGCACGGCGCCGTCGTACCGATCGACGAGGTAGCGCTGACCGGCAGGATTGTGCGCCAGGTCGACCCGCCGGACGTCGGCGAGCTGGATTTCCCCGCCGAGTCCGGCCTCACCCGCGCTGGCATAGCGGGTGCGATAGCTGGGCGGATCGAGATAAGGCAGGTGGGCGCTCATGTAATGGACTTGGAGGAGCGCATCTCGGCCTTCGGCCGCATCGAGCCAGGCGATCGCCTCGTCGGTGGTCTGGGTGGCCGGCGGCAGCATCGCTACGCGGTGAAAGTCCCAGTCGCGGTTCATCTCGAAGGTCGTCGAGAGGTAGACGTTCCCCGCCAGGAAACCGGTCGCGAAGCCTTCTTCCCGGAGGAGGGCCGGTAACGTGGTCGCCGCCCCATAGTACTCGGGGTAACGGCCGGTCGCGATGCTGCGGGCCGCGGGCAGGGTCCAGGGGGCGACGCTGCGGGCGTTCGTGAAGAGGGCCGCTTCGGTCGCGAGGTGGTCGATCGCCGCGCTCGTGTCTCGGCGATACCCGTACAGCGAGAGATGGTCCGGGCGAAGGGTGTCGATGAACACCATCACGACCCGCCGCGGCTTTTGCTGGCGGCTGGCCACCACGGGGGCGGCGAGGAAGGCGTAATCGCCGGTCGATGCCGCCCCAGGGGACGTCTCGACCGCGAGTCGCACGACGTGCCCGGCGAGGTGGTCCAGTGGGATCCGCCGGTCGTGGAACTCGCCAGGAACGAGTGCGTCCGACGCGAGTTCCACGCCGTCGGCGGAGACGCGGAGCACCGCGCCGTCGCTCGGTGAACCCACGCGAAGTTCCGGTTCGAGCAGCCCACTCGCGAAGCGAAGTTCGGCCGCCGGTGGGATCGCCACGTCCCACGCGGCGCGGGCCGGCGCCGGCAGCAGGAGCCCGCGGCGGCTGTCCCAGTCGTCCTGCACGGTCGTCCATGCGAATTCCGCACTCGGTTTTCCCGACCAGGCTTGGTTCAGCGCTCGCTCTCGGTCAGCCGCAGTGGGCCATTCGAGCTGGAGCCCGGTTGGCGGCGAGGTCCCGGCCGGCACGAACAGGTACAGCGCGTCCCGGTCGTGCGACCAGGCGAGCCCCTCGCTGCCCCCGGACGCGTGGTAGCGCACCGGGCCTTCTCCGGAAAGAAGCTGCATGCCGGGTTCGGGTCGCTCAAAAAACAGGCCACGCGGGCTGACCGGGAGCGGCGTCGAGAACCGGGTGCGGCCCCGAGCGTTGGTTGCCAGCTTTCGCCACGGTCCGGTGATCGGCACGCGCGGCGGCAATTCGACGCCTCCGTGGTTGTCGGGGGGCAGAGAGAGTTCGGCGAAGGGCAAGCTCGAAAGCAGCACGGTTCGCGCTTCGGCCCGATTCACCGGGGTCGGGCCATCGGTCGCGGGGCGGCAGCCCAAGGCGGCGAGCAACGCCGCGATCACGGCGAGGGGGCTCGGTACGCGAGGAACGGGAACCAACGGCCCACCGGGGCGAACCAGGAGTGGGTGTTCATCCACAGGGCATACCGGACGTAGTCGGGGTCGACCGACAGGTGGCGTTCCTCGGTACGGGCGCGAAGCCAATACACGCCGCCGAGGGCCGAGAGCCACGTACAGTCGCGGATCACCTCGTACCACGAGCCATGAAAGACGAAGGGGATGTTGATGAGCCAGTAGGAAGCGAGCTTGGCGACGTAGGCGGGGTGTCGGGTCCAGGAATAGGGTCCGCTGGTGACCACCCCCCGGTGGGTGAGGTTGGAGAACCGGCAGCCAAACGCGACCGTGGAGCCCGAAAAGACAGCATTACACAGGATGATCGCGATACCCCATGGGATGATGAGCATCGGCCACGGGGCCAGCCACTCCCCCCACCGGTAGCCGCCCTCGTAGGCCAGGTATTGGGTGCCGATGATCGACCAGAACGGTTGATAGCAGACCATGGCCGCGACCCATCCGGTCATCGTGGGCTCGGCGCTCCGCACCTGCGTGTCGAAGAGTCGGAAGGTTGCGAGGTAGCCCATCGTCGTAAAGGTGACGTCGACGAGGAAGCCGAGGTGCCAGAGCACCTCGAAGGCATAGAGAAAGGCCTCTCGGTCGGTCGACACGGCCCGCTGAAGGTCGACTACGTTCCGCGAGGCGTAGATGAACATCAGGGGGACGAAGAACCCCTTGATCGCAAATCCGCGCAGCGCCTGACCCACCTTGTCGCGCTCCCAGTCCCCTCGGCCGAGCAGCAGCCGGCCGACGTGCCAGTACGAGTCCTTCGGGTCGGCCTGATACGGGTCAATCCACGCGAAGTACAGGGCACCGACCACCAGCCCGATCGGTCCGAACCAGCGCAGGAAATCCCAGAATCGATCGTAGAAGTCCCCCTGGTACTCGGGCGTGAGCCAATAGAACAGGGCGACCGGGGCCATGGCCCCGAGCGCCCCGAGGTACCGCGTTGCAATGCGCCCAAGGTCGCGGGAGTGCGGTTTCGACCAATCGATCCCGGTCGATGCGCGGCGGTAGACCCGGCTCCAGACCGTGTCGAGCAGCAGGATGGGCGCGGCGGCCGCCGCCATCAGGATCGGCACCGCCCACCGCTCGTCGAGCTTCGTCCAGCAGATGACGGCGGTCGCCAGGAGCATCGCCGCGAGCCCGACCAGGTTGATGCGAAAGTCAGTCGCCGATGGCGGACGGGCCGCGGTCATCGTGAGCGCGCCCCGAGCAAGTGGTAGTGGGGATGGGCGATCTCGAGCCGCTCGTCCGGTGTCCGGCAGCTCCACGGCAGGCTGCGGATCCAGCTCAGGTCGCGCTGCTGGCCGGTGCAGGCCACCGCCTGCGCCACGTGAAAGCGCTCCCCGCCGGCGAACACCACGAGTCCCTCGGAGGACCGACCGAAGCGCTCGATCGGGCCATGTCGGTAAACCGGGAGCGGGTCGAGGTGGGTCGGCCAGTTGGTTCCGCACCAGTGGACGACCCGAACCGCGGCGATCTCGGCCAGCAGGACTGCTGCGGCGGGGTGGTCTCCGAGTACCAGGATCTCGCCGGGGGGGAGGTCTTCGGGGTCGACCGGCCCGTACCTGAGGCGGCCCGCCGACGCCGCGCGATTCTCCGAAGGAACGGGAACCCCTCCCGGCCCGACTGGCGTCCAGCTCCCGGGTCCGGCGGCGTCGAAGACTTGATCGAAGGGCTCGAACCGCCGCTCTCCATCGGCCGTCTCGAGCACCACCTGGAACCCCGTTCCGGCGAGGCCGATCGCGATGACCCGGGTCAATTCCTCCACGTCACAGCGGGCGGCCAGCGGAGCCAACCACTCCGCGATCAGCTCCCGCCCCCGCGGGCGGCCCGGGGGCGGGTCGCCCAGCGCCCGGCGACCCGCCGGACCGGCCCAGTGGTCCCACATCGACCAGCCGCGGTTCGCGGCCCACGTGCGGATCCCCGCGCCGACCCGTCCCGCTTCGACCACCAGCGTGGGCCAACCTTCGTAACCTGCTGCGGTGGCCGCCTCCAGCCCGACGGGCCCGGCGCCGATCACCAGCGTGCGCATGGTCGCTCCCCCGGGTCCGGTTAACTCTGCACGCGTGAACGTCCTCGGTATCGAGACGAGCTGCGATGAGACCGCGGCCGCGGTGGTTGGGTCAAGGGGTATTCTCGCCGACGTCACCGTGACCCAGGCGGGACACGCCGCCTTCGGTGGTGTCGTGCCCGAGATCGCCGCTCGGGGCCACGTGGAGCTGTTGCCGAGCCTCGTCCGGCAAGCCCTGGCCGAGGCCGGCCTGGAGCGTCCGGATGCGGTGGCGGCGACGACCGGCCCGGGCCTGGCCGGCGCGCTCCTCGTCGGCCTGTCGTTCGGCCAGGCGCTGGCCCTGGGCTTCGGTGTTCCGTTTGTGTCGGTCAACCACCTGGAAGCGCACCTGCTGTCGGCCCAGTTGGAGAATCCCGAGCTGGAATGGCCGTTTCTTGGCTTGGTTGTTAGCGGCGGGCACACTGCCCTGTACCTGAGCGCCGGGCTCGGTTCGACCCGCCGGGTCGCCGAAACCGTCGACGACGCCGCGGGAGAGGCCTACGACAAGGTCGCGCGAATGCTTGGCCTCGGGTGGCCCGGGGGGCCGGCGGTCGATCGGATGGCGGCGTCGGGCGACCCTCGCGCGGTGCGGTTCCCGCGTCCCGCCCCCGGTGGGCTCGACTGGTCGTTCTCCGGCCTCAAGACCGCGGTGCGCCAGCACCTGTCCCGGCCAGATCGCGCTTCCGATGCCGACGTTTGCGCGAGTTTTCAGGCCGCGGTGGTCGAGGTGCTGTGCGATCGGGTGGTGCGTGCCGCGCGCGAACTGGCAGTCCCGCGGGTCGCGCTCGCGGGAGGGGTCGCGGCGAATAGCGAGCTTCGTCGCGTCATGTCATCGTCTGGACTGCAGGTTTTCCTGCCCGCCCGTTCGCGGTGCACCGACAACGGGGCGATGGTGGCGTATGCGGGCCGCCTCCATGCGCTCGCCGGTCACGTTACCGAGGGCCCTGCGGTGGCGCGGCCCGATTGGGAGCTCGAATGACGGACCCTCGGGAGACCCTCGCGCGCCTGGAGCAGCGGGCTCGCAAGCGCTTTGGGCAGAACTTCTTGACCGATCCGCAGACGGTGGCGCGCATTGTGCGCGCCGCCGAAGTCGGCCAGGGGAGCCGGGTCGTGGAGATCGGTCCTGGGCTCGGGATCCTCACCGCGGCGCTCCTCGGCTCCGGCGCCTCGCTGGTCGCCGTGGAACTCGACCGAGACCTCGCCGCCTTTCTTCGGGAGACGTTCCCCGACCTTCGCCTCGTCGAAGCCGATGCGATGCGCGTGAATTGGTCGGAGCTTTGCCCGGGGGAGGGGTGGGGCGTGGTGTCGAACCTTCCCTACAACGTCGGCACCCACGTTGTGATGCAACTGATTCGCTTGCCGGCTACCTTTCAGCGGATCACGGTCATGTTGCAGCGCGAGGTGGTTGCCCGGCTCTCGGCCGAGCCGGACACCGGGGCGTGGGGCGCGCTCTCGGTCGAGGCGCAAGCGCGGGCCACCGCGCGGGTGATGCTCGAGGTACCACCTCACCTTTTCTATCCGGCGCCGAAGGTCGTTTCGCAGGTGGTTCGCCTGGATTTGCGTGCGTCGCCGTTGGTGGGCGGGGTGCCGCCGGCCTTTTTCGATGCCGTGGTGCGCGCGGCGTTCAGCCAGCGGCGGAAGACCATCGTCAACAGCCTCGCTCCCCGGTTTGGTCGCGCGATCGCCGAGGCTGGGCTGACCAGCGCAGGGATCGACCCGCGCGTGCGGGCCGAGACCCTCGACCTTGCTGAGTTCGGAGGTCTGGCCGCGGCGCTGCATCGATTGGCGCCAGGGGCGCCGGGGGCGCTTCCCCCCGCGTCCGCTCCGTGACAAGATCCCCGCGCGGAGAAGAGCGTGCGCATCACCTCGTGCGGGATGACCGACGTTGGACTGAAACGCGGTCATAACGAAGATAATTACCTGATTAACGAAGAACTCAACCTGTTCGTCGTCGCCGACGGGATGGGTGGCCACGCCGGCGGGGAATACGCCTCGGCCATCGCGGTCAACACCGTGGAGGAGATCGTCACCTCGATGGAGCTCCATCCGGAAGCCTCCGACGAGCACGATCCAGTCGAGTTGACCCGCCAGAAGCTGGTTCATGCGATCCGACTCGCCGGTCGGCGTATCTATGAAAAAGCCAAGGAGCAGCCTGAATATCACGGAATGGGCACCACCGCGGTCGTCTTGATGCTCGACCAAGGGAATGCGTTCATCGCCCATGTCGGCGATAGCCGGATCTACCTGGTTCGGGATGGACGCGTGGAGCAGGTCACCGAAGATCACAGCTTGATCGCGGAGAAAGTCCGGCATGGTCTCCTCACGCCCGAAGAGGCAAAGAACCATCGCATGCGCAACGTCATCACCCGTTCGCTCGGGTATCAGGAGGACGTGGAGGTCGATCTCCAGGTCCGCGCCCTTCGAAAGGGCGACCAGTTCTTGTTGTGCTCCGACGGCCTCTCCGGTCACCTCGCGGCCGACGAACTGCAGGATCACCTCCAGCGATATGCGCCGCAGGAGGCCGCGCGGCGGTTGATCGGCGTGGCTTGCGACCGGGGGGGTGAGGACAACATCACCACGGTGATCTGCCGGATCGAGGAGACGCCCTAGCGATGGGCGGCCCGCCCGCGGCCCTGGATCCGCGGATGGACCGACCACCGGAGCCGTCGCCGACGGGATGGTCGCTGGTGGTCGTGCCGCGGACGGCGCGGGGGGAACTGCACGAGTACGCGGTCGCCGCGCGCCAACTGCGGGTGCTCCAGGTCGCCGTGGTCGGGCTGCTCCTGGGGTTCGTCTTGCTCTTCGCGACGCTGGGGTTCACCCTTCCGCGGAGCGCGGCCTACGGGGAGCTGCTCGACGAGAACCTGGCGCTCCGGGATCGGCTCCAGGAGGTTGATGCGCGACTCTCGGAGGTTGACCGCATCCTCTTGCGCCTCAGGCTCTACG
>CANLGQ010000133.1 GCA_947490265.1 Pseudomonadota bacterium | reverse complement strand
GTGACGACGTCGATCCGACTGTGTTTCCGGGGGCGTCCGAGGTCTGCGACTACCGCGATCAAGACTGCGACGGCGCGGCCGACGACGGGTTTCAGACCCTGGGCAAGTACGACCTGGAGGCCCACTGCGGCGCCTGCTTCAACGACTGCGCGACGCTCGCCTTCGACAATGCCAGCAGCTTTTGTGAGACCGGCCCTCCCATTCCGTTCTGCGACTACCTTTGCGCGGCCGGCTTCGTGGATGTGAACGGCGACGCCGACGACGGGTGCGAGTGTGTGTTCGTGTCGGAGGAGGACACGCCGTTCGACGGCATCGACCAGGACTGTGACGGTCAGGACGGCGATCCTACCGGTGCGATCCACGTCTCCATCCTCGGGACGCCGACCGGCTCTGGAACCGACACCGATCCGGTCGACAGCGTTCAACTCGGGATCGACCTGGCGAACAGCCTCGGGATCCCCTCGGTCATCGTGGCGTTCGGCACCTACGCGGAGGACGTGGTGATCGCCGAGGGTCTGACGATTTACGGCGGATACAGCCTCGATTTTGCGGTGCGCGACCCGGCAGTGTACGTATCGACGCTCGATGGCTCCGGCGCGGGACCCACCGTGAGCGCGAGCGGGATCGCCGCAGCGACGCTGTTCGACGGCTTCGAGGTGCTCGGAAACAACGACCGGAGCGACGGTGCCGGGTCGATCGGGCTTTGGCTCGAAGACTGCACCGACGCGCTGATCGTGTCGAACAACACGATCGTGGCGGATGTGGGCCGGGACGGCGACGATGGCGGCGACGGGTTCGACGGAGCCGAAGGGCCACCGGGGATCGAGGGGGAGGACGGAGGCTTCGGCTGCCCGCCTTCGCCCGACGGCGGACTGGGCGGCGGAAATGTGTGCGCCGGGGTGGATGTCTCAGGTGGGGACGGAGGCGACGCCCACTGCCCGGTCACCGGAACCTCATCCCCCGCAGGGAACGCCGGACTTCCCGTTGGCCTCGGAGGCGACGCCGGCACGTCGGGCTGCGACAACGAGCTGAACTTTGGTCCGTACTCGTGCGCCTGCTACGTCGATCCGGGGTGCTTTGATTCGGGAACGGACGGGGGGCTCGGGGTGATCGGCGGCGACGGCGACGGGGGCGCTGGCGGGGCGCGGCCCGCCGGCACCTTCGCGCCGTTGGCGGCGGGCGGTTGGATCCCCGCGAACGGGGCGACTGGAGGGATCGGCGAATTCGGCTCGGGCGGCGGCGGCGGCGGGGTCGGCTCGGGCGGCGAGGCGGTGGCGTGCGAGCCACAGGATCACAATGGCGGGGCGGGCGGCGGCGGCGGCGGCGGCGGATGCGCGGGTTCCCCGGGGCTCGGCGGCGGTGGCGGCGGCGGATCGTTCGGCATCGCCCTGGTTGTTACGGTCGCCCCAGGGTCGTGGCCGACGCTCCTCGGAAACACCGTCACGAGCGACGACGGGGGCGACGGGGGAGTCGGCGGCGACGGCGGCCTGGGCGGACGGGGCGGCGAAGGGGGGATCCGCGGCAACCGCGACAACCTAGCGTGGTGCGGGTCGGACGGTGGGCAGGGCGGCGACGGCGGAGACGGCGGGGAAGGCGGCGGAGCCGGCGGGGGCGCCGGTGGGGCGAGCTACGCGCTCTACGCAGCGGGGGGCACGCCGCCAGTAGGCTACGCGCTCGCGGACAACGCGCTCGGTTTTGGCAATTCCGGCGACGGGGGCGGGGGCGGATCCGGGGGCGCCAGCCTCGGGTCGGACGGCCTGACCGGGGTCGATGGCGGCTCAGGCGTGACGAATTGGTAGGGCCGCCGGGTTAGCGGGGTCGAGTCGCCCTGGAGCCGCCCCTGATCCTCGCCATCGACGTCGGCAACACGAACACGGTCATCGGTCTGATGGACGGGACCTCCGTGGTCCAGACCTGGCGGATCAGCACGATCCCCCGCACCACCGACGAGCTCGGACTGCTGTGGGTGCAACTGCTCGGCCACCACGGCCACAGCGTGCGGGAGGTCCAAGGCGCGGTGTGCAGTTCGGTCGTGCCGTCGGTCGTGTTCAACTTCGAGAAGGCGACGCGCCGGTACCTCGAGTGCGACCTGATGATGATCGGGCCGAAGGTGAAGACCGGGATGAAGGTGCGAACCGACAACCCGAAGGAAGTCGGGGCAGACCGCATCGTGAACGCGGTGGCCGCGATCGCCCGGTGGGGTGGGCCGATCGTGGTGGTCGATTTTGGCACGGCAACGACGTTCGACTGCGTGAACGCCGAGAACGAGTACGTGGGCGGGGCCATCGCGCCGGGGTTCCGGATCAGCGAGGAGGCGCTGGTCAGCCACACCGCGCAGCTCCCGCGCATCGAGGTGAGCCGTCCCCCCACCGCCATCGGGAAGAACACGGTCCACGCGATGCAGGCCGGGTTGTACTTCGGCTACGTCGGGCTGGTCGACGCGCTCGCGCGGCGGTGCCGCGAAGAGCTCTCGCCGACGGCAAAGGTCGTCGCCACCGGCGGCCTCGCGACGATGATCGCCGATGGCTCCGAGGTCATCGAGGAGGTCGACCCGCACCTGACCCTGCGCGGGCTCGCCTTGGTGCATGCCAAGAACCGGTAGCACGGCGATTCTGATCGGTGCCGGCTTGAGGGGCCGTGGGGTTTGGGGGGCGGCGAAGCCGACAAGCTAGTAGCCGGTGAAGCAGATCCCCTCGTCGAACCGGTCGTTCGCGTCGCTGGTCAGCGCGTTGTCCACCTGGAGGGCCGGGACCTCCACGGTCACTTCGGTCGCCGCGTTCGCGGCCTCTCGCAGCCGCGTGCAGGTGCCGCTGTCGAACACGCCGCCCGAGCACGACGACTCGACCCCCGCGAGCAAGTCGGCCGAGGAAAGCACGAGGTCGAAGCCGCCGAAGGTCACCGCGTGGGTGCCGCAGGTCGGCCCGGTGGCGAGGACCGCGGTCCCCGAGGGAGCGCCGGAGACCTCGAAGATCAGCGCCGGGTCGTCGTCGCCGTCGCTCTCCACGGCGAGGTCGTCGAGATCCACCTCCAACGCCGATAGCACCGGGATGAACTCGGTCGAGACGCTGCCCTCGGTCGGGCAACTGCACGCCGCGGGCTGCTGCCCATAGACGACCTCGGTCCCGAGACCGATCGTCACGGTGCGCGTCCCGTCGCCGGCGGTGCCCAGCCACTTGATGCTGTTGCCCGACGGGCCCGAGGTCAGGTTCACCGTCGCATCCACCACCAAGTCCACGAGCCCGCTGCCGGTGGTGATCGGCAGGCTCGCGACCGGGTTCGCATCGACGTCGGACGGGTAGACCTTCCAGGTGCGGTCGGCCTGGTACTCGAAGGCGAGCGAGCCCGCGAACGCCCAGTCGAGGAAAATCGTGCCGTTGAAGGTCAGCACGATGGGCCCCTGCGGCGTGTTCTCGACATGAATCGTCCCGTCGAAGCCCTCGGAGCTGCAGCCCGTGAGGTCGAGGTCGTACTCGAAACCGGCGGTGCCCGGAGAGGGAGCGGACCAACACGCGAAGTAGTACGCGAGGGGTGCGGTACCCAGGTCACCGTCGACGAAAAACGTGCTCTTGACCGTGTTGTCGGAGAGGAGGAGGTCGACGAACTGCCCCACGGCTCCCCAGGTGGCGAGCAGGTTGGCGCTCTCCGGGTCGAGCTCAGCCTCGATCCCGCTGGCTTTCACGCTGTCGGCGAACGTTATCGGCGGAGGCAACTCCTCCTCGGCCGGCTTCTTTCCGCACGCCACGAGCAACACCACTGGGAGCCACCGCATCGGACCCGCCTCCGCCCACAAGATGGCAGATCGGCCGCCCGCTGTCGAGTGAAGAACGCTGCGTTGCGGCCCTGCGGGCGGCGACATACCGGGTGCCCTCCGGGGGCGTGATGCACTTCCAGGACGTGATCCTGACACTCGAGCGGTACTGGGGCTCGCTCGGATGCGTCCTGCTTCAACCTCACGATCTGCAGATGGGCGCGGGCACGTTCCATCCGGCGACGGTGCTTCGCAGCCTCGGCCCCCAGCCGTGGCGCTGCGCTTATGTTCAGCCGTCGCGTCGGCCCGGCGACGCCCGCTACGGCGAGAATCCGAATCGACTCGGCCACTATTACCAATACCAGGTGCTGCTGAAGCCGAGTCCGCCCAATCCACAGGAGCTCTACCTCGGAAGTCTGCAGGCGCTCGGGATCGACCTCGATCGCAACGACGTGCGGTTCGTCGAGGACGACTGGGAGAGCCCGACACTGGGCGCCGCCGGCCTCGGTTGGGAGGTGTGGATGAACGGGATGGAGGTGACCCAGTTCACCTACTTCCAGCAAGTGGCCGGAATCGAGTGCCGCCCGGTGCCCGTGGAGATGACCTACGGCCTCGAGCGGCTGACAATGGCCCTTCAAGGCGTAGACGACGTCTACGAGCTGTCGTGGGTCGAAGGCGTGCGCTACGGCGACGTGTTCCACCGGAACGAGGTCGAGCAATCGAAGTACAACTTCGAGCACAGCAACCCCGAGGTGTTGTTCGAGCTCTTTTCGCGGCACGCCGACGAGAGCCGGCGTCTCTCAGCGGTCGGGTTGGCGTTGCCGGCATTCGACCATTGCATCGCCACGAGTCACACCTTCAACCTGCTCGATGCCCGGGGGGCCATCTCGGTGGCCGAACGCCAGCAGTACATCAAGCGAATCCGCGACCTCGCCTGCGCCGCGGCGAAAACCTGGCTGGAGCACGCGTGAGCGAGCTGCTCGTCGAGATCGTCAGCGAGGAGCTGCCGGCCCGGTTCGTGGGTCCCGGCGTGGAGGCGCTCGAGCGCGCGGTGATGGGGCTCTTGACCGGGCTCGCGACGGGGCCGGTGCGCCGATACGCCACCCCCCGGCGTCTCGCGGTGGTGGTCTCCGATGTGCCCACTCTGCGGCCCCGGGTCGAGCGGCTGGTGATGGGTCCGCCGGCCGATCGGGCGATGGGCCCCGACGGTCCGACCGCGGCGGGAATCGGCTTCGCCCGGGGAAAAGGCGTCGATCCCAGCCAGATCCGGGTGGTCGACGGGCCGAAGGGTCCGGTGATCGCGGTCGCGGTCATCGAGGGGGGAGAGGCCACCGCGGCGCGCCTCACCGAAGGGTTACCGGCGGCGATCCTCGCGATGGCCTTTCCGAAGACCATGCAGTGGGCGGAGGGCGGCGTACGCTGGGCCCGTCCGATCCAGCGGGTGAACGTCGTGCTGCACGGGGCGGTGGTGCCGGGCGAGGTCGCTGGGATCGCCTTCGGAAACACGACCGTCGGGCACCGCCGCGCGCGCGACACCACGTTTTCCTTCGCTGGCTCCGCGGAGTGGCTCGCCGGTTTGCGCGCTCGGCAGGTGGAGCCCGAGGTCGAGGTTCGCCGCGCGCGGATCGGCGACCTGCTCGCCGAGGCCGATCGCCTGGCCGGCGGGGAGTCGCCGGTTGACCCTGAGCTCCTCGAAGAAGTCGTCCAGCTCGTGGAGGCGCCGACGCTGGTGATCGGTCGGTTCGACCCAGATCTCCTCGAGTTGCCGGCGCGGCTCTTGATCCATACCATGAAGGTCCACCAGCGCTACTTCCCGATCCGGGTGGGGGGTGCGCTGTCGAACCAATTCGTGGCGATCAGCAACAACCCTTGGGGAGACGCAGACCTCGTCGCCCGGGGGAACGCCCGCGTGCTGAAGGCCCGGTTCGACGACGCCCGGTTCTTCCTGCGCGAGGATCGCGCCGTCCCGCTGGCCGACCAGGCCGCGAAGCTCCATCGGATGCGGTGGATCCGCGGGCTCGGCACCGTGGCCGACAAGGCCGCCCGTCTCTCGGAGCTCGGCGCCGCGCTGTCGCACCGCTTCGGGGCCGACCCGGCGGTCGCAGGTCGAGCGGGTGAGCTCGCGAAGGCCGACCTGGCCTCGAAGATGGTCGGCGAATTTCCAGAGCTCCAAGGCCACATGGGTCGCCTGTACGCGGAGGCGCAAGGGGAGGGGCCGGAGGTCGGGTTGGCGATCGAGGAGCACTGGCTCCCCCGCGGGGCCTCCGAGGCTCCGGCGTCGAGCGCGGCGGGCGCCGCGCTGGCGGTGGCCGACCGCCTCGATACCCTGGTGGCCTGCTTCGGCATCGACCTCGTCCCCACCTCGGGCGGCGACGCCCAGGGGCTCCGGCGGGCCGCATCGGGGCTGCTCGCCACGGTCGCGGCGCGCGGGCTTCGGGTCGACCTCACGGTGCTGTTCGCCGACGCCATCGGGCGCTTCCACGAAGCCGCTCGCCGCGCCCCGGATCGGTTCGAGGCGTGGGTGACTCGTCGAGGGACCGGAGAGATGCCAGCCGAAGCCGATCCCCTCGTGTCCGCCCTGGTCGCGTTCGCGCTCACCCGGTTCAAGGCCGCCGCGGTGGGCGACGGCGTGACCGCCGACCTGGTCGACGCCGCGCTAGGCGGAGCGGCGCCCGATCCGGTGGCGCTGGCCGCCCGCCTCGCCGCGCTGAAGGACCTCGCGGGACGCCCGGCGTTCGACTCGGTGCTGACCGTGTTCAAGCGCGTTCTCAACATCACGCGCGGAACCGACTTTCCTCCGCCCGATCCGAGCCTGTTCACCCACCAGTCGGAGCGCGACCTCGCTGCGGCGATCGCCCGCACCCAGGCCTCGCTCGCCGCCGCGCTCGCGTCCCTCGATTTCCCCGCCGCGGTGGAGCTCGTCCTTTCTCTCCAGGAACCGGTGGCCGCCTTGTTCGACCCGGCGTCGGGGGTGATGGTGGAGAGCCCCGTTCCCCAGGAACGGGCGACGCGCCTCGGGCTGCTCGGGCAGCTCCGCACGATGTTCGACTCGGTAGCTGATTTCTCTCGCATCTCCACTCGCTGACGGAGGACACATGACCGCGAACCGGTGGACCTACGCCTTTGCCGACGGAAAGGCCGACGGCTCAGGAAAAGACAAGGCATTGCTCGGCGGAAAAGGGGCGGGACTCGCCGAAATGACGCGCCTGGGCCTCCCGGTGCCGCCGGGCTTCACCGTGTCTACCGCGGCTTGCTCGTGGTTCTTCCAGCACGGGGAAGCGTGGCCGGAGGACCTCCAGCTCCAGATCGACGCCGCGCTGTCGGCGCTCGAGGCCTCCACCGGGAAGAAACTCGGCGATAGCGAGAACCCGCTCCTCGTTTCCGTGCGTTCCGGCGCGGCGGTCTCGATGCCCGGCATGATGGACACCATCCTGAACCTCGGCCTGAACGACGAGACGGTGCTCGCACTCGCCGCCCGAAGCGGCGACGCCCGGTTCGCGTGGGACAGCTACCGCCGCTTCATCACGATGTTCGGCGACGTGGTGCTCGGGATCCACTACACCCGGTTCGCGAAAGCCGAGGAAGAGATCTGCGCCGGTAAGCCGGCGGGCGACCTCGCCCCCGAGGCGCTGAAGGCGTTGACCGCCCGGCTCATCGAGGTGGTTCGGGAGTTCGGGCACACGTTCCCTCAGGATCCGCGCGAGCAGCTCCGACTGTCGATCGACGCCGTGTTTCGGTCCTACAACTCCCACCGAGCCCGGTATTACCGCAAGCACCAAGGGATTCCCGACGACGCCGGCACCGCGGTCAACGTGCAGGCGATGGTGTTCGGAAACATGGGGGAGGGGTCGGGCACCGGCGTCGGGTTCACCCGCAACCCCAAGAGTGGGGCCTCGGGGCTCTTTGGCGAGTGGTTGCCCAACGCCCAGGGAGAAGACGTCGTCGCCGGGATCCGAACGCCGAACCCGGTGAATCAGGCCTCCTCGCGCGAGGTGTCCACAGGCACCCTCGATGCGGCGATGCCGGCCGTCTATGCCGAGCTCGTGCGGCTACAGGCTCTTCTCGAAGCGCACTATCGCGACATGCAGGACATCGAGTTCACGATCGAGCGGGGCAAGCTCTACCTGCTGCAGACCCGCACCGGAAAGCGGAGCGCGCAGGCGGCCGTCCAGATCGTCGTCGACCTCGTCTCCGAGGGCCTGATCACCCGGGAGGAGGCCCTCAAGCGCGTCGATCCGCCGAGCCTGGAGTTGGTGTTGCGCCCCGTCGTCAGCCCCGACGCCAAGCGGAAGGTCATCGCGAAGGGCCTCGATGCCTCGCCCGGCGCAGCCTGTGGACGAGTGGTGTTCGATTCGGTAGATTGCCAGACGTATTTCGAGCAAAATGAGCCGACCGTGCTCGTGCGCCTCGAGACCAGCCCCGAGGACATCCAGGGCATGACCGTGGCGCTCGGCGTGCTCACCGCGCGCGGTGGACAGACGAGCCACGCCGCAGTCGTGGCCCGCGGGATGGGCAAGCCGTGCGTCGTCGGCTGCAGTGACATCCAGGTGGACTACCAGCGGGCGCTCTTCTATGCCGGCGATTCGGTGGTGCGGAAGGGCGATTGGATCACGATCGACGGCGGAACGGGCGAGGTCATGCTCGGAAAGGTCGAGATGCTGGCGCCCCAGTCGGACTCGGGTTCGATGGCTACGCTGCTCTCGTGGGCCGACGAGGTGGCGAGGCTCAAAGTTCGCGCCAACGCCGATACCGGTCCGGATGCCCGCAAGGCGCGGCAGCTCGGGGCCAAGGGCGTCGGCCTGTGCCGCACCGAGCACATGTTCTTCCAGCCCGACGCGCTGCGGGCGATCCGCCGCATGATCCTCGCCGATGATCCGAAATCCCGGCAGCGGGCGCTGAACGACATCCTCCCGATCCAGCGCGCGATGTTCAAGGAGCTGTTCGTCGAGATGGCCGGACTTCCGGTAACGATCCGCCTGCTCGACCCGCCGCTGCACGAGTTCCTGCCCGTCCGCGACCAGGACGTGTCGGAGGTCGCGAGCGACCTCGGTGTACGGATCGAGGCGTTGCACGCCCGCCTCGGACTCCTCCACGAGGCGAACCCCATGATGGGGCACCGCGGGGTCCGGCTCGGGATCACGTCGCCGGAGGTGTACGCCACCCAGGTCCGGGCGATCTTCGAGGCCGCGGCGGAATGCGTTCGCGACGGGCATACGGTGCTTCCCGAGGTGATGATCCCGCTCGTGGCGATGCCGAGTGAGCTGATCCGGGCCCGGGCGCTCGTCGTGGAGACCGCCGAGGCGGTCATCGCCGAATTCGGCCTGACCGGGCGGGACGGCCTCAGCTACACGGTCGGGACGATGATCGAGCTCCCCCGCGCGGCCCTGCTCGCCGACCAGATTGCGGAGAACGCGGACTTCTTCTCGTTTGGCACCAACGACTTGAGCCAGATGACCTACGGTTTCTCCCGCGACGACATGGGCAAGTTTTTCTCGGCGTATCAGCGCGAAGGGATCCTGGCGGAGTCGCCCCTCGCGGTGTTCGATACCGAAGGGGTTGGCCAGCTCGTCGAGATCGCGATGAGGAAGGGCCGCGCTACAAAGGCCCGGCTGAAGGCCGGCGTCTGCGGCGAGCACGGCGGAGATCCACAGGGCATCCACTTCTTCCACGAGCAGGGCCTCGACTACGTTTCGTGCAGCCCGTATCGGGTACCGGTGGCCCGACTCGCCGCCGCGCACGCCGCGCTCGGATTCAAGCGCTGACCGACGCCTCTTGCGCGCCCGTCCGGCAGCGGTGATGGGTAGGCGTCGGAGGTTTGTGATGGTCGGCCTCGCGTTCGCCCTGATCGGTTGTTCTGGCTCGACCCCGTTCGGCACCGGGGAGAGCTCGGCCGCCGAAGCGCCGGCCGCGCCGGTCTACACCGCCAAGATCACGAGCGAGACCTATCGGATCGACAAGGTCTACAGCTCGATGCGCGGCCCCTACGGCTTCGACGACGTCACGCTCGGCGAGGCAGCCAGCCCCGAGCTCGTGTGGATCGTCGGGTACAAGACCACGGTGGTCGACGCGAACACCGGCGCCCCGATGTCGCAAGAGTACATGTGCCATGCCAACCTCGATCTTCCGACGAAGGACTACTTCGAGGACTTTCCCACGTCGCCGTCGATCTCGGGCCGGGTTTTTACCCTGTCCCAGGGCCAGCAGGACATCCACTTTCCCCCTGGTATGGGCATTCCCGTCCAATCGGACATGAAGCTCTCGCTGGTCACCCAGGTGCTGAACCTGAACCACGCCCAGATCAAGATGGACGTCAAGCACGAGGTCGAGGTGTACTACGTGCGGGACCGCGAGGTCGGGCGCGAGATGATCGCCTTGTATCAGGCGGCCGCCGAAGGCTTCAAGGCGCTGGGGGCCGCCCATTACTACGGGCTCGAGCAAGACGAGGCCGACCCCGAGATGCACGGAGCCGGCTGCTCGGTCGGCCAGGCCGCGACGGCCGGCGACTCCGACGACGACACCCACGGACAGAAGTTCACGGCGCACTGGATCGTGAAACCGGGTCGCGAAACGAACCGGACCAACGTCACCCGGTTCATGAACCTGCCCTACGACACGAAGGCCTACTACATCGCGGTCCACTTGCATCCCTTCGCGGAGTCGCTCGAGCTCGTCGACCTGACCACCCGGCAGTCGGTCTACAAGGGCTTCGTGAAAGCCTCCACGGGCCGAGTTGGAATCGACCACATCGATCACTACGAGTCGACCGAGGGTTTGCAGCTTTACGCGGATCACGAGTACGAGGTGGTGAGCGTCTACAACAACACGACCGACCACGACGTCGACTCGATGGCGGTGTTGTACCTGTACCTCGAGAACAAGACCTTCCAGAAACCGGTCCTGTGATCCCGCTTCTGCCGGTGCTCGCCGGGGCTGCCGACGAGGTTTCGGAGGTCGCCGACCACGAGGTCGTCGTCGTCGGGGAGCGAGAGGTGGAAGCCGCCCGCGCTGCGGTGGTGGAGAC
>CANLGQ010000132.1 GCA_947490265.1 Pseudomonadota bacterium | reverse complement strand
GTTTTCAGCCGACGATGTCCTCCTGTCAGGCCGCCGCCTCGACCCGAACACCGCCGCAGAAGCTGAGCTTGCCGCCGTCCCTGGCCTCGGGCCTCGCGCTGCAGCGGCGCTCGTCGGGGACCGGGGGGGGCTCGGCTTCTGGAACGTGGCCGAACTCGAGCGGGTGCCCGGGATCGGGCCGAATGCCCTCGTCGAACTGGGCATCTGGCTCGACACTGGGCTGGTGGGCCCGCCGCCGTCGGCCCAGCGGATCGATCTCAACGCGGCGGCAGCGGCCGACCTCGATCGCCTCCCGGGGATCGGGCCGGCGCTGGCTGAACGCATCGTGGCAGACCGAAACCGGCGCGGCCCATTCCGGCGGCGCGCCGACCTGGACCGGGTCGAGGGCATCGGACCTTCCAAGGTCCGAGCCCTTGAAGGCAAGGTGCTTCCTCCATGACCGCGTATCTCGACCACAACGCGACGAGTCCGCTGCTGCCACAGGTTCGCGCGGCGATGGAGCCCTGGCTCGGCGTGCCCGCCAACCCATCCTCGATGCATCGCGCCGGGCAGGCGGCGGCCGCCGCGGTCGAGCGCGCGCGATGCCAAGTCGCGGCGCTGATCGGGGCCGACCCCGCCGGGGTGGTCTTCACGTCGGGGGCGACCGAGGCCGCCCACCTGTTCCTGCACGGCACCCGGCCGCGCCGCGCGGGAGTCTCTGGGATCGAGCATCCGGCGGTTCGCGCGGCGAGCGCAGCGTGGGCGGACGAGGTGGTTGGCCTGACCGTCGGCAGGTCAGGTCGGATCTCCCCGCACCTGCCAGCCGACCTCGACCTCCTGTGCATCATGGCCGCAAACCACGAGACGGGGGTTATTCAGCCGTTTCATACGAATATTTCGCGCGTCCTGATCGACGCGACCCAGGCAGCGGGCCGGATCCGATTGGAGCTGGGGGCGTGCGGCGGCGCAATCCTCAGTGCCCACAAGCTCGGGGGCCCGGTCGGGGTCGGCGCCCTCGTCCTGCCGTCAGGTTCACCCTTTCCTCCGCTGATCTCCGGCGGCAGTCAGGAGCGAGGCCGGCGGGGAGGCACGGTGAACGTCGCCGGGGTCGTCGGGTTCGGCGTGGCCGCGGCACTCGCCGGCCAAGAGCTGGGGGCGCGCGTCGACCGGTGGATCCCCTGGCAACGGCGTATTGACGACCTGTTTCGCGCCCTCGGTGCCGAGCCCGTCGGACAGGGGGAGGCGCGCGTCGCCAACACCGTGCTCGGCGTGTTCGCCGACCTTCCGGGGGAGCTGCTGGTCGCGGCCCTCGACCTCCAGGGTATCGCGGTTTCCTCGGGCGCCGCCTGCGCTTCGGGCAGCCGAGAGCCGAGCGCCGTGCTGCGGGCGATGGGGCACCCCCATCCGGGCGGCGGAGTCCGGATCAGTCTGGGGCCGACCACCACCGAGGGCGACGTCCGGAGGCTCGAGGAGGTGCTTCCGCCGATCGTCTCCGCAGCGCGCGACGCGCTCCGCCTCGAGGGCGACTGAGGCGCCGACCGGTGAACGGCGCTCGGAGGGCGACTACGCTTGCCCCGGTTCGGGCGGAAGACTGTCCCAGATCCGCTGGACGTCGAGGATCATGTTCTTGGCGGAGGGGTAGCGCTCGCCGGGCTCGAACTGGGTCGCTCGCTCGACCAACTCGCGGAGTTCGGGTGGCAAACGGAGGAACACCGACGGATCGATGACGGATAGGGCGATGTCGAGCGGCCGGCGGGTGGTCGCGAGGTTGTAGACCACCGCGCCGACCCCGTAGATGTCGGCGGCGGGTCCTGCGCCCCGGGCGTCCATCCGCTGCTCGGGCGCCATGTAGGCCAACGTTCCCAGCATGTCACCGGTGCCGGTGATCCGCGCGGCTTCGCCCATCGAGAGCTGACGGGCGATCCCAAAGTCGGTGAGCAGCACCCGACGGGTCCGCCCGAGCAGCATGTTGTGGGGCTTCACGTCGCGGTGGATGACGCCACGGGCATGGGCGTGGTCGAGGGCCTCGAGGACCTGCCACGTGTAAACCAGAATATCGCGCAGCGAAAGCGCCCCGCGGGTGCGGACCAGTGTGGACAGGCTCCCGAGGGCCAGGTCCATGGAGAACCACACGTGCCCCTCGTCTTCACCGACGTCCCACACCTTCACGATCGACGGGTGGTCGAGGCCGGCCATGGTCTCAGCCTCGCGCCGAAACCTGAGCCGCGCCTTCTCCGAGGAAGCGGCCGTGGGGAGGAGGATCTTGACGGCGCGCTCTTCTCCCGTTTCGTTGTCCCAGGCGCGAAACACCGACGCCATTCCGCCGGCGCCGATGCTATCGCGTAGCTCGTACCGACCGTTAGCGACGTGGCTGGGAGGGTTCAAAGGGGGATCCGGGAGGTGGGCCGTCCACTGCCCAGCGACATTACCTGTTCTCGCTCGCCGCGTCGCGTCCGGTTGAAAACGGTTCCACCCCGGCCAGCGAAAGCCGTGGGCCACCACAAACCAGCCGGCGGTTTTCGATGCGACGGCGCGCCGTGTAGCGGATACCGGAGCACGGGAGGCTTTCCGTGGGGTGGGTCGGGTTATCGCTGGCAGCCCTGGCTTCCGACCCCGCTCCTTCGGGGGCGGCGCCCGAACCCATGGTCGAGGCCCCGCGGCCCCTGGCGATCCCCGCCGACACGCCGGCGCCGCAGGGTCTTCCCGGCCGGGAACGCGCTTCGGCGCTGCGTACCTACGCCCGCAAACACCTCGCGGTGCATAGCCTCGCCGAAGTGTACGCGACGCCCGCGACCACCACTTGGTGGGGCGGGCGGTGGGGCGGGTTCGCGACCACGACCCCCGGGTACCTGGTCGCCTCCGACACCTGGGCGGTTTTCGAGGGGGAGCACCGCCTCGATGTGCCCAGTTACCTCCACCTCGTTGGCGATGATGCAAGTAAGGAACGGCTTGATCATCGGATATCCGCACACAGGTCCGCGGGCACTGCGCTCGCCGTGGTTGGCGTCGCCGGGCTGACGGCGACTTTTGCGGGGCTCGTCGGGATGGAGGTTGCGAACACCCTCGCCGCGCAAAGGCAATGGTCGGCCATTTCGCTCGGCGGGCTCGGCGCCGGGGTGGGCGGGCTGGTGATCGGCTCGTTTCCGGCGACCCGGGCCCGGCGGCTTGCCACCTATCCCGATCGCACGCTCGATCGCCGGCAAGTGGAAGAGGCCGTGGAGGCGTACGATGTTCGGCTCGCGACTGAGCTCGGCCTTTCGCCCGAACAGGCGCTTCGGGTCGAGCAGCGAGAGCGCGGGGAACCCCGGTGACCACTGCCCTCGCGCTCATCCTGGGCATGATGTGCCCCGTCCTCCTGGGGATGCCGCTCGTCGGTGCCGTAGCCCAGCGCGTCGTCTTCAAGCGGCCCGCCGCGCCCACGCCCGAGGGGCGGATCCAAGCTGCGGTGGTCCGCACCTTCAGCCCGCTCGATCTCGGTCCCGACCTCGTGAAGTGGCCTTCTGAAGTGCCAAAGACCTTCACGCCCTTTCCCGAGCCCCCGTGGCCCTCCGAAGGGTGGAACGACCCTCATTTCGGGCGGAAACGCACCCCCGCCTCGGCGATGGTTCAGCCGGTTGCCGAACCGGTGCGGGGGAAGCCGCCCGTGGCCGCGGTTGCGGAGGCGGCCCTCTCCGGCCAGGGCCGGGTCACCGAGAAGCCGCGCACGGGTTTCGGAGGCCTGACCGACGCGCAGATCCGCGCCCTCGTGGAGACCGAAGGGCTGGTGAAAGCGGTCGAGATCCTGGTGGAGCAAGCCGGGGTGGACCCGGGCACGGTGGCCCGCGAGTTGCGCCGGATCGTCGGTGGGGTCACGGTCCGGAAGCGTTGATCCGAGCCGCGATTCGTTCAACGAGCCCCGGTAGGGCGCGCACCTCCCAGGCCCTTGCCCGGTGGTACTCCGGGTGGGTTGCCTCGACCGCTGCGAACTCCGGACCGTGAAGGGCGCGTCTCCGGCCGAATCCGGTCGGCGGGATCGCGATGTGGAGGAGTTCGTGGAACACGACGAAGCCGACGTACCACGTGGGTACGGTCGGGTGGTCGAGGACGGGGTGGATCCGGATCTCGGCCTGCGCGCTGCCGAGGCACGCCCCAAATCGGATCGCGCGGTGGGGTGCCCGGGTGGGCCACTTTCCCCAGCAGACCAATGCTTTGGCTGGATGGGGGAGCCAGATCTGTTCGGCCTCGGCGACCGCGGCGAGGTCGTGCACCGAGCCTGCGCCGGGGGCCGCGGCGGCTGGGGCCGGCGGGGAGCCTCCGATCACCAGGGCCACGAGGTCGTCGATCTGCTGCACCACCCGCCAGTGAACCGACAGCTGCAGGCTGCGCTCGTCGGCCCGAAAGCGGACAGCCGAGCGATGGTTGGCGTTGACCCGCACGCGAACGACATCGAACCGGCCGGTGGCGAGCAGCGCCCGGCCGAGGGCCTGGGCCTGATCCCAGGCTTCCGAGGCGCTGGGCACCGCGCCCGCGAGGGCGACCTCGATCACCTCGGCGACAGCAGCGCCTGGGCACGCGTCGCAACAGAGTCGGCGGTGAAGCCAAATTGCTCCGCGAGAACGTTCGCGGGTGCCGAAGCCCCGAAGTGGTCGATGCCGACCGAGTCGCCCCGCTCGCCCACGACGCGCTCCCAGCCGAGCGTGACCGCCGCTTCGACCGAAAGCCGAGGAATGCCCAGTGGAAGAACGCTCTCGCGCCACGCCGGGGGTTCGGCCAGGAACTGTTCGCGCCACGGCATGCTGACGACCCGGGCCGTGACTCCGCGAAGGGCGAGCTTGTCCGCCGCGTCGGCGCAGAGCGCGACCTCGGAACCCGTGCCGATCAGGACCACGTCGGGGCGCTCGCCGCCCGACCGGAGCACGTAGGCGCCACGGCGGACCCCGACCGACCGGCCACCATGATCGAATTCCGGCAGGTTCTGCCGCGTCAACACGAGCGCGGTCGGCCCATGGGACCGCTCGAGCGCGATCTGCCAGGCTTCGAGCGTCTCCGCGCCGTCGGCGGGGCGCAGCACGGCGAGCCCCGGGATGGAGCGCAGCGCCAGGAGCGTCTCGATCGGCTGGTGGGTGGGGCCATCCTCCCCGAGGAAGAAGGAGTCATGCGAGTAAATCCAGATCGTCGGGAGTCGGCTGAGGGCAGACAGGCGGACGGACGGACGCATGTAGTCGTGGAAAACCAGAAAGGTGGCGCCATACGGTCGGGCCCCGCCGTGCAGCGCGATCCCGTTGCAAACGGCGCCCATGCCGTGTTCGCGGATGCCGAAGTGCAGGGTGCCCGCGCCGTCGAAGCCCGCCGCCGTGAACGGGGGGCGACCCACTTCCGTTCCGTTCGACCCCGCCAGATCGGCCGATCCGCCGATTACCCAAGGGGCCGCGGCGGTGATCGCCTGGAGGCAGGCCTGGCTCGTCTTGCGGGTGGCCTGGGCCTTGCCGGCTGGAAAGGTCGGCCACTTCACTCGGTCGACCAGGGCCGCGCCGTCGCCGGCGAGCCACTCCCGAAGCTCGGCACCGCGGGGATGTTCGCGCACCCGGGCCTCCCAGCGCGCGCGCTCGCCGGGGCCTCCGTGAGCGCGGAACGCGGCGGCGACGTCGGCCGGCACCGCGAAGGTCGCCTCGGGGTCGAGGCCGAGGGCGGTTTTGGTACGTCGGACCTCGTCCGGGCCCAACGGCGCCCCATGGGTCTTCGACGTGCCCTGGAAGGAGGGGCTTCCCTTGCCGATCACGGTGCGGCACGCGATCAACGATGGGCGGGGATCGGCCTGAGCCCGAATCAGCGCCGCGGCGATGGCCTCGGGGTCGTGCCCGTTCACCCGCTCGGCGTGCCAGCCATAGGCCGTGAACCGGCCGATCACCTCTTCGCTCTGGGACAGCGAGGCCTTTCCGTCGATCGTGATCTCGTTGTCGTCGTAGAGGTACACGATCCGTCCGAGCCCGAGATGGCCAGCGAGCGCGGCGGCTTCGTGAGAGATCCCCTCTTGCAGATCGCCGTCCGAGACGATGGCGTAGATGCGGTGGTCGCAAAGCGCTGGACCGAAGGTATCTCTGAGGAGACGCTCGGCGATCGCCATGCCCACGCCGTTGGCGAACCCCTGACCGAGCGGCCCGGTGGTCGTCTCCACCCCGACCGTGTGGCCGTATTCCGGGTGGCCAGGCGTCTTGCTCCCCCACTGCCGGAACCGCCGCAGCTCGTCGAGCGGCAGATCGAACCCGCTCAGATGGAGGAGGCCGTAGAGCAGCATCGAGCCGTGGCCGGCCGAGAGGACAAACCGATCCCGGTCGGGCCAGCTGGGGTCTGCCGGGTCGAACTTGAGGAAGCGAGTCCACAGGACCGTGGCCAAATCCGCGGTGCCCATCGGCATTCCAGGGTGCCCGGAATCAGCGGCCTGAACGGCGTCCATGGCGAGCCCGCGCAGGGTGTTGGCGCAACGGTCGTGCAGCTCGGGGGTCATCGGCGCTCCGGTTCCCCCCCGCGTATCGCACCCGCTAATCCCCGTCGCGTCGCCGACCCAGGAGGCCGCCCAACAATCCGCGCGCCGCCTCGGCTACCGCCGGGGGATGCACGTCACAGGGCTCCTCCGGTGCGGATCCGGGCGCGAACCACTCGTCGATCACCTCGACACACGTTGGCCTCGGCAACTGGCCGCTCGCCGCACACACGGCCGTTTCGAGGACCCCTTCGGGACGGGGAAAATGCCCGCCGAGCGTGCCCGAGGCCGCCACGAAGCGTGCCCAGGTCGGAAGGGCCGCCTTGGCCCCCGATAATCCGAGGGCCCCTTCATCCTGCCCGACCCAGACTGCCACCACCAGGGTCGGCGTGAACCCGACGAACCAGGCGTCGCGGAAACCGTCGGTCGTGCCGCTCTTCCCGGCCACGGAGCCGCGCGCTCCGTAGCGGGCCGAGGACGCCCCGGTGCCTCGGCTCATGACCCCCTCGAGGACGTGGGTCGCCATCGCGGTAGCGGGCCGGCCGGCGATTCGCGTGGTCTGCCCCTCGAACCCGTGGGCGCCCTTTGCGTCGGGGGCGGCCGCGCGGTCCACCAAGCGGGGGAGCCGCCAGACCCCTCCGGTCGGAAAGGCGGTATAGGCGCCCGCCATTTCCAGTGGCGTCACGTCAAAGGAGCCGAGGGCTGCGGAGGGCCAGGCGGTCGCCGCCGGTAGCCCCGTGCTGTGAAACACAGCCTTGAGCTTCTCGAGCCCGACCCGCTCCGCGAGGTGAATGGCGGGGATGTTCCGCGACCCCTCGATCGCCTGCCGAACCGTGACCGAACCGAGGAATTTCCCGTCGTAGTTCTGCGGCGTCCAGCGCGATCCGCTGAACTGGCGGGTGATGGGCTGGTCGTCGAGCCGATCGGACGGCGTCACCAGCTGGCGGTCCAGCGCGGCGAGCAGGGTGAGCGCCTTCACCGTCGAGCCGGCCTGGCGGTGTGCGAGGAGGGCCCGGTTGTACATCGACGTCGCGTAGTCGCGGCCGCCCACCAGGGCGACCACCCCTCCGGTCTGGCTGTCGATCGCGACGAGCGCCGCCTGAGCGCCCTTCGCTTCCGGATAGCTGGCTTCGAGCTCTCTCAGGCCGGCGGCCACCGCTTCCTCGGCCGCGCGTTGCAGGACGGGTTGGAGAAACGTGTGAACCTGCCAGCCCCGCTCGGCGATCGCCCCCTCTCCGAGAACCGCTTCTGCGGCGTCTACGGCCGCGTCCACCGCATACGGCGCCCGGCGCGACGCGCCTGGAAGGTCGCCTCTGAGCTCGATGGAGCGCGCCTTGGCCTTCTCAGCCTGGTCGGCGCTGATCGAACCGGTTGCCACCATGCGGTCGAGCACCCGGTCGCGACGGACGCGCGCGGCGTGCGGATCCCGCGCCGGATTGTACGCGCTCGGTGCGCTGATCACCCCGGCCACCAGCGCCGCTTCGTCGAGTTCGAGCCGCCTGGCGCTCTTGCCGAACCAGGCGCGGGAGGCCTGCTCCACGCCGTGTAAGGGTAGGCCCCCGAACTGACCGAGGTACACCTCGCCGAGATAGAGTTCGAGGAGCGCGTCCTTCGACAGGGCGCGTTCGAGGGCGGCGGCGAAGAACAGCTCCCGAATCTTCCGCTGGACGGTGCGCTCGCGGGACAAGAACAGGTTCTTGGCGAGCTGCTGGGTCAGCGTGGAGCCTCCCTGGCTGCCGCCGCTGCCGATGGCGTTATGGACGAGGGCTCGACCGAGGCCGACCGGGTCGACCCCATAGTGGCTGCGGAACCGGCTGTCTTCGATAGCGAGCAGCGCTGGCTCGACCCACGGGGAGAGCTGTTCCAGGGAGACCGGGTCTCGGCGATTCTCGCCTCCGCCGACCGTGGCCAACGCGGTCGCCGGAAGGGTCAGTTTGGCGGGGTGCGTCTCCACGACCCAGCCCCGCTCGACGCGAACGGTCGCGTGCTGTCGCGACTTCGCCGTCCACAGGCGCAACGTGTCCCCGTCCACGGCGAACACATCGGTCGGGCTCGCCGGGGGGAGGTCGGTGACCCGGTCGAAGCCAGCCGCGACGAGGTCGCCGGCCAAAGCCGGGAGCGAGAGCCGCTGACCGGGGTGCACGTCGATCGGTGCGCTCCAGACGACGCCGGGGGTCTCGTCGGGCGGATCCGCGAGCCACGCCGCGACGTCGCGCTCTGCCCGGCGCCAGACCACCCAGGTCGCGATCCCGATGCCGATCCCGATGCCGACCGACGCAGTCGCTGCCTCCCACAGCAGCCAACGCGTCCAACTCGCCTGAGGGGCTCGGGCGGCCTTCGCTGTTTTCGGCGGGCGCGGGGGCTTTGCCTTGGCCGGCTTCTTCTTGGACCGAGCGGACTTCGGCGGGGGTGCGTCTTGATCGCGTGGCGTGTTTTCCGCCATGGGCACCTGGGGGGAGGCGGGAGGGGGAGGGGCAGGGGGAGCAGCGGGGCCCCAGTATACCTCCTGTTATCGGGAAAGCGTGGGTCTCCATGATCGCCTGGTGGTCGTTCGCGGGGGCCGTGCGACGCTTCGAGGCGGTCGCGTGCCTCGAACCCGGAAACCGGGAGCGCGTGCCCTCACCCGCCTTCGCCGAACTGTCGGTCCGGCTGACTTACTTCCTCACGCTGTCGCTCGCGTCGAGCACGCCCTTGGGCGCGAACGCGACCCACTCCCCCTCGGGCAGCGCCCGGAGCACGCGGGACTCCTTTCCATACATGTCCAACTCGAGGATGGCGCTTCCCCGTGCTGGCTGCAGGATCGCACCGGTCTCGGGGTCCACCCACGCGTACGGCAGCAGGCCTGAAACCTCGCTCACGACCTCCTGAGTTCGAAGGTCGACGTAGATCACCGTGGCGGTCCCGGCCTGCGGCTCCTGGAAACGAAGCGCCGCAAACTGGCCTCCGGTGATCCCCCACAGCCGGTCGACGGGCACGTTGAGATCGAGGATGTCCCTCCCAACTGCCGGGGTCTTGTCGGTGGCGCTGTCGGTGAGATCGTAGTGCCCGAGCACTCCCTGCGAGTCGAGCACCAGCATGTCCGGTCGGCGATTGACGAACGCGATCTGTCGAGTCGGGAACTCGGCGAGCGGAGTGGGAGGTGGAAGGGCGTCTTCTCCCGTGGTCGGGTCGAGGATCTTGATCTGGCCCTTCGGGGTCGTGACCCCGAGCCAGGTCCCGCTGCCCGACAACGTGAAGGCTCCGACCCACGGAAGGACGAACTGGTTGTTGCCCTTCAGATCGAACCACTTGAGGCCGCCTCGGGCGAGGGCACAGGCCACGATCGGACCCCCGACCTCGAATTTCGGCGTGTCTGCCGTGTCGCGGCCGGCGTCGAACAGGTGGCGACCGGAGCGCGCCTCATAGACCTGCAAGCCATCGCCGCTGTCTGGCAGGCCGACCATCAATCGGCCATCGCGGTCGATCCGGGCCTCCACAAACCGGTGTTTCACGGTGAAGGGACGCTTCTGTCGGTTCTTTTCCCATACCGCGACCCGGTCCTCGTGCACCGCGACCCGGTGGTCGCCGAATCCGCCGCAACAAACCACCGCGGGGAGCGTCGGGCGGGCCTGGGGACGGTGCAGCATCCCATCGGTCCCCCCCACCGCGACCCCGCGGCCATCCCAGAGGACGGCGGCGGTCGGCTCGGCCGCTCCGTGTTTTTCGCTCCCGACGGGCTGCAAGTCCGGCAGCTGGAAGAAGTGGACGGACCGGCCGGTGATCGCTGCGACCTGCTCTCCCTTCGGGTGGATGGCCACGCTGATCATCCCCGACGATCCGCGCGCCGAAAAGGACTGAACGATGCGGCCGCCCGGCATGCCGATCAGCGTCACCCCGGTCTGACCCATGGTGACGACCTGGCGACAATCCGGGGTGAATCGGGCGATGCGGACCCCCCCTGGGACGAGTTCGAGGTCGATCTGCTCTTCGGAGGAGAGGTCCACCAGCTTGGGCTGGCCCAGGCTGTCTACGAGGAGCAGTCGCTCGCCTCGGTCGTCGTACTGGATGGATTCCCCGCCATATCCCTGGTAATTCGCGGTTCGTTCCCAGCGCTGAATGTCGAAGATGCGCACGATCCCATCGGCGGCCAACGTCGCGAGGTGGGTGCCCGTGTGGTTGAATGCCAGCGCTCGCATGGCTCGGGCCGAGCCTCCAGCGCCCTCCTTGAGATCTTCGAAAACACAGCTTCCGTCCCATGTTTTGTAGACTGCTACGGTGCCGTTGTCGTCGCCAACCGCCACCAGCGCACCACCGACCGACACGGTGATCGCCCCGCGCACCGGCGCGCCCATGTCGAACACGAGATGCGGGTAT
>CANLGQ010000131.1 GCA_947490265.1 Pseudomonadota bacterium | reverse complement strand
TCACCTCTCCGCTGGTCACCCGCTCCGACGCGCGTTTCAGCTCCTCCTGACCCAGGTTGTCGCTCGAGAGGAGCCAGGCGACCAGCAGTCCCTCACCCTCGGGCCGGTGCCCGCACTGGGGGCAGACCTGGTCGAACGCACCCCGCACGACGCCGCACCGAAGGCAAACCGACTTCATAGGCACCCCGGTATCGCAGCACCGGGGAACGGGGTATGGTCGGCTGCATGTGGTGGATCGCCGGAGCGGCCTGGGCGGCCGTCCCCTATGCCGGGCTCGAGTGGCGCCCGCTGAGTCGGAGCGATCTCGCGTGGGTCGACGATCAGCGCACGAGCGGCCTTGGGGTGGGCGAACACGATGGCGTCGTTCATCCGGCCCTCGGCGCCTTCGTCGGCGGGTGGATCTCCGCGCGGTTCGCGCTCCAAGGGGGCCTCGGGGTTGCCCGCCTCACCAGCACCACCTGGGTCGGAACGGTGTGGGAGCAACGGCACTGGGGGGTCGTTCGCCCCGAACTGGCCGCGCGGCTGGCGCTGATCCGTCCGGCGGAAGGTTGGCCGGTGCCGTGGGTCCTGGCGGGCGCCTATGGGGACATCCCCAGCGCTCGGGCCACCTCGAACGGCTATGACGAGGTCGAACAGGAGGAGGCGGATCTCTTGGCGACCGGCGATCGCGCCCGGCTCGCGGGACTCGGCGGGCGACTCGGTGTGGGCGTCGATCTTCGCCTTCATCCCTCCTTCTCGGTGGGAGCCTCGTACTCGCTCGGGCTTCACCGGTCGCTCTATCTGGGCAGCGATCCCACGACGGTTTCGACCCTCGTTTCAAGCGAAGCGGCCATTCTCGGTACGTTCTGGTGGGATCCGGCCGTCCGACGTGCATCGGAGGCCTCGGAGCGTACTTCGTTGCAGGGGTTGGGCAACCCCGAAGGGCCGTGATACCCGCCGGCCCTCAGCCCACCAAGCGGAGGCAGGCTCCCCCCGATGGAAATCGTCCCCGATCCGGTCGCCGCGGTCGTCTTGACCCTTCCGTTCGCCTTTACCGCGACCTTCCTGTGGCTCGTGCTGTTCAGGCCGATGGTCGCCTACCTTGAGGAGCGCCGGGCGGTGAGCGCGAACGCGCTCGCCGAGGCCGCTCACCTGAACGAGGGCGCCGCTCGCCGCACCGCGGAAATTGAGCAGCGCCTCTCCGGAGCTCGGGAAACGGCCGGCGTCGCCCGCCGCGATGCCCGGGCGCGGGCCCAAAAGCGCGAAGCGGCAATTCTCGCCGAGGCGCGCGCCGAGTCCGACAAGAAGGTCGCCGCGGCCCTCGCCGCACTCACGACCGATCGCGCCGTCGCCTCGGCGGTGCTGAAGGGTCAAGCCGGAGAGCTCGGGCGCGAGATGTCGCGTCAGATCCTCGGCCGGGAGGTTTGAGATGCAGGGATGGATCCTCCTCGCGAGCCTCGCGCTCGCAACGCCGAAGGGCAACGAGGCCGTCGAAGCCGAGCATCCGGTGGCCGCTGGTGCGCATGAGGCCGAGCACGACGCGCATGTGACCGTCACCGGCGACGATGACCACGACGGCACGGCGAACTGGCTCGACTCGGACAGCGAGGCCTACGCGGTCGTCCGGCTGGGATCGCAAACGATCTCCTTGCTGATCGTGTTGGGCGTGCTGTTTGTCTACGCCCGGCCGGCCATCAGCGACTTCGTGAAGGATCGCGCGCTCGCAGGGCGCAAGCAGCTCACCGATAGCGCGAACGCGCGCCGGGAGGCCGAGCAGCGCGCTGCGGGTCTGGAGTCACGTCTCGCCAGCATCGAGGCGGAGATCGCCCGGATCCGGGCCGACGCCGAGGTCGAGGCCGCGGGGGAGGAGGCTCGTCTGCTGGAGCGCGCGAAGGAGGAGAGCGCGCGGATCGCCACGGTCGCCGAGCGCAAGATCCGCGACGAGGTCAATCGGGCCCGGGTGGCCCTGCGAACCGAGGCGGTCGAGCTCGCGGTCCAGCTGGCCGAGACCAGCCTACGGGGCGCGATCGGCACCGCCGATCAGCAGCGCCTCGCCCGCGAGTTCCTGGAATCCCTCAAGAAGGACGAGGCAGGTCTCCATGGCTGATTCAACTGTCGCTCGCCGGTATGCCTCGGCGCTGCTCGACTTGGTGCTGCCCACGGGCGAGCTCGATGCGGTTGCCCGCGACCTCGCCCGGTTCGGGTCCGCGCTGGCGGATCCGGCCCTTCGTCGCGCGCTCGTGACGCCCCTCTTCGCCGGTGAGGAGCGGAGCGCGGTGCTCGCGGCCCTGCTCCCCCGCCTCAAGCTGCACCTCCTCGCGACGAATTTCCTGCGCTTGCTCGATGAGAAGCGCCGATTCGGCGAGGTCGAGTCGATCCTGGATACCTTTGCGCGCATGGCCGACGATGCGTCGGGCCGGGTTCGCGTCGAGGTCTCGACCGCCGAGCCGATGTCCCCCCACATCGAGGCTGAGCTCCGCGCGACCCTCGAGCGCGGGCTCGGGAGGAAGGTCCTGCTCTCCGCGACCGTCGAGCCGGCGCTGATCGGCGGCATGATCGCCCGGGTCGGCAGCAAGGTCTACGACAGCACGCTCCGTACCCGCCTCGAAAACCTCAAGTTGACCCTCTTGAACGCACAGACCCCGGCCCAGGCCTGAGGGCAGGAGACGCTCATGGACATCCGCGCTGACGAGATCAGCCAGATCCTCACCCAGCAGATCAAGAACTACGACTCGCGGGTGAGCGTGACCGAGACCGGCACGATCCTGTCGGTCGGCGACGGCATCGCGCGCATCTATGGCCTCGAGAACGCGCTCGCTGGCGAGCTGATCGAGTTCCCGGGCGGCATCAAGGGGATGGTGCTGAACCTGGAAGAGAGCAATGTCGGCGCCGCGATCTTCGGGTCCGACGTCACGATTCACGAAGGCGACACCGTCAAGCGCACCGGCGCCATCGTCTCGATCGGCGTGGGGCCCAGCCTGATGGGGCGGGTGGTCGACGTGCTCGGCAATCCGATCGACGGGCTCGGCCCGATCGTGGCCGCAGAGACGAAGATCATCGAGACGAAGGCCCCCGGCATCATCGGCCGAAAGTCGGTGCACGAGCCGCTCCAGACCGGGATCAAGTCCATCGATGGCATGACCCCGATCGGTCGCGGGCAGCGCGAGCTGATCATCGGCGACCGCCAGACCGGCAAGACCGCAGTGGCGATCGACACCATCATCAGCCAGCGCGTCTACAAGGACGACCCGGCGAAGAAGGTGTTCTGCATCTACGTCGCCATCGGCCAGAAGCAGTCCACCGTCGCCCAGGTCGTCGAGAAGCTGCGTCAGTACGGCGCCCTCGAATACACCTGCATCGTGAGCGCACCGGCCGCCACGCCGGCTCCGCTCCAGTTCCTGGCCCCCTTCTCCGGCTGCACCATCGGGGAGTACTTCCGCGATCACGGCCAGCACGCGCTGGTCATCTACGACGATCTCTCGAAGCACGCGGTGGCCTATCGTCAGCTTTCCCTGCTCCTGCGCCGCCCGCCGGGCCGTGAGGCGTACCCGGGCGACGTGTTCTACATCCACAGCCGCCTGCTCGAGCGCGCCGCCAAGGTCTCCGACGCCCTGGGCGCGGGCAGCCTCACCGCGCTCCCGATCATCGAGACCCAGGCCGGCGACGTCTCGGCCTACATCCCCACGAACGTCATCTCCATCACCGACGGCCAGATCTACCTGGAGACCGACCTGTTCAACGCCGGGCAGCGTCCCGCGGTCAACGTCGGTCTGTCCGTGTCGCGCGTCGGCGGGGCCGCCCAGATCGGCGCGATGAAGGAAGTCGCGGGCTCGCTGCGCATCACCCTCGCCCAGTACCGCGAACTCGCGGCGTTCTCGCAATTCGCGTCCGACCTCGACGACGCGACGCGCAAGCAGTTGAACCGCGGTGCCAAGCTGACCGAGCTCCTCAAGCAGCCGCAGTACACGCCGCTCCCGGTGGAGCAGCAGGTCCTGCAGATCCTCGCCGGCATCGAGGGTCGCCTCGACGATCTCGAGCTGACCAAGCTCGGACCCTTCATCCTTGCGCTCACCGACCACTTCACCGCGAACAAGTCGGCGCTGCTGGCGGAGATCGTTCAGCGCGGCACGCTCAAGAAGGAAGACCTCCGCAAGCGGGTGATCGCCGAGATCGACAGCTTCAAGGCTGTCTGGAAGGCATAGGATGGCCAACCTCAAGGACATTCGCCGACGGATCACCTCGGTCAAGAAGACCGGGCAGATCACGAAGGCCATGAAGCTGGTCGCCGCGGCCAAGCTCAAGCGCGCCACCGAGGCGGTGATCTCGGCACGTCCCTACAAAGACCAGCTTGCAGCTGTGTTGGCGCGGATCGCCAGGAAGGCGTCGGAGTCCGTGAAGGATCCGCTGCTCGAGGCGCGCCCGGCCGTGAAGTCGATCCTCGCGGTGGTCATCACCTCGGATCGGGGCTTGTGCGGCGGCTTCAACAGCAACCTCCTGCGCCTCGGCCAAGAGTGGTTGCTCGCGAAGCAGGCCACCGGCGTGAAAATCCACATGCGGGCCTACGGTCGGAAGGGCGCGACCGCGCTCCCTCGCCGCGGGTGGACGCTCGACGCGTCGGTCACCGACCTCGGCACCCGAAAGAAGTCCGAGCTCGTGCGCGACATGGTCGACGAGATGGTGGCCGGTTTCGCCGAGCAGACCTACGACGAGGTCTGGCTGATCTCGAACACCTGGGTCTCCACGCTGGTGCAGCGTCCGACCTTCCTGCGGGTGCTGCCCGTGGCGGTGGATGCCGCGACCGCGGAGGGAGGGCTCGACTATGCCTACGAGCCGAGCGCGCCCGAGATCGTGGGGGGCTTGCTCCCGCTCTACATCCGAACGCTGGTGCTGCAGGCGTTCCTCGAGACCGAAGCGGGCGAGTACGCATCGCGAATGACCGCGATGGACTCGGCCACCCGCAACGCCAACGACATGATCGGGAGACTGAGCCTCGCCTACAACCGGGCGCGCCAGGCCGCGATCACCACTGAGCTCATCGAAATCGTATCCGGCGCTTCGGCGCTTTAAGGGAGACGCCATGGAAGGCGCGTTTGGCAGCATCAAGCAGGTCATGGGCCCGGTGGTCGACGTCCAGTTCGCCCACGGGAGCGTGCCGGACATCTACACCGCGCTGAAGGTCACGAACCCGCGCATCAGCGACAAGGCCGACAACCTCACGCTCGAAGTGGCGAGCCACCTGGGCGAGAACACCGTCCGGGCTATCGCGATGGATACGACGGACGGCCTGTTCCGCGGGATGAAGGTCCACAACACCGGCAAGGGCATCATGGTCCCGGTGGGCCGGGCCACCCTCGGCCGGATCCTCAACGTCATCGGCGACCCGGTCGACGAGCTGGGCCCGGTCAACGCCGAGCAGTACGCTCCGATTCACCGTCAGCCGCCGTCGTTCACCGACCAGTCGGTGTCGGTCGAGATGTTCGTCACCGGGATCAAGGTCGTCGATCTCCTGGCTCCCTACGCCCGCGGTGGCAAGATCGGCCTCTTCGGGGGTGCCGGCGTCGGCAAGACTGTGCTCATCATGGAGCTCATCAACAACGTCGCCAAGGCCCACGGCGGCTTCTCGGTGTTCGCCGGCGTCGGCGAGCGCACCCGCGAGGGGAACGACCTCTGGCACGAGATGCAGACCGGCGGCGACGCCGCGGTCATCTTCCCGGGCGACTCCAAGCGCTCGAAAGCGGCGCTCGTCTATGGTCAGATGAACGAGCCGCCCGGCGCCCGCGCGCGGGTCGCGTTGTCGGCGCTGACGATCGCCGAGCACTTCCGGGACAACGAAGGGCAGGACGTGCTGTTCTTCATCGACAACATCTTCCGGTTCACCCAAGCCGGGTCCGAGGTGTCGGCGCTGCTGGGTCGCATGCCGTCCGCGGTCGGCTACCAGCCGACGCTGGCCACCGAGATGGGCGCCTTGCAGGAGCGGATCACCACCACCACCAAGGGGTCGATCACCTCGGTGCAGGCCATCTACGTCCCGGCCGACGATCTCACCGATCCGGCCCCCGCCACGGCGTTCAGCCATCTCGACGCCACCACGGTTCTGAACCGCAAGATCTCCGAGCTCGGGATCTATCCGGCCGTCGATCCGCTCGACTCCACCAGCCGGATCCTCGATCCGCAGGTCCTCGGCGAAGAGCACTACCGCACCGCCCGCGCCGTCCAGGCCGTGCTCCAGCGCTACAAGGAGCTTCAGGACATCATCGCCATCCTCGGGATGGACGAGCTGTCCGACGAAGACAAGATGACCGTTGCCCGGGCGCGCAAGATCCAGAAGTTCCTCAGCCAGCCGTTCCACGTGGCCGAGGTTTTCACTGGTTTCCCCGGTGTGTTCGTGAAAATCGAGGACACGGTGCGGTCCTTCCGCGAGATCCTCGACGGCAAGCACGACAACCTGCCGGAAGATGCCTTCTACATGGTCGGCACCATCGAAGAGGCCATCGCGAAGGGCGCGAAGATGGCGGCGCAGGCCTAAGCCATGGATCTCCAACTCGACATCGTCACCCCCGAGCGGATGGTCTTCTCCGGCCGAGCCGAAGAGGTGGTCGTCCCCGGCTGGGAGGGCCAGTTCGGGGCGTTGCCGCAACACGACAACTTGCTCGCCCTCACCAAGGCCGGGGTCACCAAGGTCTCGACGGCGGAGGGTGAGCAGAGATTTCTCACCGGACGCGGCTTTGCCGAGGTCAGCTCCACCGAGGTCAAGGGCAAGTGGAGCACGCGCGTGGCGCTGCTGACCGAGGTCTGCGAGCCGGTGGCCGGGATCGATGCGGCGCGGGCACAGGCCGAGCTCGACCTGGCGACGAAGATCGCGGCGCAGGCCGAGTCCGGGTCGGAGCGCGCGAAGGTGGCAGAGGCGCGGCTCGAATTGGCCCGGGCCCGGCTCGCTGCGGTTGGCAAAGGCTAGCCGACGCATCCGCCTGGTGTAGACGGATGACTGAAGAATTCGACTGGTTGTTACTCGAGGAACTGGGCCGGAGCTGGGCCAGAGCGAACTGGACGCACTTCCGGGACGGCCTGGTGGCCCCGGTGCTGCGACTCGGCGACCTCGGGCGGCGGGTTGGCACCTGGGACGCCGCGAGTCGAACCATCGCCATCGACCGCGGGTTCGCCTGGACGGCCCCGTGGCCTCACGTCGTGGAGGTGTTGCACCACGAGATGGCGCATCAATACGTCCGCGAGGTGTTGCACGTCGGCGACGAGAGCGCGCACGGGCCAGCATTCCGCCAGACTTGCGCTCGAATGGGCATCGACGCGCGCGCGAGCGGGGAGCCGGTCGGCGTGCCGGCCGCCGAAGGGGCGGCGCTTCGGCGGATCCGCAAGCTCCTGGCGTTGGCCGACAGCCCCAACCAGTACGAGGCAGAGTCGGCGATGAAGGCTGCGCATCGCCTGATGCTGCAGCACCAGGTGGCGCTGCGCGGGCTGCACGCAGCCGAGGGCTAC
This sequence comes from Pseudomonadota bacterium, assembly GCA_947490265.1. GTDB lineage: Bacteria > Myxococcota_A > UBA796 > UBA796 > CANLGQ01. The sequence goes on along the minus strand of CANLGQ010000131.1, from coordinate 3,381 downwards.
ACGGTGAGGACGATCGGGCCCGCTCGCGCTCGGCACCCGGCGTGGGAGACCTTGTTGGTCGGGATCCTGAGCAAGCACTTCTTCGTGCGAATCGTCTGGGTGCCGGAGCTGGATCGCGGGCGCGTTCGGCGCGACCGAAGCGGGACTCAGCGGCTCGCGGCGCTGAGCGTCGCCGAAGCGCAGGGCACGAACGAGAATCTCGAGATCGCCCAGTATGTGCATGGGTTCCTGACCGACACGGGGCAGCGGCTCTGGGTCGCGCACCGGCGGGCCGCCCGGCTCAGCGGCGACCGGGAGCGCCAGCGCTTCCTCGCGGGGATCATGGTCGGGTTTCGCAAGAAGCTGGACGAGAACGTCGTGGCCTGTGCGCGGGAGGGCCTCGTGTGGGTGCCCGACGCCGGCCTCGACGACTTCGTTTCGCGGCGCTTTCCGAAGCTCACCTCGCGGGGCAGCCTACAGATCGCCCGGTCGGCCGAGTTTCAGGCCGGAGAGGCCGCCGGTCGGGCGATCGTGCTCCACAAGCCGATCCGGTCGGGCTCGAGCGGGTCCACGCCGCTGCTCGGCTAATCCGAGGACTCGAGGCGCCTTGCGAGCTGGTCGGTGAACAGCGAGGAAGGCACGAGCGACTCGCCCTCGTCCACGCCCTCCAGCCAGTCGACCGGTGCGGTCCCCGCGTCGGCCTGCAGCGCGGCGTCGATCAGGTCGGGCACGACCAGGGGTTCGAGGCCGGTCGTTCCGATCACATAGCCCCGCCCGGCCTGATAGCTCGAAAGGCGGCCCTCTCCCGAGACGTTCCAGAACACCGTCTCGGTCCCCGCGTGTCCGGCGTTCGAGCTCTCGGAACCGCGGTTGTACGCTGCGAACCCGGCGGTGTCACGGGTGCTGTCGAACAGGTTTGCCATCGCCAGCCGATGGTGCAGCTCCGACCGGCCCGGCGTGGCGAAGCCGCTGTTCGAGGCGACGTCGTCGACCGCCGTGCAGCGCAGCCAGACGATCCCGCTGGCACCGAAGTCCCAGTTCTGGATGAAGCCATGCCGCACGTCCTCCACGAGGTCGTCCACGAACAACACCTCGTTGGACATCGACGCTTCGAAGCCGTAGCCCGCGCCGCCATCGCCCCGGTTCTGAGCGTGCGCCATGGCCGAGCCCGTCACCGTCACCCGCTTGCTCTCCACTACCGCGATGCCGCCGGAGGCCAGGTGGGCACCACTCGGTTCTTCGTCGGGGTCGAAGCTGGCCACGTCCCGGACGAAGCAGTCTTTGACGCGGGTGAACGAGACGGCGTGCGACCGCGGATTCGCGAGCGCCGCGGCGGGGTCGGCCGCGTTCGCGATCGACAGGTGCTCGATCCCGCAGGCCTCGAGGGCGCCGGGGTCTCTGCGCAGCGTCGCCCCGTCGCGCAGCAGCGCGGGGTAGCGCAGGGGCACGTCGAGCGTGATCAGGTCGCCGTCGATCGCCACGATCTCGCGTCGGAAGAAGGTCTTGCGCAGGTCGAGGGCCGAGTTCGGGTCGGCATCCCAGATGCCTTGCATGGCGTGCGCGTCGATGAACGCCTGGGTGATCGTCCAGTCGATCCGCACGTCGTCGCCGACGGCGAAACCGCTCGGGTCGGCCACCACCACAGCGTGCTGCCGCGCGAGGCCGTCCTCGATCAACGCGACCCCGGGGTCGGGATCGGCCGGCGCGCCCTCGAACGCGATGTTCTCCGCGGCGGTGGTGGTGAAGTACAGGCGGGTGGTGTCGCGACCGGCGCCGCGCAGCAAGACCCCGGACGACGCCACCCGGAGCCTCCCGGTGAACCGCCACGTGCCGTCGGGGATCGTCACCACGCCGCCGGCCGCTACCGCGTCGATCGCCGCCTGAAAGGCCGCGGTGTTGTCGTCCGCCAGGTCCGACGCGCCGTACGCGGTGACCGCCACCTCGGGCCCCGGCCAGGCGTCGGGGAGGTCGCGCTCGCTGCGGTGGTAGCCCGCGTAGCTGAAGTCGTGCAGGAAACTTCCCTCGTCGGCCGTGAACGCCGGTGTCCAGTCCTCGGGATAGAGCGCGCTGCGCCAGGTGGTCGCGCTCGGCTCCGGGGCCGGTGGCTCGACCGGTGTCGGCCCAGCCGAGGTCGGATCAGCCGGAGGTTGCGCGCTACAGGCGGCGATCCAGGCCAGGGTTTGCATGAGTCAGCCTCGCACTGGGGGGCGGATCGCGATCCGCACGACCGACTTGACGTTGGCGCAGCTCGTGGCCGTTCCTGGTGGCAGGAGCAACCGGAGCGGTCCGCCGTGGCCCGCCGGCAAAGGCCCGCCGTCGAGCGCATACACGAGGAAACCCGTGCGCAAAATCGCGACGGGCGTGGGCTCGCTGACGAACCCGTCGGCGGCGACCACCACCGCCAGCGCGTCGTCGGGGACCTCGGTGAGCAGGCCGGCAAGGGCGGCGGCGGCGCCGGTGCGTCCGGGAACCGCCGCTGAGACGTTGGCCAGGCCGGGGAGGTGGGCGAGCGTTTCGGGCGTCCACCGGGTGGGGCGGCCGTCCGCGGAAACGACCTCGAAACCACTGGTCGTTCGGAGGGTATTGGCCGCGGCGAGGGCGGCGTCGAGCGCGTCGAGGGAGCTCGCGTCCCGGGCGATCGCATCGAGCCGGCTGTCCCGGCGCCAGGCCGTCGGGCCATCCGTCACGAGGCCGCCCGCGAGCTCCACGGTGGCGAAACCCTCGTCGGTGTGCACCCGACCCTTGGCGCGAACGAGGCCGGCAGCCGAGAGGGCACCGCGCAAGGCGCGGCGTTCCAACACCACTTCGGGTGGCCATGTCCACGTTCTCGCGACGAACGACTCGTCGGGGACGACGCGCGGCACGGGCCGAATCCTCGGAGCGGGGAGAGGATCGAGGATCGTGGCCGGAACCTCGCCGAAGGACGTGGTCACGACGGCGGCCGGTCCGGGCCACAGGCCGGCGATCCAGGCCTCCGCGGAGGAGAGGGCGGCAGGACTGGCCAAATCGGTCCGGTTCAGCACCAGCACGTCGGCGACCTCGGCCTGCGCACGGCGGGCCTCGTCGAGCTGGCTGGGGTCTACGACGACGATCAGCGGTCGAAGGGCAAAACGGTCGCGCCAGGGCACCCGGCGCAGGGTGTCGATCAGGTCGGCAGGCCGGGCGATGCCGGTCGGCTCGACGAAGATCCGCTGGACGCCGGCGTCGAGCAGCTCGCGAACCGCCCCGGCAAACCCAGCCGGCGCAGTGCAGCACAGGCACGCCCCGCCGATCGATCGGACCAGAGGTCCCTGGAACGCGGTGGCATCGATCTCGGCCGTGCCGAAGTCGTTAACGACGATTCCCACGCGCTCGCCCGGAACGTGAGTCAACAGGGTTTTGAGTAGGGTCGTTTTTCCGGTT
>CANLGQ010000130.1 GCA_947490265.1 Pseudomonadota bacterium | reverse complement strand
GGATGAAGTCTACGTCGTCGACCTGATTGGCCTGGAGGTCTTTACTCGGGAGTCGCCGGATGTCCCCGTCGGTCGGGTCAGCGATGTGCTGACGAATTGCCCGACGCCCATCCTCGAAATCACCCGCCCGGGACTGGCCGTGACCTGGGTGCCGCTGGTGGGGGACCGCGCCGAGGTGCAGCTCGCGGAGCGACGGGTGCTGGTCGTCGCGGAAGCGCTGGAGGTCGGTTGACCCCGCGCTACGACGTGCTGACCATCCACCCGGAGATCGTCAGCGCCCCGCTCCGACTCTCGGTGATCGGCCGCGGTACCGCCAGCGGCGCCATCGAACTCGGTGTGCACGACATCCGGGCCTTCGCCCAGGATCGGCACCGCACGGTCGACGACGCCCCCTTTGGGGGCGGGCCGGGCATGGTGCTCAAGGTCGATGTCGTCGGCGCCGCGCTCGCAGCCGTCCGGCGGGAGCACACGCACGTGATCCTGATGACGGCAGCGGGGCGGCCGTTCGATCAGGCGACGGCACGGCGGCTCGCGGCGCTTCCGCACCTGGTCTTCGTGTGCGGGCACTACGAGGGCATCGACGCGCGGATCGAGACCCTGGTGGACGAGGAGCTCTCGCTCGGCGATTTCGTGCTTACCGGGGGAGAACTTGCCGCGGCGGCGATGATCGACGCGGTCGCCCGCCTGATCCCCGGTGTGCTCGGAAACGAAGCGTCTCCACTGGACGAGTCGCATGCCGATGGGCTCCTGGAGTATCCCCAGTACACGCGGCCGCAGGTCTGGAACGACCTCGCGGTGCCCGAGGTGTTGCTCTCCGGGAACCACGCCCGAATCGCCGCTTGGCGCCGGGAGCAGGCCCTGCTGCGCACCCAGGCGCGCCGTCCGGATCTGTGGGGGAAGCGCGGACCCCGTTGACGATGGTCGCGGGCGCCGTTAAGCAGCCACCCCGCGGGGCGCACCGTCAGCCCGGCTCCCTTCGAAGAGGTATGTGATGAACCTGCTGCAGACCGTCGAGGCCGAGAACTACACGCGTCGCCTGGCCCCGGGCGCCGCCGATCTCCGCACCGGCGACATGGTCCGCGTGCACGCGAAGATCCAGGAAGGGGACAAGTCGCGCGTCCAGGTGTTCGAGGGCACCGTGATCCGCATCCACCGCGGCTCGTCACGGGGCACGGTCACTGTGCGAAAAGTGTCGAGCAACGTGGGCGTGGAGCGCATTTTCCCGATCTGCTCGCCGAACGTAGCGCGGATCGAAGTGGTGATGCGCCACAAGGTTCGTCGCGCCAAGCTTCACTTCCTGCGGAACCGCAAGGGCAAGGCAGCGCGCTTGAAGCCGTTGCACGCGCCCAACGCAGCTTCCAAGAAGTAGGTTTGGCGGCTCATCAGCCGCGGATCGGCCTGGCTGCTGAGGACTTCGTCGCGGCACGCTTGGTCGCGGACGGCTGGGAAGTACTCGATCGCCGATGGCGTGGGGCGAGCGGCGAACTCGACTTGGTCGTCCTTCGGGGCGGGCAGTTGCGGTTCGTTGAGGTGAAGGCCCGCGCCACGCGTGACTCACTCGGCCTGGAGTCGATCGACGAGCGAAAACAGTCCAGGCTCGTCGCGGCGGCCGAGGCGTGGTGCGACACCCACCCGAGCCGGGGAGCGGAGCTGGGTTTCCTGGTCGCCCTGGTGTCGCTCTGCCCCGACGGATGGATCGTCGAGTGGCTCGACGACGCCATCGATTGATTACTCGGTGCGCGGCGGGTCGGCGCTGTTTCCCGCGACCGCCCCGGTGCCCCCGAGGGTGAAGAACCAGCCGAGTTCCCAGGAATCGGGCGTCGTGTACACCGAGTAGAGGTGCTCCAGCCGGTAGGGGGTGCGGAACGTGGCGTTCGTCCCGAACTTGGCGCGGAAGTGCCGAGCCGCATGGACGTCGAACCCGAGGCCAAACCGCGCAAAGACGTGCTCACTGGTCGTGACCGGCAGTCTCTCGCCGATAGGCAAGGTATCCGGCAGATAAACGCCAGTTGCGACGTCTGCCCAGCTCTTGTACCCGAACGTTCCGGAGAGGTCGAACGCCACGCGATGGCCTTTCTCCAGGGCCTCCCAGGCGACGATCTCCACGCCTCCGGTCGACGACAGGGTCGATCCGGGTCGAACTTCCAGTCCCTTTGCGACCGCGGCCCCGTTGGCGTCGAGGACGTCGACCTTGACCTTGTTTTCCTTCAGCCATTCGGCGGTCAGGTAGGGCTCGCCGACGCCGTAGTCGCTCGAGAAGGCCCCCGCGACCCGCAGGGCGGTGCCCCCTGGGCTGCTCCCGCGGCGGTCGCCGTTGTATGTCCAGAGGCTGTGCTTGGCGCTGCCGGTTCTGAACGCGAGGTCGAGCCTCCAGTTGGCGGCTTGGTGCCGCTTGTAGAGCTGGCTGAAGGGGGCTGCAGCGACCCCGAACCAGATCCCGTTCAGGCCACCTGCCTCGAAGCCGGGAGCGCCGCGCTTCGCGGGCGCTGTGGTCGTCGTTCCCGTTGTGGCCGTCGTTCCCGTTTCGGGCGACGAAGGGCCCGTGTCCTCGGTCGCCGCTCGGTCGGACTCGGTCAGGTACGTTCCCGTTCCCGTCAGTGGGTCGAGGAGCATCGTTCGGCCGCCAGGATACTCCCACTGCATGGCCGGCGTAGCGTCTGCCTCGACGGTCAGGGCGAGGCCCTCGAGGGGGGCAAACTCGAGGTGCACCAGCGCGTCGTGTCGAAGAAAGCGGCGGTCGCCGACGCGGATGCCGTCCTCTTCGAGGCCGCCGTCGAGCCGGGAACCACGATAGGTGGCCGATCCCAGCACCCCGAGTTCCGCGGGCATGTCGGTCACCTCCGCCGCACCGGCTGAAGGCACTCCGAATCCCCATGCTGCGAGAGCGACCCAACGGCCCACGGCCATCCCGACTCCGACGCGGCGACCTTAGGTCCGCCCGGGCTCGCGCGTCAACCCGGCTTGGCTGGCGCGGGACGCCCCGGGGGGCCGAATCAGCCGCGCAGCGAGTACTCCTTCATCTTGGTCTGTAGGGACTTCCGAGAGATCCCGAGGCGTCGGGCGGCGCGAGTGACGTTGTGGTCCTCGGCTTCGAGAACCGATCGGATCCGCGCCCGCTCCAGGCGCGCGGTGTGCACCCGGACGTACTCCTTCAGCCCGACGTCACCGAGCGGCGGATCCTGGCTCGCCACGAGGCCACCGCGAAGCCCGGGCAGGTCGGCCAGAGCGAGCGTGTCGCCTTCCGCGAGCAAGACCGAGCGCTCCATCAGGTTCTCGAGCTCGCGGACGTTGCCGGGCCACGGGTGCTCGAGGAGCGCCGCGAGCGCCTCGGGGTCGACGCGGGCGATGTGCTTTCCCAGCCGATGGTTGAACTTCCCGAGGAAGTGCTCCACGAGGATCGGGAGGTCTTCCTTCCGATCGCGCAGCGGCGGCAGGTGGATTGGGATCACGTTGAGCCGGTAGAACAGGTCGTTCCGGAAGCGGCCGGACTCGACCTCGGCAGAGAGGTCGGCGTTTGTGGCCGCGATCAGGCGCACATCGACCGATATGGAACGGGTGCCCCCGACGCGGTCGATGGTGCGCTCCTGGAGGACGCGGAGGAGCTTCACCTGCATCGAGAGGGGGAGTTCGCCGATCTCGTCCAGGAAGAGGGTTCCCCCATGGGCAAGCTCGAAGCGTCCGGGCTTGCTGCCCACCGCGCCGGTGAATGCACCTCGGTCGTATCCGAAGAGCTCTGCCTCGAACAGGTTCTCCGGAATTGCTCCGCAGTTAATCTGTACAAACGGCTCGTTTCGCCGGTCGGAGTGCTCGTGTAGCGCGCGCGCCACAAGCTCCTTCCCGGTTCCGGATTCCCCAGTAATGAGCACTGTAGTTGGTGAGTTTGCGATCTTTTCGACGAGTCTGTACACCTCGCGCATGCGTGGGGTCGCGCCGACCAGTTGCCAGCGCCGATCGGTCTCGGGCTGGAGGTGGTGGACGGTCCGCTCCTCGGTCGCGAGGGCCTTCTGGATGACACCGTGCAACTCGTCGCGATCAAAGGGCTTGGTTACGTAATCGAACGCCCCGCGCTTGAGGGCTTCGACCGCGGTGTCGACCGTGCCGTGGGCGGTGATCAGGATGACTGGGAGACCGGGAAGGTTCTCTCGGACCCAGGCCAACAACGCAAGTCCGTCGAGTCCCGGCATCCTGAGGTCGGTGATCACGAGATGCCAGACGTCCGCCTGAAGCTCGGCGATCGCGGCTTCGCCGCAGTCGGCCTGCGCAACCTCGTACCCAAACTTTTTCAGGTGTGCCGAGAGGACTTTGCGGATCGACGGCTCGTCGTCCACGATGAGGATCCGCTTCAACCCGCACCCCGTTGGGCCTGTTAGCCCGTCCGCTCCCGAGGGGGAATGCTCTGGCACCTGTAGGGGCCGGTGTTAGGGCAACGCGTGTTTCGGAGCATGCATGTCGCTTCGCCTGTTGTCTGCAGCGCTCGCCCTCGGGCTTGGTCTGGCTTCTCCTGCCTTCGCAGCCGACAAGGCCGCTGACTTCACCCTGCGCGACCTCGCGGGGCAGGAAGTTCACTTGGCCGACCTGAGCGGGAAGGTCGTCGTGTTGTCGTTCTGGGCCACGTGGTGCGGGCCGTGCAAGGAGGAGATGCCCCACCTCAACAAGCTCTACGGCGAGAAGAAGGATGCGGGACTGGTGGTCCTCTCCATCTCGACCGACGACGCGCGTTCGGCGTCCAAGGTGAAGCCGTTCATCGAGAAGATGGGGTACTCGTTTCCGGTGCTCCTCGATCGGGAGTCGACGGTGATCGGCACCTACAACCCGGCGAAAACCCTGCCATTCACCGTGCTCATCGATCGAAAGGGCAACATCTCGCATGTCGCCAGCGGGTACAATCCCGGCGATGAAGTGGCGATCGCGCAGAAGGTCGAAGCGCTGCTCGCCCCCTAAACGGGAGACGCCGTGTGGTGGTACTTTGCCGCAATTGCGGCATTTGCGACGGATCCGGAGGCTCAAGAGCCCGGCATTTCGACCACGTTCACCGACGACTTCGAGATCCGCTATCGGCGCGGTGCCGTGGCGTCGCCCGACCCCGCCTACCCGGGGGTGTTCGACTATATCGAGCAGGTGAATCGGTTTAACGCGAACATCCGGTCCGGAAGGTGGGCGTTCGAGGCGCAAATTGACGAAGTTGCGCTGTTCCTGAACCGCTACTACCTCGACGACGTTTTGGTGGTCGAGAACGAACTGGTCGTACCGGACCTGTGGAACCCGATGCCGGGGTCGTCGTACCTGAACCCCGAAAAGCTCAAGGCGAACTGGGAGGGCGAACACGCCACGCTCACCTTCGGCGATGCCTATGCGGCGTTCGGCCGGGGAGCGGCGCTGAACCTCAACCGCAACGTCGATATCGACATCGACACTTCGGTTCAGGGGGTGAAGGCGCTCCTTCGCCCCGGCGCTTGGGACATCACGCTGGTGGGAGGCCAGCTCAACCGGCAGCAAGTCGCTCAGGACAACCCGAACGATGGAATCTTCGGGGATCTTCGCCACACGATGGGCGCGATTCGCGCCGAGCGCTTCGGCCTCGGACCCGCAAACGTCGGCGCCCACGCCGTGGTCTACAAGTTCACTACAGAGCCGGGTTTCACGTCGGGCTTCGATCAAGTCCCTGGCGCGACGCCATTGACGGCAGTTGCTGGCCTCACCACCGAGCTCACCTCGGTCGCTGGGTTCGACTGGTACGCCGAGGGAGACGTGTTCGGCTTCCAAGACATGCCCAACGCGCTTCCAGACTCGAAGGACGACGCGCCGGGCTATGCGGCCTACCTCTCGGCTTCGACCTACCCCGGGCCGTTCGTCGTGTTGCTGGAGGGGAAGCGTTACCTCCAGGCTGATCGGGTGAACGGCTTGCTCGGGCCGGAGCAATACGAGGTCGCGACCGCGCCAACCCTTGAGTATGAGCGGGCGATCAACGAGGACACCTCCGCCGCGCTCAACAGCAACGACATCTTCGGTGGGCGCGCCGAGCTCGACTGGTCCGCTATTGCTGGTGAACTAACTCCCTATATTGCCATGGCGGCGTTCCGTGATCGGGACCTCGGGGGGGCGCACGCGAACGGCACGCCGGAGACGATCACCCACCCCACGGCCGGGGTGGAGTATGTGGCCGATGGCCGGTCGGTGATCGGAAACATCGGCTTTAGAACCGATGACCGCGACGGGAGCGCGGTGCCTACCCCTGGCGGGCCAGACCCAGCGGCGTGGTGTGGTGCGGGGCCGCGCCGCGACCGCGACCGGCAGATCCACGGCGACGTGGTGGTGGAGTTTCCCGTAGGACCGCTCTCCCTGGACATCGCCGCCGCGACCGAGCTGTTCTGTGTCGGCGTCAACCCGCTGCAAGGGCCCGACTTCATGACCGTCACCAGCGGCTATACCCTGGCCTATGGTTCCGACGTCGCTTTCACTTGGTTCCTCGACTACACCACCCAACCGATCGACTCGGTGGGCAACTTGGGAAGCGACCACCTCTACGGCGCGGCAGAGCTCCAGATCAAACCCGCGCCAGCGTTCACTCTCAAGGCCTTCTATGGTGCGTACAAAGCTGGAATCCGATGTTCCGGTGGCCAGTGCCGGCAGCTTCCGGGATTCGACGGCGCGCGCGTGTCGGCTGTGGCCACGTTCTGAGCGACGAGTTGCCGAGGGGGCTGCGCGTCCCTATACCAACGCCCGTGGGGATCCGATGCCGATCTACGAGTACTGCTGTCCAACCTGCGGAAACAAGTTCGATCAACTGGTCAAGATGGGGACACCTGACCCCGCCTGCCCGGCGTGTGGGGGCGAGACCCGCAAGCTGGTCAGCGCGGCAGGCTTCATCCTCAAGGGCGGGGGCTGGTACAAGGACCACTACGGCCTGAAGAAGTCTGGCGGAGGAGGCGAGTCCTCCGGCGAGTCGGCCTCGCCCAGCGCGCCTGCGACGCCGAAGTCGGGGGACGGAGGAGGGAGCACGCCAGCGGCCGGTGGCTCGGGACCTTCCGGGGGCACCACGAGCACCACCGGCACATGACGGCTCGGATCCTCGACGGGGCAGAACTCGCGCGCCGCTGCAACGACGCGCTGGCGGTTCGCGTTTCGGCGTTGGCTGTCCCCCCATCGCTCGCCGTGGTGCTGGTGGGCGCCGACCCGGCGAGCCAGATCTACGTGCGCAACAAGGCGCGTGTCGCCGAGAAGCTTGGGTTTCGCCATCAGCAGATCACGCTGCCGGCGGACACGGGGGAACTGGAGCTGATCGCGGCGGTCGACGCGCTGAACGCCGATCGGAGTGTCGATGCGATCCTGGTGCAGCTCCCGCTGCCCCGCCATTTGGACGCCAACCGGGTGATCGATCGGATCGATCCCGCCAAAGACGCCGACGGCTGCACCCCGGCGAGCGTGGGGTTGCTCCACCTCGGACGGCCCGATCTCGTGGCTTGCACCCCCGCGGGTTGCCTCCGGCTGCTGGAGGACGCCGGGGTACCCCTGACCGGTCGCGATGCGGTGGTGGTCGGTCGGAGCAACATCGTCGGGCGTCCGGTCGCGCGGCTGCTCGAGCTCGCGAACTGTTCCGTCGATCACTGCCATAGCCGGACACGGGACCTGGCAGGGCATGTGCGGCGCGCCGAGATCGTGATCGCTGCGGTCGGGGTTCCCGAGCTGATCCGCGGGGACTGGTTGGCGGACGGGGCGGTGGTGATCGACGTCGGGATCAACCGCGGGCTGGACGGAAAGTTGAAAGGGGACGTGGCCTTTGCGGAGGCCGTGCCGCGTGTCTCGATGATCACGCCGGTGCCGGGTGGCGTCGGACCGATGACCATCGCGATGCTGATGGAGAACACCTTTCGGGCGGCAAGTCGGCGCCGGTGACTGCGCTGCTGGCGCTGCTCGCCTGCGGGCCGCGAGCCTGGGCGGACCGGATCGTAGCGATCGATGCGGAATCTGCCCTGGTGGTCACCGCCGACGGGGAGCTCGGGATCGTGGCGCCGGGCGCCCGCTGGAGGTCTTGGGTCGACCTGCGCGAGCTCCGGCCGCAGCCGGAGAGCCTGGCGTGGAATGGGCGTGCGGCGTTGGCGACCGCCACGGGTGCGGTGGTTTGGAATCCCGAGAGCGGCGCCTGGGACGTGCGCTGCTGCGGGGGCGATCGGGCTCGGCTGGGAGCGGGCGTGACGGAATTCTACGCCTGGGAGGAGGGCCATCCCGGCACGGTGGGCCTCGGGGTGGAGCGGCCCGCTTGGCGCGTGGCCGAAGGGATTGGAAGTCGGCCAGCTTTGGGAGATCACGCGGTGCTGGCGACCGAGGACGGGGTGGTCTCGCTGGTCACGGTGGCGGACGGCGCGCCACGCAGCGAGGTTCACGGAAAGCTGCGGTGTGTGGCTGGTAACCGTGCGCTTGTTTCCACCGAGGAGGGACTCGTCGCGCTGTCCGTCGAGGGCAGGGTCCGTCTCGGACCGTGGTCGGCACCCGGCGGCTGCCTGGAGCGCGGCGAGCGGTTGATCCTGCTCGAGGGGCCGGCGTCGGGCCCACCGGACTCGCTGGTCGAGTTCCCCGGGGGGCGGACGCTGGCCGTTGGTCCGTTCGATGCCGGGCCCGCTGCCGGAGTGGGTGCCCCTCGCTACCTCGCGGCGCTGCGCCTCGGGGCCTCGGAGAACCAGTGGACAGCGCTCGATCTCGACGACTGGCGCGCGGTCGAGGGTCCGACCACGCGGCTGCGAGCGAGTCAGATCGGGGTGGGTCGGAGCGGCGAGTCGTCGTTCGGGTGGTGTGGAGAGGACGTGATCAGCCTCGACGGGGAGCGCGGAACCTGGACGATGGGGCGAGTGGGTGGCTGGGCCGGCGACGCGGGGGCGATCGCCGCCGGCGTCGCGTGGACCCGCACCTACCACCGGATCGACATCCGAAGCCTCGACGCGTTGAGTTTCGGTGCGGCGGTGACCCACAGAAAGCCGGGAATGGAGCCCTTTCCGCAGTGCCTCGGGATCAGCGATTAGCCTTGCCGGTTGGCAGCGCGCGGGTGATGTGGTCCGCCTTCCGCCACCCCCCTATCGGGAGCCCCCCTTGACCGACCTGCGGCGCACGCCTTTCCACGCTCGCCACGTCGCTGCCGGGGCCCGCATGGTGCCGTTTGCGGGGTGGGACATGCCCGTCCAATACCGCGGGATCAGCGGCGAGCACAACGCAGTTCGCACCGCGGTCGGCCTGTTCGACGTGAGCCACATGGGCGAGATCCGCGTGCGCGGGCCGCGGGCCGCCGACGCGCTCCAGTGGCTCCTCTCCAACGACGTCGCGAAGCTCGAACCGGGCCAAGCCCAGTACAACGGCCTATGCAACCACCAAGGCGGGATGGTCGACGACGTTTTTGCCTACCGGGTAGGTCCCGAGGACTACTTGGTATGCGTGAACGCCTCGAATCGAGACAAGGACTTCGCTTGGTTCTCCGAGCATCTCCCTCACCGCGACCGATGCACGCTCGTGGACGAGGGCGATGACTGGGCGCAAGTCGCCATCCAGGGGCCGCGGGGCGTGGAGGTCACCGCCGCTCTCACCGACGTCGACGTCACCGCGCTCGGCCGCCACCGGTTCGTGCTGGCTACCTTCGCCGGCGTTGCAGGCTGCATTGTGGCCCGCACCGGGTACACCGGCGAGGATGGCTTCGAGGTGTTCGTGCCGTCCGCCCGGGCCGAACCGGTGTGGGACCGGATCCTCGAGGTGGGGGGCCCCTTCGGCATCGAGCCCATCGGGCTGGGAGCGCGCGACACGCTGCGCCTCGAAGCGGGCAACGTGCTTTACGGGCACGAGATCGACGACGACACCAGCCCCTTGCAGGCGAAGTTGGGGTGGATCACCAAGCTGAAGAAAGCAGGTGGTTTCCTGGGTTCCGACGCCATCGCCGCCCGGCGGGAGACCGACGTCACGCGGCTTGCTTCGCTGTCGTTCGACGGCAAGCGCATCGCCCGCGACGGCATGACCGTCCTTGCCGATGGGCGTGCGGTCGGGCGCGTCACGAGCGGGACGCTCGGGCCGTTCGTCGGTCATCCGGTTGCCCTCGTCCTGGTCGAGAAGGCACTCTCTGCGATCGGTACACCGCTCACGGTCGATGTGCGCGGGAACGAAGCCCAGGGCGTGGTAGTCGAGTCGTTCTACAAGCGCAGCTGAGAGGAGCGTCGATGAATTTCCCCGAGAGCCTCAAGTACACCTCCCACGACGAGTGGGTGTCGATCACCGACGGCGTCGCAACCATCGGGATCACGGAGTATGCACAGGACCAATTGGGTGAGCTCGTTCATGTCGAGCTCCCCAAGGTGGGGCGGCAGGTGGCGGCGGGCGACGTGGTCTGCGAGGTCGAGTCGGTGAAGGCGGTCGCCGAGGTCTATGCCCCCCTCGCAGGGAAGGTGACCGAGGCCAACGCGCGGCTCGCCGATGCCGCCGAGGCGATCAACCAGGACCCGTACGGGAGCTGGATCTACCGGATCGCGATCACCGATGCCGATCAACTGTCCAGCTTGATGGACGCCGCGACCTATCGCGCGAAGATCGGCAAGTAAAAACGTCAATTCCGGGACCTGCACACCATGCCCATCGCGCCCGTCGAGAGGTTCGTTTCGCGCCACATCGGTCCTTCGGAGGCCGAAGTCGGCGAGATGCTCGAGGTGGTCGGAGTTCCATCGCTCGAAGCGCTCATCGACGCGACGGTGCCCGAGCACATCCGGTTTCGCGCTGAGTTCTCCGAGATCCCCCCCGGCCTCACGGAACAGGAGGCCCTGGCGAAGCTGGCGGAGCGGGCGGGCGAGAACGAAGTGTGGCGCAGCTACCTTGGGTTTGGCTTTCACGACACGATTACG
>CANLGQ010000129.1 GCA_947490265.1 Pseudomonadota bacterium | reverse complement strand
CGCCTGGGCGGCTAACGCCCCGGTGTCGCGCCCGGCGGTCGTCCACTCGCCGCCGACCGCGCGCTCCTGGAAGAGCAGGTCGGTGGACGAGATCATCCGCTCGCGGTTGAAGGGCACGGTCATCAGACCCATCGCGACCTGGGTGGGCCCTGCGCCGGTCGCCAGCGTCCACCGCGCCCAGGCGTCGACGATCGCGACGTCGCTCGATTCGCCTGATTCAGCCGCCTCCGGCGCGTCATAGGCCGGGGACACCCCGAACAGGAACCGATAGTCGATGTGGTTGCGCTTGCTGAGGTTGTCGGGACCGGGGATCTCGCCCTCGACCCCGGCGCGCGCGCGCTGGAGCGAAAAGCCGGGATCTGCCTCCGGATCGCCGTAGGTGGCCGGGTCGGCGGTCTCCGAGACGTCCTGATCGAGCACGGTCGCCCACACCTGCAGTTGCCCGATCGGCCGGATCATCGGTTCCGTCGCTTCTCCGTCCATCGGGCTTTCCTCCGTCGCGGCGAGCCTATCACCGCGCCGGACCGCGCTGCGGGGTAGACTGCGCCATGCCCCAAAAACGCTCCCTGACCCTGCTCCTCGCCGTCCTGGGCTCGACCTCCTGTGACCCAGGGGATCCGCCGACGTTCGCCAGCGCCCGGGTGATGGAGACCAAGGCCGACGGGGTCGGCGGCCCGAAGGCGATCGCCGAGCCGGGCGACATCGTGCTCGAAAACGAGCATCTGCGTGTCGCGATCCTCGGAGCGAAGAACAGCCTCGGACCGGGTATTCGCGGAGGCTCCCTCATCGACGCCGACCTGGCTCGTCCGGAGCCCCAGTACCAGGGGGGGCATGGGCGCGACCAGCTCGCCGAGCTGTTTCCCACGGTGAACATGGTGGTTTCGAACACCGATCCGGCGGCGCTGGGCTCGGTCGAGATCGCCGCGGACGGCTCGGACGGCAAGGCGATCGTTCGGGTGCGCGGTCCCGGCCTGCCGTTCCTGGGGCTGCTGGATGTGCTCTACTCGGTGGTGAATGCCCCCGAAATCTGGCTCGAAACCGATTACATCGCCGAGGCCGGCAAGCCGTGGCTGACGCTCTCCACCCGTGCGGCCTACGGGTACGCGGGGACCGGGGAGCTCGCCGCCGACGAGCCGATGGGTGGAAGCACGGAGGGGATGCCGCTCATCACCTGGGCCATCGAGTCGGGCGTCGTCGCCGGCGACTTCTACCTGCAAGGCGGCAGCGTCGATGTCTTCGCCCCCGGGATCGGGTTCGACGAAGACGGCGCGGTCTACCGCATGGGTCAGGAGCAGAAGAATACGTTCCTCGAGCCCTTCCGGTTTCCGTTCCTGGCCGGGGTGGCCGATGGGGTGAGCTACGGGCTCGCGCCCGCCGACGGCGACATGTACGTGCCGCTGTTCACCGCCAGCCAGACCCTCGGGGTGGGCGCCGGCCGCGAGGGCGACGGCACGAGCGGGCGGTTCGCGCCGGGCTCGGTGCTCTCCTACGATCGGTATTTCTTCGTAGGGCACGGCGACATCGGCTCGATCGTCGACCAGCTCGTCGACGCGAAGGGCATGTCCCATGGGACCGTCGCCGGTTTTGTGACCGAGACGACCACCGGTCGGCCGGTGTCGGGGATCGACGTGTTCGTGTACGAGCCGGGCGCCGAGTTCCCGTGGTCGCAGTGGGAGTCCGACATCGATCCCCTGGATGGCGCCGACGACGGGTCGTTCGGGGGTTCGCTCCCCACCGGCGACTGGGAATTGTTGGTCCACGACCGCAGCCGTCCACCGGGCGACCGGGTGCCGATCCACGTAGAGGCCGACGGCCACGTCGACGTGGGGATGGTGGTCGGCCGCACCGGGGCGTTGCACTTCGCGGTCACCGACGAGGTGGGCCGCCGGGTGCCCAGCAAGATCACCTTGTTTCGGCAGGACCAGGCCCCCGTGGCCGACCCGGCCCTGGGCGACGGCTTTATCGGCGGCAGCCCCGACGCGGTGCTGTTCTCGATCGCCGGCGAGGGTGAGGTCGATCTGGCGCCCGGAACCTACGTCGCGGTGGCGTCGCGCGGCATCGAGTACGAGATCGACGAGAGCGCGCCGTTTACCGTCAACGCGGGCTCAGGGGCGCGGATCGACCTCGTGGTGACGCGTTCGGTCGACACCGAGGGCTGGATCTCCGCGGATCTGCACGTCCACTCGAACCCCTCGCACGACTCCGGCGTGCAGCTCGTCGACCGGGTGCTGACCATGGTGGCGGAGGGGGTCGAGTTCTTCGTGGCCACCGACCACGACTATGTGACCGACTTCGCCCCGGTGGTGGAGGAGCTCGGGCTCGAGCAGTGGGTCCAGACCGCGATCGGCAACGAGGTCACCACCATTGAGATCGGCCACTTCCTGGGCTTTCCGCTCGCCCACGACTTCCAGGGCGAGGCGGGGGCGACCCGCGAGGACATGGACTGGACCGGCCGGACCCCGACCCAGAACCTCGACGCGCTCCGCGACATGGGGGCGCGGGCGGGCTTCGATCCGGTCGTGTTCGTCGGCCACCCGCGCGACGGCATCCTCGGCTACTTCGACCAATACGGCCTCGATCCGTTCGCCGGAACCCCGGGAATCGGCGGCGCTCCGGGGACAGTGGTGATCGAGACCCCGCTCTTGTCGTCGCCGACCCTGTCCGACATGAACGCGCTGTTGTCCCCGGCGTTCTTCGACCTCGACTTCGACGGGTTGGAGCTCTTGAACGGCAAGCGCTTCGAGATCCTGCGCACCGCGACCCAGCCGGAGATGGACGACGTCGCGGCGGGGGGCGAGACCGACGTGTACGACTTGATGTCCCGGACCCTCGCCGAGCAGGACGACCTCGAAAGAGGTCTGTACAAGCTGGGTTACGGCTGGGAAGGTCACATCGACGATTGGTTCGCGCTGACCAACCTCGGGTTCAAGTACACGGTGCTCGGCAACTCCGACACCCACGGATTCACCTCGGTCGAAGCCGGTTGCCCTCGGAATTTCATCCTCAGCGACACCGACGATCCGGCGTTGCTCGACGATCAAGCCGTGGCCGACGCGGTCAAGGCCCACCAGGTGGTCGCGTCCTACGGGCCGTTCGTCCAATTCACCGCCGACAACGGCGGCGGCCCCCAACCGATCGGATCCGAACTGACCGGCATCGGTCCGGTCGAGCTGCTCATCGACGTGCAGGCGCCGTCCTGGATCGCGGTGGACCGCCTCGAGATCTACGAGAACGGGACGTTGATCCAGGAGGTCGCGCTCGACGAGGCCGGAGCCGTGGACAAGGGGCGGTACAAGCTCACTGTCACGCCCGAGCGAGACAGCTGGTATGTGGTCATCGCGATGGGCGACGACGATCTGGGGCCCCTGTTCACCCCGGTCGAGATCCCCTACGTCGAGCTCCAGGTGGTGGTGAGCGAGGCGTTGGGCGGGGTGCCGTCGGTGGCGTCGCTGGTGCCTCAGGCGATCCCGATCCCGAAGGAGTTCCCGACCCGGCCGTTCGCGATCACGAATCCGATCTGGATCGATCTGGCCGGAGATGGATTCGACGCGCCGGGCCTGCCGGCCTGGTGGGTGGCGGCGGAGCCGGTCGCCCCGTAGCTCTCGGGCAGAGCCCCAGCATCAACGTATCTCCGGTATCCCGCAGACTGAGTTCCACCGGGACCAACGGGTCGTTGACGCTCGGTACCCCCGCCGGGTAGCAACCACGTATGCGCACGACCCTCGACCTCGACGACGATCTGCTTCGAACGGCTCAGTCCAGGTTTCCGCCCGGCACCCCGAAGACCATGATCCTCGAGGAGGGCCTGCGGGCCTTGATCCGAATGGATGCCAGACCCGAGCGATCGGCGGCGGCGCGCCGCTTGATCGCGTCGGGCGTGCTCACGCCAGCGACCGAGCGGGGGGCGCCGCCGCACGTCGGCGGCTTGTCGCTGGCCGACGTGCTGGCAGGCCTGGACGAGGACCGGGGCGACCGTTGATCTACGTGGATACGTCCGTCGTCCTCGCTCAGATTTTCGCTGAGGATCGACGCCCAACGCCAGCGTTCTGGTCCCACGGCCTCGTTGCGAGCCGCTCCGTTGTCTACGAGGCCTGGGTGCGTGTTCACACGCTGGGGCGCGGTGCTACGCATGGCGCGGCGACCGCGAGCACGCTCGCGCGACTCGACCTGGTCGCGCTCAACGAGGCCACCTGCGCGAGGTGCCATACCCCCTTTCCCGTTCCGGTGCGCACCGGCGACGCCCTGCACCTCGCCGCGGCTTGTTTCCTTCGAGAGCAGGCAGAAGAGGTGGAGTTTGCCACTTACGACGCGCGGCTCGCCGTGGCCGCGGGAGCGCTCGGCTTCCGGATGGCACCGCTCGACTGAACCGGTCGACGAAGCAGACGGCTCAACCGCGGCCCGCACCCTCAGCGAACCCGGATGGCGATTTCCTACATCCGTCCCACCTCCCGACCACCCACGACGCCCTACCCCATGCCCCACCGGCGGGCCCAATACCCAGATCCCACCTCCGTCCCTTCCCGCAGCCGTCCTCGGGGTTTGGGTGCCAGTCGATCCCCCCAGTTCCGACCGACTCAGGGCGCGACGACGGTCCGCTCGGACAGCAGCACGTCGCCGGACAGCAGGTCGGAAAAGTCAGGCTGTTCGCGCACCATCGACGCGCCGAACGCAAGGAGCCAGGCCGCGACGATCTCCAGGCCTTCGTCTTTGGGCAGACCCGCGCAGCCGAGGTCGGTGCTGGTGAACGACTCGTGACAGGCCCCGGCGACCTGCACCCAGGTCACGCCGGCGGCGGCGGCGCGGGCATACTGATCGGCGGCGCCCTCGTCCTCTTGGGTCATGTACAAAACGGGCTTGGAGCGCGAATCCCAGCCGGCATCCGCCACCAGATCGGTGCCCGCCGAGCCGTCGAGCGGTGCCACCGCCACCACCCGGGGCTCATCGATCGGTTGCTCGAACGCAGCGCGCTCGGCATCGGTGCAGCCGCCCGCGGCACAATTCGCTTCGATGGCGACGGGATCGAAGGTCGGCCCCGAGAGCAGCCAGGCGGTCTGTCCGCCGTAGCTGTGTCCGAGGACCAGCACGCGATCGGTGTCGATCCGCCCGGCGAGCGGATCGTCTGCCGGAAGCGAGGCGAGTTGGTCGATAGCCTGTACGATGTCGGCGGTGCGCGTGAGGTCGTAGCCGACCGGGTGCGGCTCGAGGTTGTCGGCGAACGTGTTGTCGGTGTGGTCGGGACCCGCCGCGACCCACCCGTTGCGCACGAACTGGCGGAGCACGTCGGTTTGGTTGCCGGCCCACGCCTGATAGCCGTGCGAGTACACGACCAGCGGGAAGCCGCACCCGTCGGGCGGTTCGGCGAGCGGGGCGTTGCCCAGGCTGGCGGTGTCGTCGAAGAACCCGAGGTAGGAGACGGGATCTCCAACGGTGGCGTCGGTGGGATACCACACGTGCAGCGGGACTTCTCGGGCTGCCGCCCACGCCGGGGTGTACGTGAGGCGCTGCTCGCGGTGGCCGGACGCCGCGTCGGCGAGATCGACGTCGACCCCGAGCGCGGGACAATCGGCGGGAACCGGCTCGGGGGAGCTGCAGGCGAGCGCGAGGGCGAACCACATGGGCGGCAGTGTGCCCGCTGCGGGGTTGCGGGTGCAAGGTGGGGGCTCGCCAGGCACCGAGGGAGATCGCAGGGAACAAGCTGACGACGCTGGTTTCTCGAGGCGCTTAGCGCGACCTGGGTAACCGCCGAGCGCTGCTGGACTCGGGGATCTCGTTCCACGAAATCCTCGAAAACGCACTAAAACCGAACCTCTGTGCGGACGCCGCCACGGTGGCATGGATCGCTGTCGACCCTCGAGCTTTCCAAAGTCGGCGTACCCGTAGGTGGACTGGCAGGCGCTGCTCGCGTTTCGCAGATGGCTCGAGGCGGAACTCTTGCGTCGCGCGGCCGCAACGCGGTGACGAGCAGGTCGGAGGGTCAGGAGGTGAGCGGCGTACCGGCGTTTTGGCTCGACGGCCAGGCTCGGTGATCGGCGTCGCCGACCGAGCCCCGGGGTGGGACCGCGTCGGCGATCATTGAACCGGAAGGAGGATGGTCTGTGCTGCGTAGCTGAGGGGGGGCGCGCGCGCTACCCTCTCCGGGGAGGCGCCCATGCAGGTCCTCGTTGCCCTGGCGCTGGCCGCCTGTAAGTCGAACAACCCGGCTTCGAAGCCGGCAGACGACGACAGCACCACACCGTTCGACACCGACACGACTGAGACCACCGACACGGCGACGGGTACGGCGCAGACGACGGGTGACAGCGGCCCGGTCACGGACACGTCGGTGGGCCCGCCGGCCGACTGCAAGGCCCTCAAGGACCGGCCCCTCTCGATTCGGGAACTCGGCCGCCCCCGCGGACACCACGGCCTGGCCTTCGATCTCGACGGGAACGTGATCGGGCTCGACAACGGAAACCTGATCAAGGTCGCCTTCGACGACACTTTTTTCCCGTGGGCGGTCGGGATCAACACCACCGAGCAGATGGACTGGTTGCTCGATGGTGACCTCGCAGTCGCCGACGCGCAGAACAACGCGATCGTTCGCATCGACGCAGCCGGGATCAAGTCCCCCATCGTCACCGATACCTACACCTACGGGCTCACGGTCGGTCCAAACGGCATGATCTACGCGGCCAACAACGACGTACTCTACGAGATCGATCCCGCTACCGGCCAGAAACCGCTGTTCGTACCCGACGGCCCCGGGTTCAGCCCGCGCGTCACGGCGTTCAGTCCCGACTTGACCAAGATGTACGTGGGGAACTTCGGGGGCGGCGAAATCTACATCATCGACCTCGATGCGAACCTCGACCCCATCGGGAACCCCTACCTGTTCGTGAGCGGGGCCGGAGCTGGGCCCTACATGGACTGCATGGCCGTGGACGAGTGCGGCATCCTCTACACCTGTGACTTCTCCGACCGGGTCCTGTACCGGATCACCCCGGGCGGCTTCATCAGCGCGTACATCGACTGGAATCCGATCAGCATGTACGGCCACGGCGTGGCCTGGGGCCGCGGGGTGGGTGGTTGGCTCGAGACGGGGATCTACCTGCCCCAGCCGTACGACGGCGACACGGTGGTCGAGGTGGAGATCGGCGTGCGCGCAGGGAAAGCGCTCTGGCCGTAGCGCGAGGGCCGTGATCGTCCAGGACGGTCACAACGCGGCGTTCCTCCTGTCGGGCCCGGTGACCACACCGTTGCGGATCCGCAGCGTCGTGCCGGGATCGTCCTCGGTGGGCACGATCTCGCTCCAGCCGGCCGGGATCTGAGGGTCCAGGCGCCCGAACATCTCCTTCGCGTCGAGCGGGCTCAGGTTCACGCAGCCATGCGAGGCGATGCGCCCGAAGCCCCAGTGCCAGAACACCCCGTGCAGCGCGTAGCGGGGCCAGAAGTGCATCGTCCAGGGGACGTCTTCCACGTAGTAGGGCTCGAGCGCGTCGGCCCGGCTGGACATATCGGCGGAGATGCTCTTCTTCTGGATCCGATACAGCCCCTTGGGCGTGCCGAAGCCGATCTCCCCGGTCGCCACCAACGTGGTGTAGACGAGCTGGTCGCCCCGGTAGAGCATGAAGATCTGCTGGGCGATGTCGACGTCGGCCCACAGCTCGTCGGGTCCGACCTCGGGGGGCCGCGGGAGCAGGGTGGGGTGCCGCACCGCGTCGAGGTCGTCGACGAACCCGTCGCGACCGGGGCCGAGGAGATCGGGGATCCGCCACCAGTGCCCGCTGGCGTCGGCGGGCGTCGCGTCGAGCACGACCGGCTGGTGGTGCGGGAGCAGCACCGCGATGGGGCTCGCCGGATCGGGGGCGGCGTGGACCTCGGCCCCCTCGTAGTCCACCGTCCAGCCGGGGAGGAGGCCGGTTGCGAGGGGATCGGCGACCAGATCGCGCCCGTGATGCCGGCTGACCGCGTAGAGGAACACGTCGTCGACCGGCACGACGCCGCCGGTCTCGCGCTCGAGCACCGGGCCCTTCGACGTCTCGATCTCCCGGACGAAGTGGCTCTTTCGGATGAGTCCGGTCTCGAGCTTCCCGATGGAGGCAGCGCCCTTCTCGAAGGCCTCGGGGCTGCTGAAGACGTTGCCCTTCCACCGACGCCAGGCCTTTCCGTAGACGAAGGGGAGGAGTGAAGGGGCGGTTTCCAGCGACGCCGGCTCATAGAGCCCCGACTCCACGTAGCTGTAGTACTCGTCGGGGAGGGGCGGATCGAACGGGACGAGGCGGGGCAGCGCGACGGGCGTGTCGATCGTCGCGGTGGTGCCCTCGAGGCACACGAAGCCGTTGGCCTCGACCTTGGCCCAGCCATCCCCTCCGCAGCCGGGGCTCGCGACCCGCTCGAGGGCCGCGAACGGCTCCCCGCCAGCGATCCGGCCGCGCAGGCGCCCGCCCTTGGCAGGGGTCCGGTAGACCTCGCGAGAGAACTTGGACACGCGAAGTTCTCGGGGGGGCGCGGCCGGCGGGGCGACCTCCGGGGACTCCGATCCGGGGTGCTCGGCGGCGGGGGAGGCCGTGGAGGCGAGGCTCACCGGCTGGGCCTGTGCCCGGTCGGGCACGGTGCAAGACGCGAACAGCAGCGGCAGGGGGGTCATGGGGGGACCTGGGCGGGGGGAGGCGGAGAGGCGGGATGTCAATTGTATCGGCAGGCCGCGTGATGCGCAAGAGAGCAGCCGCGGTCCGGGGGCGGGGATACAGGGCGGCATGTCGCTCCCCCTCGTCGCCATCGTCGGCCGACCGAACGTCGGAAAATCGACCCTTTTCAACCGGCTTGTCGGGTTCCGCAAGTCCACCGTGCACGATCGGCCCGGCGTCACCCGCGACCGGCTGTACGAAGAGGCCGAGCTCCTCGCCCGAAACGTCGTGCTCATCGACACCGGTGGGCTCGAGCCGGCGGCCGACACCGACATGCTCAAGGCCATCCGCCGTCAGTCGCAGCTCGCGATCGAAGAGGCCGACGTGATCCTTTTCGTGGTCGATGCGGTCGCGGGCTTTACGCCGCCCGACCAAGAAGTCGCCACGCTCCTCCGGAAGTCGCGCAAGCCGGTGCTGCTCGCGGTGAACAAGGTCGATGGTCCCAAGCAGGAACAGATGCTCGCCGACTTCTGGCAGCTCGGCTTCGACCCGCTGCCGATCAGCGCGTCGCACGGCCGGGGGGTGTACGAGCTGCTCGAGGCGGTCGAGGCCCTGCTCCCCGAGGCCACTCACGAGGAGCTGACCTCGGTCGGGGAGGAAGACGAGGATCTGTCGTGGGACGAGGACGACGAGGGCGAGGACGACGAGGTGTTGTCGCCGGTGGACGACGACGCGTGGGGCGATCCGGCGGCGTTCCCCGAGGTCGATCTGCCGCCGGAGGACGAGCCCGAGATCGAGGCCCCACCCGAGGGTCCGATCCGGATCGCGGTGCTCGGGCGCCCGAACATCGGGAAGTCCACCCTGGTCAACCGGCTGATCGGGGAAGATCGGCACGTGGTGTTGGATCAGCCAGGCACGACCACCGACCCGGTGGACAGCCCGTTCGAGAGCCTGGGCCAGAAGTACATCGCGGTCGATACCGCCGGTCTGCGCAGAAAGTCCCAGATCAAGGATGATCTCGAGCGGTACATCTCGTTCCGCTCGATTCGGGCGATCGAGCGGTGCCACGTGGCGCTGCTGATGATCGACGGAACCGACGGGATCACCGATCAAGACGCGCGACTGGCTCAGTTGTGCGTGGCCCGCGGGCGGGCCGTGGTGCTGTTGATCAACAAGTGGGACTTGGCCAAGGACGACGACCAGATCACGGCCACCACCACCGCGCAGGAGATCGAGCGGAAGCTCCCGCACCTGTCGTGGGCGAAATTCCTGTTCATCTCCGCGAAGACCGGTCGCGGCTGCCACAAGATCCTGGGCGCGGTGGACGAGGCGTACGCGGCGTTTAACCTACGTGTTACCACGTCAAAGCTGAACCGGTTCCTGCACGAAGCGACGCACTACTATACCCCTCCGCAGCGCCATCACCACCCGGTCCGGCTGTACTACATGGCCCAGATCCGGGTTCGCCCTCCCACCTTCGCGGTGTGGTCGAACACCCCGGAAGGGGTGGTGCCGGCGTATCAGCGCTACCTGATGAATCGGCTGCGCGAGGAGTACGCCTATTGGGGCACGCCGCTGCGCCTGAACCTGCGCCGCCGGCGGAAGATCGGCGAGTCTGCCAACTAGGACGGCAAGATCAGAACTCCCATGAACTGCGAAGCATTGGCCGCCCTCCTTCTTGTTGTCCGCGTCCGCCGATGCGGCGGAACGCCTGAGTCGGTGTCCTAGGTGCCGGTTCGGCTCCTCTCCGAGCGGGTGATCGACCAGATCGCGGCGGGCGAGGTGGTCGAGCGGCCGGCAGCGGTGGTGAAGGAGCTGGTCGAGAACGCGCTCGATGCAGGGGCCACGCGGATCGCGGTCCTGCTTCGCGGGGGCGGCGTGCACCGGATCCGGGTGATCGACGACGGCAGCGGGATGAACCGGCAAGACGCGATGCTCTCGATGGAACGCCACGCCACGAGCAAGCTCACCACCCTCGACGACCTGCTGTCGATCGGCACGCTGGGCTTCCGCGGAGAGGCCCTGCCGTCGATTGCGAGCGTGTCGCGGTTCTCGCTCACCACGCGTCGCCCGGAAGACGAGGTCGGAACCCGGATCCGGCTCGAGGAGGGCAAGCTGCTCGACGTCACCGACGCCGGCGGTCCGCCCGGGACCGAGGTCGACGTGCGAAGCCTGTTCGGCGCGGTCCCCGCCCGCCGCAAGTTCCTGCGGTCGCCGGCGACCGAGCACGGGCACTGTGTCGATGCCCTGACCCGCCTGGCCCTGGCCCGACCCGACGTCGGTTTCCGGTTGACCATCGAGGACCGCGACCTGTGGAACGTGGCCCCGGCGACCGAGGAAGCACGGCTCGCCGCGATGCTCGGAGACGAGCGCTGGATCCCAGTGGACGGCGGGTCTCACGGCGTCCGGGTGGCTGGATTCCTCGCGCCCCCGGAGGTGCACCGGGCCGCGGGCGGACTTTTTCTCGTCCTCGATCGCCGGCCGGTGCGCGACGCGGT
>CANLGQ010000128.1 GCA_947490265.1 Pseudomonadota bacterium | reverse complement strand
GACTCTCCCGGCAGGGGGTTGCAACACCGCGCGAACCCCACGAGCACGCCGTCTTCGCCGCTGATCAGGACGGGGCTCTCGGTGCGGGTTCGAAAGCGGCGGAAGAGCGTGGCCAGGGCGCCCGATTCCTCGGTCTGCTTGGCCTGCTGCGCCTCTTCCGGCAGCACGTCGCGGATGAACGCATGCACCGCAACGTGCCCCCGGGCCATGTCCACCAGACACGTGTCGAGGTCGCGGAAGCCGCGCTTCTTGAGTGCCTCCCTGAGATCCGCGTCCTTCTTCAGTCGCTCGAGGGACCATCCGTATTTCCGGAGCTCGGCCTCGAGGAGTTCCCGACCGAGCTTGATGCCATGGTCGCGCTCCTCCTGGCGGAGCAACCGCCGGATCTTCTCGAGGGCGCGCCCGGTTCGGGCGATCGTGAGCCAGTCGCGGTTCGGCTTCTGGTGCAGGCTCGTCAACACCTCGAGGGTGTCGCCCGACTTCACTTCGTAGCGGATCGGAACCATCCGCCCGTTCACCTTGGCGCCCGTGCAGCGCATCCCCACGTCGGTATGGACGGCGAAGGCAAAATCGAGCGCGGTCGCGCCCAACGGCAAGCGCTTGATGTCGCCGGCGGGGGTGAAGACGAACACCTCGTCGGCGTAGAACTCGACCTTCACCCGCTCCATGAACTCGGTCGCGTCTTCCGCGTCGCGAGCGGAATCGAACAATTCGCGGATCTTCGTGATCTTGTCCACGTCTTCTGGGGCGAGGGCCAAGTGGCCCTCCTTGTAAGCCCAGTGGGCGGCGATCCCCTCGTCGGCGATCCGGTTCATCTGCTCCGTGCGGATCTGAACTTCGATTCGCCGGCCTTCTGGGCCGATGACCGTGGTGTGCAGCGACTGGTAGCCGTTCGGCTTCGGCCGGGCGATGTAGTCCTTGATTCGGTCGGGAATCGGCGGAAAACTCGCGTGAACGAAGCCCAGCGAGGCATAGCAAGACCCGATATCCTTCACCACCACCCGAAACGCCAGCAGATCCGGAACGTCGGCGAGGCTGATCCCCTGGTTCCTGACCTTGCGCCAGATGCTGGCCCGGTGCTTGGCCCGACCCCGCACCGTGTGCTCGATCCCCTGCTCCCGAAGCTGGAGGTCGAGCGCGGCCACCACCCGATCGGTGTACTCGAGGCGATCGGCCTGGGTGCGCTCGAGGAATTCCGTGATCTCTTGGAACGCCTCGGGCTCGAGCGCGGCGAGGCACAGGTCCTCGAGTTCGGTCTTGAATCGGTCGAGCCCGAGCCGGTTGGCGATCGGGACGAACACCTCCTGCGTCTCCAAGGCGATCGCTTTTCGCTTTTCGGGCTTGTGGTGTTCGAGGGTCTGCATGTTGTGCAGGCGATCGGCCAACTTGACCAGGATCACCCGGATGTCCTGGCTCATGGCCAGCATCATCTTCCGGAAGTTCTCGGCGGCCAGCTCCTCCTGGGAACGGAACTTGAGCTTCCCGATCTTCGTGACCCCGTCGACCAGCCGGGTCACCGTCTTCCCGACGTCGCGCTCCATGTCCTCCCGCACCGCGACCGGGTTGTCCTCCAGCGCGTCGTGGAGCAGCGCGGTGGCGATGGTTTCCACGTCCATCTTCGTATCGGCGAGGATCTTCGCCACGGCCAACGGATGCGAGAGGTACGGTTCACCCGACTTTCGCACCTGCGCAGCGTGCGCGCGGGCGGCGAGCAGGTAGGCCGTCATCACAGGTTTGACGTCGGCATCCGGGGCGTAGGTCCGGATGGTGTCGACGATTTCCGAGATGCTGATCAAAGCGGCACGGGACGAGGGTCGCAGGAGGGTTCCGAGGACCCGGATCGTTGGATCATACCCTACGCGCGCCGCAGCGGCTTGGGAAGCGCGACCCCTCGTCGGCGACGGGCTGGGCCCCCGTCACGGGAGCTCGCGGAGCATCGCCCCCACCACCGAGCCTCTCCGCGACCGCCGGTGCAATTCGGCCAAGACGATCCCCTCGAAGACCGTCTGAGTGGTCTCGAGGACGTCGTTCACGAGAATGAAGTCGAAGGCGCCAATCTCGCCCACTTGGACGGCCACCTGCTCCATTCGGCGGCGAATCACCTCCTCGGAGTCGGTCCCGCGCGACCGGAGGCGCAGGGCCAGCGCACCGATGTCGGGCGGGGCGAGAAAAACCGTGACCGCCTCAGGCATGGCGCGCCGAACCTGGGCTGCCCCTTGCACGTCGATGTCGAGGATCAAGCTGTGCCCGGCCCCGAGCGCCGCCTCAGTGGGCGCGCGCAAGGTGCCGTAGCGCCGGTCATACACCGTCGCGTGCTCCAGGAACGCGCCGGCCTCGACCCGGGACGCGAAGTCCCCGCTGTCGATGAAATGGTAGTGTTCGCCTTCCTTCTCCCCTGCCCTTGGAGCACGGGTCGTTGCCGACACCGAGAAGCCGAGGTGGGGGACCCGAGCCATCGCGCGCTGGATCACGCTCGACTTGCCGACCCCCGAGGGCCCCGACAAGACGAACAGGGCTCCTCGATCCGGGGCGCGCCAACCCTGCATCGCTACTCCACGTTCGCGGACTGCTCGCGCATGCGCTCGAGCGTGGTCTTCATGTCGACGACGCGCTGGGAGATGGGGTGCTCGGCCGCCTTGGAGCCAATGGTGTTGACCTCCCGGTTCATCTCCTGAAGCAAGAAGTCGAGCCGCCGTCCGACCGGCTCCGCCGCCCCGATGGCCTCCTCGAACTGGTCGCAATGGCTTCGCAACCGGGAGATCTCTTCGGTGACATCCGCTTTGTCAACCAACAAGGCCACTTCCTGGGCGATTCGGAGGGGATCGAACCGATCGCCGATCATCCGGCGGACCCGGGCCTCGAGCCGCTGACGGAGCCGGTCGTTGATCCCCTCGGACGACGCCTCGACCTCGGCCACTTGCCCCCGCAGCTCGGCGAGTTGCAGGAGGAGATCGCGGGCGGTCGCCTCGCCCTCCGCGCGGCGCATCGACATCAGGTCGTCGACCGCGGCCAGCAGCGCGGCTTCGACGACTCCCCACTCCATCATCACGTCGACTAGCGCCTCGGTGACGGTGAGTACGCCGGGCTGACCGAGCACGAACGTGAACGGGATCTCCTTCTGGACGAACCCGTGGGTGGCCTCGGCGAGTTCGTTGCAGGCCCGGATGTACTCCCGCGCGAGCAGCACGTCGGTCGCCACCCGAGTGGCCGAGACCAACGGGGAGCGACGGATGTAGGCGTCGATCCGACCCCGGGTGAACGGGTCTTTCAGCAGGTTGTTGATCCGCGGCTCGAGCGGCATGTACTCGCGCGGCGAACGCAGCTGGAGGTCGCGGAAGCGGTTGTTCACGCTCTTCAACTCGACGACGACGGTCACGGTCGCGTTGCTCGCCTCGCCGCGGCCGTAGCCCGTCATCGAGTTCAGCATCCCACCCTCTCCACCGCCGCTTATTTCAGCCGACCCGCAAGGGCGAGCGCAGCGAGACGGCGGGACTGCGCGCGATCGAGGCCCCACGCCGCCTCGAGGGGGGACGCCGCCCCCTCGAGCCAGCTCCGGGGGAACGGCAGATCTGCGACGTCGTGGGGGTACAGATCGAGCCGGGAACCGTGGGCGATCTGCAGCAATCCGGCGGTCAGCGGGTCGGTCAGGAAGCGACAGACGAGCTCTGGTGCGATCTCCCGAGGCACCACAACCGTACAGGTGTGCCCGACGTAGACCCCCTCCCGGTCGACCGCCGCGCGGACAAGTCCCCGCCCGATCCGCTGGACGACCACCTTCGGCACCTCGAACAGGGCCGGCGACTTGGCCCGGTGCATGCGCTTCGGCTCGTAGGCGAGCCACCGCCTCTCTCCAGCGAAGAAACCTCGCGCGTCGGCATAGGGCACGCGGCCCGGGCCGGGGAGATCGAACAACCGGCTCGCCTTTCCGCCGTCGGGACCGTGAGACACGACGCCGGTGTCGATGACGGCGAGGTCGCCGAGCGGAATCGAACGAGCCGCCGCCGTTCGGAGAATCGCAGCGTCGCCCGGCCTCGCCGCCGGATCGAGCGGCACGCCGCGCAGCGCGAGCAGGTCCTCGGCCCCGATCCCCGAGGGGACCGGCCCCGGCGGACCGCCGACGATCACCCCCACCACCGCAACCCGCGCCGCCACCCCCGGGAAACGCTCGACGGGACCGAGGGTGGTGACCCGATCGGTGGCGAGCCAGCGCGCGCGGAGCCCGGCGGCGTAGGGCTCGGTGAGCAGCGACGCCGGCGCCACGATGCCGAGGCCGCCGCCCCTTCGCACCCGCTCGGACGCCGCAGCGATCACCGCCACCGACAGGTCGAAGCGCCCACTCAGCCACGGCCATCGCTCGCGCAGGGCCGCCCGAGACGCCCGACTCTGTAGCTCGGCGGCCACGAACGGAGGGTTGATCACCACGCGGTCGACGGCCGCTCCGGGGGCGAGGGCGTCGGCCAGGCCCAAACGGGCCCGCGGGACCGCCACCGCCGCGACGGCCAGCGCAGCGGGATCGAGGTCGGTCCCCCAGATCTCGTCGGCACCGGCTTCGTGCGCCGCGAGCAACAGGGCGCCGGAACCGCAGGCCGGATCGAGGGTCACGCCACCCTGTCCGGCGGCGGCCACCGCTCGCCGCGCGAGCTCGGGCGGGGTGTCCCAGGCCCCCTTCGCCGCCCGACCGGGGTGGGGTGCCGGCCACGGGGCACCGGCAGGTACGGTAATTTCGGGGGTCAACCTGCGATCGGTTGGCGTGGGAACCAGATGGCACCGAGCGAGCGCGCCGGCCTCCCGCACCACGGCCCACGGATCGGCGGCGACCGCTTCGGCGGCCGCCCGAGCCGCCGCCACCGCGTCGCCGCTCCGCGCCGCTTCGTGAAGCCACGCTCGGATCGCGCGGCTCATCCGTCGAACACGGCGGCGAGTTGCCGGGCCTGCACGGCAAGGGTCCACCCGCTGGCCCGGACCCGAGCGGCGGCCCCGCGACGCGCGCGCTCGGTCGGGTCTGTGGCCTCGAGCAGCGCCCGGTGGAGCGCCCCTGGATCCTCGGGAGGCACCAGCCACCCGACCGTTTCGTCGACCACCTCCGGGATCCCCGCGACGGCGGTCGCCACCACCGGCAGCCCCGCGGCCATCGCCTCGAGCAAGGCCACCGGCACCCCATCGCGATCGCCGTCGGGGGCCACCCGACACGCGAGGGCGAACACCTGAGATTGAGCCAAAATCCCCGGGATTTCGTCGGGCCGAGCTTCGCTCACCACCCGCAGCGAGATCCGCGGGTCGGCGACGACCGCCGCTTCGAGCAGGTCGATCCCCTTCTTGGGCACCCGGCGCGCCACGCACACCACCCGCAACGGCCCGTCCCGCTGCTCGGCGGACACCTGGAAGAAAGCCGGATCGACCCCACAGCGAACCACGTGGGCGGTCACCCCATAGTGCGCCGCGATCCACCGCTTGTGGTGCTCGGCGACGGTGACCACCGCCGAGGCCCCGTTCAGCAGCTCGGCGAGCGAAGCGCGCGGCTTGAACAGGTCGGCGGCGTGCACCGTCACCGACCACCGGCAGCCCAACCGTGCCGCGATGGCCCACGCCACCTCCGCCGCCTCCCCCGCAAAGTGGGCGTGGACCCAACGTAAATCCCCTGCGCGAGCCGCCGCCCAGCAAGCGACCGCCGCGCGCTTCTCCCCCTGTCGCGCGGCGAGCCAGCGCACCCGCTCGACGCCGCGCCCGGCGATCCAGGCCGGCACGGTCTGGATCCGGGCCACGCCCCGGGGCGCCTCCCAGGTGCCCGTCGGGGTCGGCAGCTTCACCGGCTCCCGGCGCCGCCCGAGCGAGAGCACCTCGACCCGGCGGCCCGCCGCGCGAAGCGCCGCGATCTCGTTCGCCACGAAGGTCTCCGTCCAAGCCGGGTAGTAACGGAGCACCGTGAGTAGCGGGGTCACCGGCACACCGCGTCGACGAACGCCTCCAACTCGGCGGCTCGCTCGGCCCAGGTGCGCACGCGGGCCTGTGCGACCAGCGAGGCACGAAGCGATTCGTCGCGATCCAGGCGCTCGAGTACGCTCGCGAGCGACGACGGATCCCCCGGGGTCCACCACGCCACCGACCCCGCGGGGGCCGCGTCGCGCAACGCGGGGGTGTCCGCACCGGCGATCGGACGCCCGCTGGCCAAGTAATCCCACAACTTCAACGGGCTCGTGAGGCGTTGACCGAAGAGGCCCGTTCCGAGCGGCAGGACGAGCGTGCGGAACCGTGCGAGCCGGTCGGGAACGGCGCGATGAACGATCGGACCCTCGGCCTCGACGCCGGCGAGCCCGCCCGCCGCCTGAGGGCCGACCACGACCACCCGCCGCCGCATCCGGCCCGCCGCGATCGCGAGTGTCTCGAGGTCTTTTTCCGGAAGCACGCTCCCCACGTAGCCGATGTCCTCCCCCGGTCCGGTCGGTCGGCGCACCCGGCTCGGGTGGGTGGCGTTGTGCAGCGCCACCGCCGGCGGCAGGTCGGGGTGAGCCTCGCGAAGCAGGGCGAGCGTTCCGGGACAGTTCGCCACGACGCCGATCGAACCGGCGAGCACCCGGCGCTCGAGTGCCAGGAGGCCGGCGGGGTCCAGGCCGCGCTCCGCGGCCTGGCGGCTGTCGACCTCGTGGGCTTCGACGATCAATCGAAAGCGACCCCCGAACCAGCGAAGAGCCAGCGCGGCGTAGCGCTTCGAACGGGCGACGGCCACCCCGCCGGGGTTCCGTGCCACCCACCGCGCGAAGGCCAAGCGGAAGCCGACCGAGGACGCGGTCCCTCCGGCTGGGAGGACGACCAGTCGGAGCATCGGGATCGACTCGAGCCCGTAGGCGTCGAGCACCTCCTCGGGCTGCGGTCGGTCACCGGCGGGTGCCCGCACGCAGAGCGTGACCCGATGACCGCGAAGGGCCAAGGCGTGCGCGGCGTTCACCACCTGGATCGACTGGGCGCGCACCGACGGTGCCGTCGCGCGATAGAGCCAGAAGAACGCCCGCGACTGGCCTATCACGGGGCGACGAGGGTAACCGGCACGGTGCTGACCCGGGTGTCGGCCCCGACCTGTTCCCAGGTCACCATCGCCGTGGCCGTGCCGTCGCCCCGCGGCGCGATCCCGATCGCCGGTCGTTCGGCCGAAACAGTGCTTCCTGGCTCGTTCAAGCGCTGAACCGCCGTCACGGGAAGGCGCTGGGAGATCGACCAGGTCTGGGTGCGCACATCCAGAGGCGCGGGGAGCGGCCCCCCGTCGGACTCCCCTTCCCAGGCGAACATCGCGAGATCGTCCCAGATCGACACGACCGGCCGGTTGGCGTCGAGATCGGTGCCGGACAGCTGGAACGAGTCGCTCCGGGCCCGGCCTATGTCGTCGAAAAACCGGCCGTAGACGCCCTCGCCCTCCGCAATGGCCACCTTGGCGCGCCAGGTCGCCACGAACCCGCCGTCGGGGCCGATCGCCAGGGTGGGTCGCGAGGGCGCCTGGCTCTCCCCCTGGTCGGCCCGGAAGTTGACGACACACCCGTCGCCGCGGACCAACCGCCCATAGATCTCGAATCGGTCCTGAAGGACGAGCTGACGGGTCGCGACCGCCACCCACCCGCCGTCGGGCCGTGCCACCACATCCACCACCGTCCGACCCCCTGCTTGAAGGTCGACCGGCTCGCCGACCGGCGAGAGATCTACCCCAAACCTCTGCACGCGGTGGGTGCCCTCGCCGGCCGCCCCGCCGACCGCGGTGTAGGCCACGACCCCGGTCCCGTCCGTGAACAAGGCGAGGTCGGGGGCCTCGACCAGCCCGGCTGACGCGGTGAGCTTCACCGGCTCGCCCACCGGGTTCCCGTCGAGGTCGAACCGGGCGAGCCAGAGGTCGGTCTGGGTCTCCTCGAAGACCACGACGTAGCTACCGGGTTGCGACTCGATGTCGGGCTTGATGCCACCGATTCCGAGCGGACTGGCCGAGACGGGAAGGCCCAGGATCGCGTCGTCCTCCACGATCCGAACCAGCGGATAGGGACGGTCGTAGGTGCGCCCCCACTGCCAGGTCACCGCGAACCGGCCGTCTTCGCCCGCGGCGACGGTCGCGTGGTGCTGGGCCACGAACGTGAGGTTGGAGACCCGAAGCATCGCGCTGCCGACCCACAGGGCGCCGGGCGACGCGACCGGCTGGGAGGGCACGCCGGTGGGTGAGAGGTCGGTGTTCAGCTCGATCCCGGGGGAGAGGCCGGGATCGGCGTCGTCGCAGTCGGTCGGATCGCCGTCGGGCGCGCCCGGGACGGTAAAGGCGTCGCCATCGGCGTCCCAGTCCGAGTCGCCGGCACAGTCGGCGTCGATCCCGTCGTACCAGGTCTCCTCCAGGCCTGGGGCGCGGGTCGGGTCGGCGTCGTCGCAGTCCACCTCGAGGCGCGCCCCGTCCTCGTCTGCATCGAAGTCGTCGTTCCCGGCACAGTCCGCGTCGACCCCGTCATACCAGGCGTCGGCTGCCCCGGGGTGCACCGCCGCGTCGTGGTCGGCGCAGTCCTCCCGGTCCGCCACCCCGTCGTGATCGGCGTCGGCCGAGGCGGGATCGGGATCCTGGCACGCGATCGCGAACAGCCCGAGGAACATGCCCGGAAGGTAGCCGATGAACCATCGTGCCGTCCACGCCGGCACCGTGCTAGCTTCCAGAACATGTGGCTCGCCCTGCTGGCTGCGTGCAACGAACCGCGCGACGCCCCGCCGAAACCGACCGAGCAACCGGTCCCGACCCCGGCGCCGGTCCCGACACCGGTCCCCGTCCCCACCGCCGGGTATGCCCCGCCCCCGCCTGGCACCGCCCGGCCCGCCGCCGACGCCGATCTCACCCTCGAAGGCGACACCGACGGGGACCTGTTCGGCGACAACGTCGAGGCGCCGGGCGACGTGAACGGCGACGGGCGTGCGGACGCCTGGATCGGAGCAAAGGGAGCGTTCTACGCCGCCGGAGCCGGGTACCTCTATGTCGCCCCGTTCGCGGACGCCGCGCGCGTCGATGGAGAACTCCCCGGGGATTTCGCCGGGGGAGGTCTGGCCGGCCCCGGCGACGTGAACGGCGATGGCCTGGCGGACCTGCTGATCGGCGGCAAGCTCTCCGATCGAGGGGCCGATGCGGCCGGCGCGGCCTGGCTGCTGCACGGTCCGCTCAGCGGCGGCGGGAACCTGGCGTCTGCAGCGGCGATCTTTCCCGGCGAGTTCGCGGGTGACGAGGCCGGCGGGAGCCTCGCCGGATCGCCCGACCTGCTGCTCATCGCGGCAACCGCCGCGGACTTCGGCGGCGCTGGGTCCGGCTCGGTGTACCTCGTGCCCACTCCGACGATCGGGGGCCCGCTGGCCGATCACGTCCGCCTCGACGGGCTGGCGGCCGGCGACAACTGTGGCGGTACATTGGCCTTTCTCGGCGACATCAGCGGCGACGGGCTCACTGACTTCGCCGTCGCCTGTGGCGGCGCCGACCCCGGCGGGCTGACCGCCGCCGGCGAGATCTGGCTCTTCACCCACGTCCCCGCGGCGAGCGGCCCCCTCTCGATCGCCGACGGCCGGATCGCCGGCACCGAGCCCCTCCAGGTGGCCGGCGCGGTGGCGAGTGCCGGCGACCTCACCGGCGACGGCCACGACGACGTCCTCGTTGGCGCCCCGGGCGACGCGGCCGGCGGATTCCTGGCGGGAGCCGCCTTCGTCCTGGCCGGGCCCCTGTCCGGCGAGGTGCTGCTGACCGGGGCCGTCGCGCGTCTCCAGGGAGAAGCCGGCGATTGGGCTGGTTTCGCGGTGGGCGGTGCCGGCGACGTAGACGGCGATGGAGCGACCGACGCCCTGATCGGGGGTCCGGGTGCAGCGAGCGAGGCCGGGGTCGCGTGGTGGGTCCCCGGTCCGATCGCCGGCGTCTCGCCCCTCGCCGACGTCGGGGGGGCGCTGACCGGCGTCGCACCTGGGGATGGGTGCGGGCACGCGGTCGCGGGGTTGGGAGACGCGAACGGCGACGGCTTCGCCGACCTGTTGATCGGCGGGCCCGGGGCGGGGGCCGGGGCAGCTTATGTGTTGTTCGGCGGCCCGGGCGCCTAGAAGTGGTCGGCCGCCGGTTCGTACTCGACGGAAACCACCGCACTCGGCGGCGGGCGATAGCGAAGGAATCGGATGCTGTTGCGGTCTGCGAGCACCACGTAGTCGCCCGATTCGTCCCCGGGCGCCCAGAGGCTAAACCCATAGGTAACCCCGCCCTCTTCGACGGTGACGCGAATCGAATCGAGCTGCGGGCGGGCGCTCAGCGGGTAATCCCATTCGGACAACGCGATCGCCAGGGCGAGGTCGCGCAGCTCGGTCGCAGGGCACAGCGGAAAAACGCCGCCTCCGAGCGCGACGGCCGCAGCCTCGAAATCGCCCGCATCGGCGTCGCAGGCCGAGACCAAGTGTAGCGCGACGAACCGTTCATCGGCGCGAAAAGCGACGCTCCAGTCGAGCAGGTCGGCGAGGCCAGCGGTCGAGCCGTCGTCCGCCACCGACGTCAGCGAAACGAGTTGTGCAGACGACTCCTCACGGAAAAACGACGCAGCGCCCAGCGCCGCGTCGAAGGCGTGCACCGGCCCCGCTCCGTCGGCGAAGACCCCGTCGAGCGCGCTGGTGAGCGCCGCGGCGGGCTCGGCGTGGGAGGGGGTCGATCACCGGCGCGACCAGTGGCCCCCCGGCCATCGAGACGACCCCGAGCCGCCAGTCGACCGACTGCGAGCCTAGGGAATCGAAGAACGGCACCAAGCCCGAGGCGAGAATCGCGCCCGCCTCACCGAACGCCGGGTCGACCAGGAAGAGGACGTCGAGTTGGTCGGGACCGTGGACCGCGAAGGTGTCGGTCTCGGAAGCGCCCTGCGGCGCGGCACAACACGCGATGACCGGCGGCATTTGCTGCCGAGCTTCGCGAGGCGGGCCGCACCCGAGGAGCGCGAGGAGCCAACGCATCTCGCCACCTCCCTTCTCAGTCTACACGCTGCGAGTGGTCGAACCCAGTGATTCTGATCGGTGACGGGGTCCGGCGCCGGGGGGGTCTGGGGGCGGCGAAGCCAGCCCCCCAGCGGGGTTGCAGGGGCAGAGCCCCTGCGAGGCACGCGACCGGTGACGGGGTCCG
>CANLGQ010000127.1 GCA_947490265.1 Pseudomonadota bacterium | reverse complement strand
GATGTCACTCGTCCCGTTGCAGTCGTTGTCGATTCCATCGCAGACCTCGTCGGCCGCCGGGTTCACGTCGGGATCGCCGTCGTCACAGTCGTCGGGCGGCGAGAAGCCATCGCCGTCCCCATCGGCGTCCGTGTCGGTGTCGGCGTCAGTGTCGGTGTCGGTGTCGGCATCCCCCGCGTCTGCGCCATCGGAAGCCTCCTTCCCGCCTCCGTTACAAGCGATCACCAGCAAGAGCCCCGCCCAGCGCCACATCTCCCCTCCAGCCCAGCGAGCTTAGCCCAACTTGCAGGGCGTCGGCGCGGCCTCGTGCTTGACGGTCCCGCCTCGGCTCTGCAAGGAGGGGAGCATGGAGGATGGATGTTGCGCAATGTGGGGGCCTCCGCGCTCCTGACGATGGTGGCCTCATGCAGCTGCAACCGATCCCTGTGCGGCGAGATCGGGCGCACCGAGAGCGGGGTCGGCATGGTCTCGACGGTCACGTGGGAAGCGAATGGCGAAGTCCAAGCCCAGGTCGAGTTCGGGCCGGCCGACGACTGCGCCCGGTTCCAGACGAGCTCGGCCAGCGGAACGAGCGGCGCATTCGACCTGATCGGGCTTGGGCCGAGCGTCGAGGCCTGCTTTGAGATCGTCGTCAGCGCAGACGGCGACACCGAGCGCTGTGGCCAGGAGCGCTACACCACCGGCCCGCCGCCGCAAGGGATCGCCGTACCCGACGTGACGATCAACGAGGGCGGCGACGAGCCGTTCCTCATCATGAGCCTCATCCTCCCCCCGGCGCAGATCGCGATCGACCGATCCGGGGAAGTGGTCTGGGCGAACGTCCTCGATGCCGACCGGCAAACGACCGACATCCACCTGAACACCGCAGGGGACGGGTTCAACTTCAACGACTACGCGGCCGATCACAGCGTCGATGACAGCTATGCCCGGTTCGTCGGGTACGATGGCTCGGCCCAACGCGAAATCCGCACCGTCAACGGGCACCATGCCTACGAACTGTTCGACGATGGGCGGATCGCTTTCCTGGCGATCGACCTGCGGACGGCAGATTACATCGATAAAAACGGGGATCCCGCCAATGGACCGGTAGTCGGCGACGTGCTGATCGAGCAACAGCCGGACGGGACGACCCGCGAGGTCTGGAACGCGTGGAACGACCTCGAGCGGATGCCGATCGTCGAGGATGGCGACAGCGGCTCGTTCTTTCCTCAGGGGCTCGATTGGACGCATGCCGACTTCTTTTTCTACGACGCGGCTCGGCATTCCTACGTGATCTCGATGCGGAACATCAACACGGTCCTCGAGGTGGCCGAGGCCGACGGGAGCTGGATGCGGAGCGTGGGCGAGTTCGGCGAGTATGGAATCACCGACTACCCAGATTGGGAGACGATCATCGGCCACCCGCACAACGCCAACGTGCTCGCCGACAGCCACTGGTTGTTCCTCACCATGCCGAACCACGGCGCCGACGACAGCCAGATCTTGGAGTTCGCCTTTGACGACGCCGCAAAGACAGCGTCGATCGTGTGGTCCTTCGAAGACGGCAAGGACGCGAAGGTCGAGGGGGCCGGCGAGCGCCTCCCGAACGGCAACACCCTCATCAACTGGGGTGCCGCTGGAACGATTCAGGAAGTAACCCCCGACGAGACGATCGTCTGGGAGGCGGTGTTCGGGGTCGGTTCCTTCGCGGGCCACGTCCACGCGGTCAACAGCTTCCATG
Organism: Pseudomonadota bacterium; assembly: GCA_947490265.1. Classification (GTDB taxonomy): domain Bacteria; phylum Myxococcota_A; class UBA796; order UBA796; genus CANLGQ01. The sequence continues at coordinate 9,481 of CANLGQ010000127.1, read as the reverse complement.
CGGTCCCCTGACGGTTGCGCCGAGGCCGACGTCGCGGATAGGGGCCGATGAACTTGGGGGACGCGTGAAATTCAGGACGCTCGTGGCCACTGTGCTCCTCGGTGTGGGCTCCCTCGCCTGTAGCGGCCTGATGCCGGCCACCGACCCGATCTCGCTGATGCCGGAGGCAGCGCTTGTGGATCCTTGGGCCAAGCTCGGCCTTCCGCTCGAGGGGGGCAAAGTCACCCACTGCGACGGCCAGCTGGTCGCCATCGTGTACCCGGGCGCCCAGGTCGACGCGAAGTTGGCCGCCTACACCGCGGTTGTGGAGGCGGCGGGCTTCGTGAAGGAGTTGGACGTCTCCGGGGATCCGTCGACGAAGAGCGTCGTCTTCGCGAGGAAGGACAAGAAACTCACCCTCACCGTGGTGAACGCCGCGGATCTGACCACCGTGTCCCTCGCGAAGACCGGTCCCTGACCCGCGCGTCAAGGACGCGTGAGCTCGGGAACCGGGCGCGACCTGCGGGGTCGATGCCGAAAGGAGGCTCGATGCGACGTGCCATGCCGTGGTTCGCGGGGGGGCTGGGGTGCTTGGCCATCACGGCGTGGGCCGCCGACGCGCCGCTCGCGTACCGGGAGCGGGCCGTCGCGCTCCTGGCCGCCGGAAACGCCGGTGGGGCGGCCGACGAACTCGCTCGAGGCGTCGCGGCGACCGGCGATCCCGACGGCGCTCTCCGATGCCTCCGGGTGGCGGCGCTGCGCCGGGCCGGGCGCGACGCGGCCGCGATCGAGGCGGCCGCCGAGGTACCCGCCGACGCGGCGTGTGCCCCCCGGGCGCGGTTTGCGGCGGCGGACGCGTTGCTCGCTCTCGGCCGCGCCGAGGAGGCCGCCGCAGCCTGGGAAGCCGATGGCGCCGCTCGCCTCGGTGTCGACCGGGACGCTCGGAGCGCGGAAGCGCTGGTTCGACTCGCAGAGGAGCGCCTCGGCGAGGACGATCCCGAACGCGCAGCGGAGATCCTGGATCTCGCGCTCCAGATGCAGATCGCGCCCGAACGGTCCCGGGCCATCGCGACGAGGCTCGGGGAACTCGCGGTCGCCCGCGGCGTGTCGGGGCTGAGCGCCGGTCGGTTCTTGCAGCGCGCGCTGGGGCGAGCCGACGACCCGGCGACGCGCCGGCTGATCGCCCGGCTCGATCCGTCGATCGGGGCCGCGGTGCTGGGCCCGTTGGCACTGGATCCCGAGACGGTGGCCGCCGACGTGGACGTCGCCTTGGCACTCGGCGATCCCGCTCGGGCCGTGCAGCAGGCCGACCCAGCGGCCTCGACCCCCGATCGACGCAAAGCGCTCGCCCTTGCCGCCTCCGAGCTCGGCTGGTTGGCCGCGGGGGAGCGCTGGCTCACGGCGTGGGCAATGGATCCGGATCAGGCCGACGAAGCCGGGCTTCGACAGGTGGAGCTGATCGGTCAGGGGTCCGATCCCGGCCGGTACGTCGACGCCCTCGATGCCTGGCTCGGCCGCTTTCCCGGCGCCCCCCAGCGCGGTGACGTCGAGCACCGGCGCGCGCTGGCCTTGCTCTCGCTCGGCCGCGAACGAGCGGTCGGTGGCGACGCAGCCTCGGCCCTGGTCGCCCTCGATCGCGCCACGGGCGTCCCCGACGTGGAACTCGCCGCCAACGCCGCGTGGGAGGCGGGGGTGGTGTCGCGGGAGAGCGGGGATCGCCCCGAGGCGGCTCGGCGGTGGAAGGAGGCGGCGGCGCGGTGGCCCGGCACCACCGGGGGCAGCCACGCCATCGCGAGTCTCGCCCGGCTCACGGCCTTCGACGAAGGCACAATCGACGCCGCGAAGGCGCTGCTCGAGGAGCAGACCGGCGACGGGATCCCCGGTGCGGCAGAGGAACTCGCCCGTTTCGAAGAGCCGGACCTCGCGGTGGTCGTCGACGGGCGCCAGTCGCCGGGGGAGGCCGTCGCCCACGTGTGGGTGCGCAACCTGGCCGAGGTGGAAGTCCGGTTGCACCAGATCGACCCGGAGGCGTTCCTGCGCCAGGGAAAGCGCCCGGGTGACCTCGAGCAGCTCGATGTCGCGGTGATCGCCCCAGATCGGCAGTGGACGGTGCCCGTTCCGGGCGGGGCCAGCCCCGAAGAGCGGGAGCTCGTCGTGGCGCTGCCCAACGCGGCCGGACTGTGGGCCGTCACCGCCGCTTCGCCGGACCGCGAAGCGCACGCCCTCGCGCTGGTCTCGGACGTCGTCGGGGTCGCCCGGCAGCTGGGCCCCGATCTGGTCGTCTCGGCGTTCGAGGGCGATCAGCCGCTCAGGGGAGCCCGGGTGCTGGCCACCGGCCCAAACGGCGTGGTGGAGGGAAAGACCGACGGCACGGGGGTTTGGCGGACTCACGGCAGCGCCGAGGTCGCGGTGCTCATCACCACCCCGCGCGGGGTGTCGCTCGTCGATCTGACCGGAGGCGAGCCGGTCGCGGAGCCGGCCCGCGCGGTGGCGGTAGACCTCGATCGCGCCGTTTATCGACCGGGCGACGACCTCGGCTTCCGCCTCGTGGCGCGCCAGGGCGATCGGCCGATTCGGGGGCGGTGGCGGGTCACGGCGGAGATCGCGGGGTTCGACCCGACCTCGGTCGAGGTGGAGCTCGACCCCCGGGGGCTCGCGATCGGCTCCCTCCCCCTCTCCCCGCGTCCGGTTGGCGGGCTGACGGGCGCCGTCCTCGTGGCCGGTCCGGTCGGGGAGTCGCCCACCGACGTCGCTCGGTTCGGGGTCGCCGACGTCGACCCCGCTCAGCGACTCGCCCGGGTGGTCTCCCGCGACGGCCACCGGGCGATCGACGTGGCCGAGCCGGACGGGAGCCCTGCGGTGGGCGTGCCGGTTCGCTGGGAGGACCCGGACGGGACCGAGCGCCGCGGAGTCACCGACGCGGTCGGGCGCGTTCCCCTCCCCGACCCGCCGCCCGGGCTCGCCTGGCACCCGAACCCCCGGGTCGCTCCGGGGGGCGCCGAGGTCGCCGAGCTGCCGGAGGCCGCGCCCCGGATCTCGCCTTTGACGCTCTCGATCGCCCAGCCGATTCTCCGACCGAGCGAGGCCCCGGCGGTGACGCTCGGCGGCGACGGGCCGGTCACCTTGCTCCTCACGCGGGTGACCGCCCCGCCGGAGTCGCCCGAACCGCTCCCCGACCCGTGGGTTCCGGCCCGCGACACCGGTCTGGTGTGGGAGACGACGCCTCGGGTCTACGAGGTTCGCGGTGCGCACGAGGTCGTGTGGTCGCGCGAGGTGCGGGCCGGCGAGGACCTGACGTTGGAGCCGGTCTCGACTGAGGGCGACTTTCGGCTGTGGGCCATCCCGCGGAGCGGGAAGGACACGACGGCTACCGTCGATTTCCGCGTGAGCGCGAGGGCGTTGCGGATCACCGGGGCGCGCAACGTGCAGATCGGCGAGTCCCTGTCTCTGGGCGTGGAGGGCGGTTCGGCGCTCTTGTTGGTGGAAGGGGCCGGAGTCCACGCCGCGGCGACCGCCGACGGGCCGGGCGACCTGCCGTTCACCCCCGGCCCCGCCGCCGCGACCCGCCTGGTCGTGGTCGCGATCAGCCCGACCGGCGAGCGGGTGGAGCAGGCGATCTGGTTCACCCGCGACCTCCAGGTCGCGCTCACCTCCGAGCAAACCGACGGCATCTGGACGGTCACGGCTACCGTGACGGATGGCGCCGGGCGCCCGGCCCGCGCTCAGGTGGCGCTCCGAGCGACGGACCTCGCCCTCGAGGCCGTAGTGGGCCGCCCGACGCTGGCGACGCCCACTTCGGTCTTTTCGCGGTTCGGCGTGGGCGATGCGGCCGTCGGCGCGCGGTGGGCCGATGGCGGCGAGGCGGTGGTGCTCGACAGCGAGCTGCTCGCCGAGGCGACCCGGGAGCGCGAGTCCCTGGCGCGAAGAAACGCCATGAGCTCGGGGATCCTGGCCAGTAAGCAGGAGATGGGCCTACTCAGCGTCGTCACCGACTCGTTCAGTGGGCTCAGCGGCTACGGGTCCGGCGCCGGCGGCGGCGGGTATGGAAGCGGCCTGGGCGGGGTGGGGACCAAGGGTCACCGCGGCGGCGGCGTCGGTCGCGTCGCCCCCGCGGTGGCGGGCGTACGCGAGCGCGTGTTGTGGGCGGTGCTCGAGGCCGACGCTGGCGGGGTGGTGCGTTGGACAGCGCCCGCCCCGTTGCGCTCCGCCGGCTGGCGGATCTCGGCCAACGCCTTCGCCGAGGGCGCGTTCGGCCAGCGTGAGCTCCTGGTCGCCGAGCGGGAGGTCGACGTCTCCCTCCCGCACGCCGAGCCCGCCCACCCCGGCGACGTCGCCCGCCCGGTCGCGCGGATCGCAAACCGCGGCCGGTCGAGCGCACAGGTGGCGATCGGGGGCCAGGAGCACCTTGTTCCGGCCGGAGCGAGCCTCGCGATCCCGCTGCCGGAAGTGGGGGCCGGGAGCGGGCTCGATCTCACCGCGACGGTGGACGGGGTCCGGATCTGGCAGGGTCGTTGGGAGCTTCCCCTCGCACCCGGGGTGCCATCCGCCGACGGTCCGGTGCATACGCGGGGCGGTGCGGCGGCGCTCGCCCTCGAACCCGATGTCCTGGCCGCCACCGATCCGGTCCGCGCCGCGATCGCCGGGCGCTCGGTCCTGGCCGTCCTGGCCGCGGGAGAGGCCCGAGAGCCGGAGCTCGAGCGCGCGCTGCAGCGGCACGCCGCGGTCGTGGTCGCCGCGCTGCAACGCGGCGAACTCCCGACCTCCCAGGTGGATCGGGCGGAAATGGCGCGGTTCCTCGGCGAGGCGCGGAAGGTGCTCGGGCTGCCGACCGACCGGCTCGATTCCGCCGAGGCGGCGCTCGGGGCTCCCCCCGACGCGTCGGGCCGGCTCGCGGTCGCGGTTGCCCGGACCGCCCTCGGAAAGCCGATCGACGAGGCGGCGATCGCCTGGCTGATCCGCACCGGCGCGACCTTCGACGACGCCGACGCCAGTCGGCTGGCGGTGCTGCTGGCCGGGCTCGATCGCAAGGCCGAGGCCCGGTCGTGGGTGCGTGGCACCGGCCCAGAAGCTGCGGTCGCCCGGATCCTGCTCGGAGAAAAGCCCTCAGATCCGGGGCCTGTCGCGCTCGGGGTTCGCGGGCGGGCTGAGCGCATCGCCGTGCTCGCCCACCTCGGCGCATCGGGGCCGCTCGAACGCGACCTCACCGGACCCGGGGATCGAAGCGGCCCGCCGCCCGCTGGCGACCGCGTCGCCCGCGTGCTGCGCGGACCCCGCACCGCGGACGGCCCACCGGCCCAACCGGAGGGCGCTCCGTGGCGGGGACCGTGGCTCGAGTGCGGGAATCCGTGCCGACTCGGCGTTGGCGAGATCGCGTGGACGCCCGCCTCGATGAGCGTTTCCGGGAGCGGGGGCATGGCCCGCGTGGCCGACCGCACCGGCGGAGCGTGGATCGCGACCCTGCCCGGCCGCTTCACGATCCACGGGCGGGTGTGGGAGGGCGAACGGTGGCAGCCGACCGTGCCGCTGGTCTTCGAGGTCGTTGCGTCCTCGCCGGACCCCACCGGAATGGATGGTCGCCTGGCGATCGCCGGCGCTGAGATCGCCTTGGAGCGCGGGGAGGATCCGTCGCCCTGGCTGGCGGATGCCGGGGGTCACCCTGAGCTGGCCACCCGCCTGCCCCGGATCCGATTCGACGATGGGCTGCGCCGCGGCGTCCCGCCGGCGGATCAAGTCGCACGATTCGAGGATCTCCGCATCGCCGCGCCCGACGCCGAGCTGTCCTCGGCCGAGATCGCGCTCATTGCCAAGGCGTATCGGGACGCGGGCCGACCCGACCGGGCAGTCGCGGTGTGGCGCGCGGGCGTGGGCGCCGCGTTCCTCGGAGAATTTGCCGGGGTCCGCCGTGTCGATCAGGCCGCCGGCCCCCTGGTGGCGCTGCGGCAGCTTCGCGACCTCGTGGGCCGAAGTCCCCCGCTCGCGGCCGTCGAAGAAGCGGCGTTTCACTTGCCCGAGCAGCTCGGGGCGCTCGCCGACCAGCCCCTGCCCGCCGCGCTCAGGGACCTCGGCGTTACCCCGACCGACCTCCGGCTGCAGGCAGCGGCCTGGGATCGGGAGTTCCTGGCGCTCCATCCCGACGCCGAACAGGCGCCGGAGGTGGCCTTCCGCCTGGCCCGCCTGTGGCTCGACGTGGGCGCTCCCCAGCGGGCGGCCGACCTCGCCGCGGAGGCGGTCGCGGCACACCCCGACCATCCCCTGCGCGATGCCCTCGAGTACCTGGAGGGCCTCGCGGCAACCGACCTCGGGCAGGACGCTCGAGCGCTCGAGCGCTTCCGCCGGCTCTCGACCGAGCTTTACCCGCTCGGAGACGGTACGCTGGGCGTGCCGGCGAGCCGGCCGGATGCTCAGCTCGCTATCGCTCGAGTCTACGAGGCGCGTGGCAATACCCCGGCGGCGCGATTGGCGTATGCAGCGGTCGACGACCCGGAGGCGCGCGCCAGCAAGGCGCTGCTCGACCGGGCGCTGCTCACGCCCACCCAGCCGATCCAGGTCCTCGCGACGGGCAAACCGGCCACCCTCGCGCTCCGCGTCGCGAACCAGAACGAGCTGGCCATCCGAGCCTATCGGATCGACTTGCGAACGATCTTCCTTCGGGACCGAGGACTCGCTGGGGCCCTCGACACCCAGCTCGCCGGGGTCAGCCCGGCCTGGGCCGGCGACCGGAAGGTGGCGGTGGGTCCGTTCCCGGAGGAGATCTCGGTCCCCCTTCCGCTGTCGGGCTCCGGGGCCTGGCTCGTGCAGCTGTCCGGCGGCGGCCTCACCGCCAACGCCCTCGTCGTCCGGTCGGACCTGTCGCTCCAGGTCGATGCCGGGACCGGGGTGAGCGTGGTCGCCGTCCGTCGGGGGGGCAAGCCCGCCGCCGGTGTGGAGGTTCGCGCGGTTCGGGGCGGCATCGAGGCGCTGCAGACCGACGTGCGCGGGATCGCGCGGGTCTCCCGCGGGTCGAGCATCCTCGTCTTTTCCGGCGATGATGTCGCCTTCTCGCTCGACCAGGAGCCGGAGGTCCTCCTTCCGGACCTCGACTGGGTGACCCCGGGAAAGGAGTCGGGACGCGACGACGCGGTGAACGCTCGGCTCAGATCGCAGCGCGAATCGAACCTGGAGTTCTACGAGGAGAACTATGGGCGCGAGGCGACGGGCGAACTCCCAGCCGACCGCCTGTGACCTACCCTTCGGCCTGATCGAGGGCCTGCCGGAAGTCCGCGATCAGCTCGTCCGCGTCCTCCACGCCGACCGAGACCCGGATCAACGCGTCGGTGATCCCCTTCGCCTCGCGAAGTGCCGGCTCGAGGCCGAGGTGAGAGCTCCGAGACGGACGGACGACGAGGGACTCCACGCCGCCGAGGCTGGCGGCGTGAAGCGGGATCCGCACCGCGGCGAGGAAGCGCTCCGCCGCGAGCGCGGTTCGAACGCGGAAGGCCAGCATCCCGCCGAACCCCGAAAACACCGATCGCGCCCGAGCGTAGGCCGGGTCGGAGGGCAGGCCGGGGTAGCGCACCGAGGCGATCGCCGGATGCTCGGCGAGGGCCCGTGCCAAGCGCTCCGCCGTCTCGTTGTGCCGGGCCATCCGAAGGTGAAGGGTCTTCAGGCCGCGATCGAGGAGAAACGCGCTGTTCGGGTCGAGTGAACCTCCCAGGTGGTTCTGCCGGTGGGCCAGCCGCTCGATCAGCGCGGCGCCGCCCGCCGCCACGCCGGCGACGAGATCGCTGTGCCCGTTGAGGTACTTGGTCGCCGAGTGGAGTACCAGGTCAAAACCAAAGGGAATCGGCGTAAAATTCACGGGGGAGACGAACGTGTTGTCGATCATCGAGACGAGCCCGTGCGCGCGGGCGAAGTCCCGAACTGCCGGGAGATCGGGCACCTCCATGAGGGGATTGCTGATCCCCTCGACGTAGAAAACGCGCGTGGTGGGCCGCAGAGCCGCCGGCCACGTCTCGGGGCGAGCCGCATCGACTTCGGTGTGGGAGATCCCGAGCGAACGAAGGTCTTCGCCCAGTAGCGTCGCCGTCCCGCCATAGGTGCTGGCTTGCACGAGGACGTGGTCGCCCGGCACGAGGAGGGCGAGCAGCGCGGTGGAGATCGCCGCCATGCCGCTGGCGAAGGAAAGGGCGGCTTCCGACTCCTCGATACTCGCCAACTTCGCGTGGAGCGCGAGGTGTTGCGGGGAGTTCGAGAGGCGGAGGTAGCGCACGCCCGCGTAGGTCTGGGCGTCGTCCTGCAGGTAGTTGGCGGTTTGAAAAATGGGGGCCACCACGGCGCGCTCGATGTGCGGCGAGGCGGAGTGGACGAGGCGGGTGGCGAGCGTGCGGGTGCGGTTCATGACGCAGCCTAGCCTGCTAGGATGCCCTCCGGAGGGCGTGGCGTGCCAGGGGCTGAGCGAGGATCATCGCGACCCTTCTCTGGCCAGGACACCTGGAGCGAGGCCGACGCCCCCCCCGAGGGGGCGAGGTCGTCGTCCGAGCGGTACGAGCGTCTGCGCGAGATCGGGGCCGGCGCCATGGGCCGCGTGTGGCTCGCCCGCGATCGCCTGCTCGACCGCGAGGTGGCCTACAAGGAGCTTCAGGTCGAGGCCACGCCCGAAGCGGTCGCCCGATTCTTCCGCGAGGCCCGCGTCACGGCGCGGCTCGACCACCCGTCGATCGTCCCGGTCCATGACGCGGGCCGTCAGTCGGACGGGAGCCTGTTTTACGTGATGCGCCTCCTGCGAGGGCGGAGCCTGTACGCCGTCCTTCGGGAGTGCACCTCGCTCCCGGCCCGCCTGCGGTGGGTGGACGGCCTGATCTCGGTGTGCCAGGGGATCGCCCACGCCCACGAGCACGGGATCATCCATCGCGATCTCAAGCCGGCGAACCTGATGATCGGTCACTTCGGCGAGATCCAGGTCGTGGACTGGGGGCTCGCCAAGCTGCTGGAGGAGGAGGGAGCCCGGGGCGGCGTTGAGGGGACCGGCGGCGCGGTCGCGGGGACGCCGCTCTACATGAGCCCTGAGCAGGCATCCGCAGAACGCCTCACCCCCGCCACCGACGTCTGGTCGCTGGGCGTGATCCTGTTCGAGATCTTGACCGGCCGGCCCCCCTTCGACGGCGACGACCCTTGGGTGATCTTGCAGCGCATCGTCGGGCACGATCCGCCGGACATCCTCACCCTCGCGCCGGCCGCCCCGCCGGAGTTGGCCGCCATCGCCCGCCGGGCGCTCGCCCGAGACCCGACCCGGCGGTACCCGCACGCCGGGGCGTTGCTCGCCGACCTCGAGTCGTGGCGCTCGGGGGCTCGGGTCTCCGCCTACCGCTACAGCGCCTGGGAAGAGGTTCGCCGGCTGGCGTCGCGGCACCGCGCTTTCCTCCTCGCCTTCGGCGCCGCAACCGGGGCTGCCGGCCTCGTCGGGTTGGCGTCGCTCGAGCGGGTGCTCGCCGAGCGCGACCGGGCCCGCGAAGCCGAGGCCAGG
>CANLGQ010000126.1 GCA_947490265.1 Pseudomonadota bacterium | reverse complement strand
TTGGCTACGGCAAGGTGATCGATCGCGGCGATCGCCTCGTCCTGAAAGACCCCGACGATCATTGGCGGGGAAAGGTGCTGCTTTGGGACGATGGCCGAATGTCCACCCGCCGCACCGGCCCCACCGGCAAGAAGATCGATCCCATCCGGGGCACGAACCTCCGACCGTACCCCCTGTGCATCGTGATGCCCACCGCGTGTGTCGCCTTCGGAAGCGCGTTCATGGCCGATCGGAAGTGGGCCGCGATCGAGACCCGGGTGACGGACGCCGCGAGCGCACAGGTGACGGTCTGGAACGAGAAAATATCGGATCGAGCAGCGTTCGAGCGTCTGGACGAGATCCCCGATCAGCTCGCGGCGACCTGGGAGCTGGGGGTGCCGCTGGTGGGTTCGGCTCCGCTCGCGGGTTGGCCGGAACGACGGGCGGAGATCCTGGCCTACTGGGAGAGCCGCACCGAAACCCGCTGGGGCGAGGAAGTGCGTGAGACTGTGGAGCGCTTCGCCCGCGCGGTGGTGATGCGGTCAGAACACCCCTTCGAGTGGACCGAGATCGATGCGTTCAACCGAAAGACTACGGCGGGGCGTCCGTTTCCTCCAATCGCCGAAGCGCCCGCCGCGCCACCTCTGTGATTCCGGCCGTGGCGGCCACGGTGAGTGCGCCCCCGAGCCACCGCGTCCAGCCGAGGTCGGCCGCGGCCGAACCGTCGAGCAGCCTCGTCACGTCGGCCACCGTCGAGCCGATCCACACGAAGAGCGCGCACGGGGGGATCGATCCGAGGAGCGTGCCGAGGGCGAACGCGCGCCAGGACAGCGAGGTGAGCCCGAGCGCATAGTGGACCAGGTTGAACGGGGAGATCGGCGAAATCCTGAGGAGCGCCACCACCGCGGTGCCGTTCGAGGCGAGCGCGCGGTCGAGCCGGGCGAGGCGACCCGACAGCCGCGCGGCGATGACGTCGCGCAGCACGGTGCGGGCCAGAAGAAAGCTCACCGATCCAGACAACACACCGGCGGGCCAGGCGAACGCGAAGCCGCCGAGCGGACCATAGAGAAAGCCCGCTGCTCCCTGCAGAACTCCGGCCGGTACAAACGCAACGCCGGCAACGACGTATCCGACCAGAAAGGCCAGATGTCCGCTAGGACCGGAATTTCTTACTCGCCCGAGCGCGTCAACAATCTCACTCGGCCCGGGCAGCCACCAGACGGCGGTGGCCACCGCGAGCACAACGAGGAGGGTGGCGAGGGCTCTCCGAGCCATCAAACCGGAAGCCAGCGGCGAAGCCACCGCTCCACCGACCAGGACCAAAGCTGTCCGCCGGGCCCGGTGAGGTTCGCATCGAACCCGTGCGTCGCCCAGGGGAGGCCGAGCAACAGGTGGGGCACGCCCAATTCGGAGAGTCGGGCGTCGAACCGTTGAGTTTGCTCGAAGAACACCAGCTCGTCGCGACCGCCGTGACCGAGGAGGGTGGGGGGCATGTCCGTGCTCACCTGAAAGATCGGCGAAGCATCCCGAAAGACGGCCCGGTCGGGATCGGCCTCGCGGCGCCTCCCCAGGTAGTCGGTGATGGTCGCAAAGCTATCGACGACGCGGGGATTCGTCGGGTGATCCCAAGACCAAACGAAATCGGTCACCGGGTAGGCGGCGATGACGGCTTTGATCGCGGGGTCCCGCGCCTTGGCGGCATGGAGCAGGGCCAGCTGTCCGCCCGCCGAGCGGCCATAGAGCGCGAGCCGAGAGGCATCTACCCCGAGCTCCGGCGCCCGCTCCTTCAGCCCAGCGATGAGGGCGGCGATGTCGTCGCTCTGCGTCGGGTGACGAAAGGCCGGGGCAAACCGGTAGGTCACCGCGGCCACCGCCCAGCCCTGTCCAGCCAGTTGCTGGTAGATCTCCGGGAGCTGGCTCGGTTCGCCCGAGTTCCAGGAGCCGCCGTGGATCGCGACGACGAGCGGGGCGTTCGGCTGGGCGGACGGGTAGAACTGGACCGGCAGCGCGGTGTGGGCGTCGGCAGCCGGCAAGGAGAGGGTCCGAACCACCACCGGCTTCGGGGTACGGCCCAGCCCGGGGATCCCGAGCGGTGAGCCGCTCCGGGGTGGCTCGCCGATCGCCGCGGACAACCTGGCGTCGACGCCAAGAGCCACTGGGATCGCCCGCAGCGTGGGGCTGAGGAGCGCGAGCGCGGAAGCACCGGCGAGCCAGCTCGCGACGTCGGCCCGCCCCCGGTCCCAGGGTACGACCAGGGCCAGCGCCAGCGCGGCCAGCAGGTGCCCCCATTCGGTGGCGATCACCGCTGGCTTCCAAAGCGCCCCGTGCGGCACCCGGAAGACCGCCAGGGCGGCGAAACCGACGAGACCGAGCGCGAGCGTAAGCCGGACGGGGGCGATCATGGCGGCCGTCTAAGCCCAACCTGACGGGCCGGCCAGTGGGAAGGGTGATGGCGCGGCTCCGTCCGGTTACGGGGTCTGCAACGTTCGGAGGGCGAGGTTGTCCGACCACGGTGCGAGGCTTGACGAAGCGCTGCGACTGCCGCTGGCAGAGCGCCTCGGGCCCCTGGTCGCGCTCGGGCGCGAGGCGCTCGCGGCCAACGGCAGCGCGGAACCGACCGCCCGCCGCCGGCTGATCGACAGCCTCGTCGCCCTCCTCGAAGAGGGCGCGGGTGCGCCGACGGAGCGGGTCGCGCTCGGCGAGGTGCTGGGGTGGCTCGGGGATCCCCGGATCCGAAGTGCAGAAGACGTTGGCTACTGGGCCCGGATGGATGGCATGTCGATCGCGGCATGGCCGGTGACCAACGCCGAGTTCCATGCGTGGTCGCGCAGCGGCGCCTATGACTCCACGAGGGACTGGAGCGAAACGGGTTGGGCGTGGCGCCAACACTGCGCAGATCCCTGGCCGGTCGTTGCGGCGCGCGACGACGCGCGGTCCTTCCTCGTGCCGAACCAGCCCGTTGTCGGCGTCACCTGGTGGGAGGCCGAGGCGTTCGCCCGCTCGAAGGCGGCACGCCTTCCGACGGCCGACGAGCGGGCCTGGGCGATGCGTGGGGCCCACAAGCGGCCCTACCCGTGGGGAGAGCCTTTTGGCACTGGAAACGCCAATACTCGCGAGGAAGTGCTCGGTCGGCCGGTGGCGGTGGGCTTGTTCGTGCGCGACCGTACGCCCGACGGCGTGGGCGATCTCGCGGGCAACACCGCAGAATGGCTGGGCGACGAGATCGGCGGCAACCGACTGATTCATCCCGGGGCCTGGGATCAGCCGTCGATGGCGTCTTGGGCCAAGGCCAAGGACCTCCGCGCGCCGGATGACCGCTCGGCCGCCATCGGCTTCCGCCTCGCGAAAGACTGACCGTGCCCCAGCAGCGGCGCGGACCTGCCGCGCACGAAGCAAGCGTCGCTCCGATGGGTTCCGAGCACCTGCCGGAGAGCACCGCTGGCTTCGACCGTGGGAACGACGCCGCGCGCGAGGCGCTGGCCCACGGGGGGGACGACCCGGACGACGAGGCCAGTCGGTTTGCCCGGGCGGAGCTCACCCACGCTCGGCTCGCGCTGCAGCTCACCCCCCTGGAGGATCTCGCTCGCTGGGTCGGCATCCTGGATCGTTCTGCGCTCCCTGCCGATCGCCGCGAGGCCTTGCTGCGTCGCCTCGAGGACGCCGAGATCCGGTCCCGCGCGGTGGGGGCTGCGGTCCTCGCAGCCGCTGGAATCGATGATTCGGCTGCGCGGAGCCAACTGTCCGACGCGCTCGGCCGAGCGCTGGCCCAACTCGACCAGGGCGTCGGAGTAGACGCCCCAACCCGCGCGCTGTGCGGAGCGCTCGCCGCGGTTCGCTTCGACGAAGGCGACGAGGAAGCGCTGATCGCCGATCAGGTCGCCGAGGAACAGATTTAGGGGGTTTCGTGTTGGTTTTTGCGGTGTACCTCGCGTGCGGCTCCGGGCCGCGTGTCCCCCCGGCTCCGCCGCCTGCCGCGGAGGAAGCGGCGGCGCCCGCGCCGGCTCCGCTTCCCCCTGAGCCTGAGCTGCCAATCCTGATGGCGGTCAAGCGCTCCGCGCTGAAGATCGGGGCGGGGATCACGGTGCCGATGCTTCCCGCCGAGTTCCCGGCGGAGGCCGAGGTGAGCGTCATCCCGCTGGTCGACCTGCCGCCCGCGGTTGCCCGAACGGTGCCGACCCGCGACGGTCGTCGTCGGACCTCGATGATCGAGCACCCAACCTGGAAGGCCTATGTACCGACGCCAGATCGGCGTCCGACCGGACCGTTCGACCTGGTCGTCCTCTTTCCCGCGGTACCGGGCGCCACCCGGGTCGACCCGAGCACTGCGGCCGGCCTGCCCGCGACGATCCCTGCGGCAACGCTGACCGCGGCGATCGACCGCGACGGAGATGCCAAGGCTGACCTGGTTTTTGCTGACTGGTGCTGCGGTGAGCACACGCTCGCGTTGACCGCTGCCTGCCAGACCCCCTGTGGCGAGATCTGGTCGCTCGACGGCCAGAAGTGGTCGATGCGCGAGCGCGCGGGGTCGAACGGGGCGGGGGGGGCCGACTAGCTGGCGACGACGCCACTGACCAGGAGCCCCGCGGCCACCGCGGCGAGCGTCAGCCGCCAAACTGCGAACAGCGCGAGCCCGCGGGTCTCGAGCCACCGCACCAGCCAACGAACGGCGAGCATCGCGGAGATCCAGGCCGTGCCAAACCCCACCACCAGCGGCGTCGGCCCGTAGGTGGCCCACAACAACGGGCCGTTGTGGAGTCCCGACCACACGGTGGCAGCGCCGAGGGTCAAAAGACCGAGCAGGAAGCTGAATTCGACGGCAGCGACCGGCGAGAGCCCGAGCAGGATCCCCGCGAGGAGGGTGGAGAGGGATCGGCTGGTGCCGGGCCAGAGCGCCAGGCACTGGGCGAGGCCAATCAGCGAGGCCCGCTGCCAGGTGAGCCCTTCCAGTGCACCGGTGCCGGGCCTTCCGAACCGCTCCCAGGCGAGCATGGCGATGGCGCCGATCGTCCAGGCAATCACCACCGGCCACAGTCCGAACAGCACCTCCTCGATGAGATCGTCGAACAACAGGCCGATTACCGCGGCGGGCAGGAAGGCAGCGACCAACCCGACACCCAGCTGCCGGCCCACCGCATCTCCGCCCAGCATCCCCCGGGCGATCTGCCGGATCCGGCGCGGATAGAGGGCGAGGACGGCCGCAATGGCCCCTGCCTGGATGCAGATCGCGAACGCGTTGGCGGCAGGACCTTGCTGCCCGAGGAGGCGTTGGACCAGGATCAGGTGGCCGGTCGAGCTGACCGGGAGGTACTCGGTGATCCCCTCGACCAACCCGAGCAGCGCGGCCTCCCACGCGGTCATGTCCGTCCTCCGGGCTCGCATCCTATTAAGAAGGGCGGCGGAGGGCGGGTGCGCGGTACGCCGACAGTTCTTGCTGCCCTGGTTGCAACGGTCCTTGCGCTCGGTTGCGCGAGCGGGACCGCGGAGTCGCCGAAGGCAGGAGGCGGCCCGATCGCGGTGCGCGTGGTGACGGCCGCCGCCGGTACCCAGAACCCCCGCGCCGAGGCCTTCGGCTCCGTCGAGGCACGGGAAACGGCTTGGATCCGGGCGGAGACCCCCGGCTTGGTGGAGCGCGTGGGGTTTGCTGACGGTGACCGGGTGACGGCCGGGCAGGTCCTCGTCCAGCTGAGATCGGCCGACGCTCGCGCGGCGGTCGCCGACGCCGACGCCCGGTTGCGGCTGGCCGCGAGCCAACTCGCCCGGGTTCAGGGGCTGTTCGACCGCGGCAATGCCGCGCAGGCCGATCTCGATCGCGCCGTGGCGGATCGCGACCTCGCCGACGCGGCGCTCACCCGGGCCCGTGAGGCCCTGCGGCGCACGACGGTGCGCGCGCCTTTCGACGGGGTCGCCGGGCGGCGCCTGGTGGCGCCGGGTGAGACGCTCGACCTTCAGCGACCGATCACCCGAATCGAGTCCATCGATCGGGTGACCGTCGACGCCGCTTTCCCCGAACGGGTCCTCCCTGACCTCGCGCTCGGGGCCGAGGCGGTGGCGGTGGCGGAGGCCCTGGCCGAGACGCCTTTCGTCGGGCGGGTCGTTTACGTCGCGCCGCGGGTGGCCGAGGGGTCGCGCACGGTCGACGTGCGGGTCGAGATCGACAACGCGGATCACGCCTTGAAGCCCGGGATGAGCGCGCGGTTGTCCGTTGGGCTGCCGACGGTGGCTGACGCAGTGGTGCTGCCGACCCAGGCGGTCGTGGCCACCGCCGATGGCGCCAGCGTGTGGGTCGTTGTGGACGGAAAGTCAGAGCGCCGACCGGTTATTCTCGGTCCCCGTGAGGCGGCGACCGTCGCGGTGGTCGAGGGGCTCGCGGTCGGCGACCAAGTGATCGTGGAGGGGCTGATCCGGCTCAAGCCTGGCGCAGCGGTGACCGTGACCGGCCCATGAGGGAGGAGCGGGCCTTCACGGATCGCTTCATCGAGCGCCCGGTGCTCGCCGCGGTGCTCTCGCTCGGACTCGTCCTGCTCGGCCTCTATGCCTGGCGAGAGCTGGGGGTCCGGGAGACCCCTGCAGTCGAAACACCAGTTGTCAGCGTCAACACCACCTGGTTTGGGGCGGACCCCTCCATCATGGAGTCGGAGGTCACCGAGGTGCTGGAGCGCCAGCTCAACGGGATCGACGGCGTGCGCAGCCTGACCAGCATCTCGCGGGATCAGAGCAGCGCCATCACCGTGGAGTTCGAGCTCGGGCGAGATCTCGACGACGCCGCGAACGACGTGCGTTCGAAGGTGTCCCGTGCCCGAAAGGACCTCCCGGACGGGGTCGAGGAGCCGGTCGTCGAGAAGTCGGAGGCCGACGCCCAGCCGGTGCTCTACATCCAGCTCGCCGGGGAGGGGAGGAGTCTCCTCGAGCTCTCCGAACTGGCCGATGTCGCGGTTCGCGACCGCTTACAGACGATATCCGGTGTTTCCTCAGTGTCGATCATGGGGGAGCAGCGCTATGCCCTTCGGGTCGAACTCGACCCGGCCGCCCTCGCGAGTCGCGGCATCACCCTTGCCGACATCGAAAACACGCTTCGAAACAACAACATCGACGCGCCCGCGGGTCGCTTGGAAGGGGAGCAGACCGAGCTCGCAATCCACCTGGCGGCCGGGCTCGCGACGCCGGAGGAGTTCGCGGCCCTCGTGGTAACGAACCGGACGGGAGGTCCAGTTCGGCTCGGCGATCTCGGCCGGATCCGGGTCGGCTCGGAGAACGAGCGCACCGCCGGCCGGTCCGACGGTCGTCCCTCGGTCAGCGTGTCGGTGACCCCACAGGCGAACGCCAACATCCTCGACATCGCGGATCAGGTGTACCGCCGTCTGCCGGACATTCAGCGCGACCTTCCCGCCGGAACCTCCCTGGTGGTGAACTACGACCGCACCCAGGCCGTGCGGACGTCGATCGAGGAGGTGGAGGAGACCCTGTTCTTGGCCTTCGGGCTGGTCGTGTTGGTCATTTTTGCGTTTCTTCGCGACGTTCGAAGCACCCTCATTCCCGCCGTCGCGGCGCCGGTCAGCCTGATCGGCACCTTTCTGTTTTTGTGGATGGTCGGCTTCACCATCAACGTCTTCACCCTGTTCGGACTCGTCCTGGCCATCGGACTCGTCGTCGACGACGCGATCGTGGTGTTGGAGAACGTGGTTCGGCGGATCGAGCTCGGCGAGGATCCGGTCACCGCTGCGCGACGCGGAACCCGGGAGATCGCGTGGGCGGTGATCGCGACCACCGTGGCGCTGATCGCAGTGTTTCTGCCGGTGATCTTCACCGGCGGGGCCACCGGGAGGCTGTTCCTCGAATTCGGCGCCACCGTCGCCGTGTCGGTCGCGATCTCAGCGCTCGTGGCGTTGACCCTCACCCCCGCCCTGTGCGCGCGCGTGTTGACGCCTCGCCCTGCGCGATCCGAGGCAGGACCGGGGCGTGGGTTCGATGCCCTCCTCCGGTTTGTCTTTCGCTTTCCGCTGCTGGTGGTGCCGGTACTCGGGCTCGCCCTGGCGGTTGGCGCGGTGGGCAACCAGTTCGTACCGCGCGAGTTCTTTCCGCTCGAGGATCGGAACCTGTTCACGCTGCGGGTCCTCGCCCCGGAGGGAACCGGGTTTCGCTGGATGAACGCCAGGATGGGTGAACTCGAGCCCGACCTCGTGGCGGCGGTGCCCGAGCGGCGCATGCTGATGACCCGCGTGGCCACCGGCGGGGGAGGCAGCGCTGGGAGCCCGAATTCGGGCATGTACATGATCCCGCTCGTGCCCAAGGCCGACCGCGAGCGGAGCCAGCAGGAGATCGTCGCCGCGCTCAAGCCGGTCCTCTCGGGCGTGACGGCATTCAACGTCGTCCCGACCCAGTCGCCTACGGTCGGCCGCGGGTTTTCGTCCCCGCTGCAATTCGTCATCCTGCACCCCGATTTCGAGGTCCTGGCCGCCACCCTGCCGAAGTTTCTCCAGGCGGTGCGGCAGATCCCCGGATTGACGGCGGTGAACGAGGATCTACGCTTGAACCGACCCGAGCTTCGCGCCCGGGTGGACCGAGAAAAGGTGGCCGCGCTCGGCATTCCGATCCGCGATGTCGCCCGCACGCTGCAGGTGTTGACGAGCGAGCTCGAGGTCTCCCAATTCAAGCGCGGGAGTCGTTCCCATGCGGTGATGGTTGGGCTGCGTCGCCTGGACCGCGACACCCCCGCCGAGCTCGGTCGGGTGGGGGTGCGGGCGGCGAGCGGCGACCTCGTGCCGCTGGCGAACGTGCTGCGGTTCGACGAGGGGAGTGCCGCGTCCGCCCGGTACCACTTCGACCGGCTTCCTTCCGCCACCGTCAGCGCGAACCTGGAGGGGATCGCCATCGGCCGCGCGATCGACCTGGTCCGCGCGGTGGCCGCCGACACGCTGCCCGCGGGTTTTCGGACGGCGCTGGCCGGGGAATCCAAGGACTTCGCCGACAGCCGGGCCGGGCTCGGGGCGGTGTTCGGCCTGGCCCTCGCCCTCGTCTACCTCACGCTGGCGGCCCAATTCAACAGCTTCATCGACCCGATCGCGATCCTCCTTTCTGTTCCCCTCGCGCTCGCCGGCGCGATGGGAGGCCTGGTTTTGTTCGGCATGAGCCTGTCCTTTTTTAGCCAAGTGGGCCTGATCCTGTTGATCGGCTTGGTCTCGAAGAACGGGATCCTGATCGTCGAGGTGGCGCATCAGCTCCGCGACGCCCGGGGCCTCGATCGCTGGGAAGCAGCCTTCGAGGCTACTCGACTCCGGTTTCGCCCGATCCTGATGACCTCGGTCGCCACGATCGGCGGCGCGCTTCCCATCGCGCTCGGCTTCTCGGCCGAGAGCCGGGCTCCGCTCGGGGTGACGGTGGTCGCAGGAATGGTCGTTGCGACCGCCCTCTCGCTCTTCGTCACCCCGGTCGTCTATGCCGCGCTGGGCAGCCTGGTCGACCGTCGCGCGGGGGGCGTGGCCGTCGCCACTGCGCTCGCGGTCAGCGCCTCGGCCGACGCCGCCCCCCTCTCCCTGGGGGACGCGCTCTCCGCCGCTCAGGCAGGGAATCTCGACCGATCTCAGCAGGAAGCCCGAGCCGAAGTCGCGGCCCTGGGCGTCGCGCTCACCCGGGCCGCGGTGTTGCCGACGGTCACCGGATCCGCCACCGTGCTCTACGGGAACGACAGCCGGTTCGCGCTCGACGGTGGGCTCGGGTGGGGCAGCACTGCGACGGCTCAACTCTCGGTCCCGCTGCTCGATCCCGCGGGATGGACGGGCGTTCGCGCTGCGGGCCTCCGCGCCGACGCGGCCCGCGCGGAGTCGCTGGCCGGCTTGCAGGCCGTGCTCGCCGAGGTGGCGGGCCGCTACGTCGCCGTCCAACAGGCCGAAGCGTCGGTGGCGTCCTCCGAGGCCCTTGTGGCGCGATCGGAGCGACTGGTTGCGCTCGCGGCGTCGCGGGTGGATCTCGGCGCCGCCGCTCCGATCGAGCTGACTCGCGCCGAGGTCGCCCGCGCGCTCGACGCCCAACGGAGTCTGGCCGCGAAGCGGGAGCGAGACGATACTCGGATCCAATTGGCGGAGATCCTGGGCGCGCCGCTCGACGTGCCCCTCGAGCTGGAGCCCGCGCGACCGCTTCGCCTGGGCACGGGAGATGCGGCCGATCGGCCCGATCTCGCGGTTGCTCGGCTCGAAGCCGAAGCGACCACCCAGGAGCGCCGAGGGTCCGCTCGGGCCTGGTCCCCCACGATCGACGCGGTGGCCACCGCGGGTGCGCTCTGGGCTCCGCCGTTCGACAACCCGCGGGACACCCAGACCGTCGGGTTGGTGGCGAGTGCGGTGTTCTTTGCGGGCGGCGCACGCCTCGCGGATCGGCGCGTCTCGCTGGCGCTCGAGCGGTCCGCGGCGTCCGGGTGGAGGGACGCGGAGCGTGAGGCGGCGGTGGAGGTGGCGCTGTCGGACCGGGGCGTGGCAGTGGCGCACGACGGGCTGGCGCTGGCGAGCCAGACGGCGCGGCTGGCCGAAAAGGAGGCCGAGTTGGCCGAGGATCGGTTCGCCAGCGGGGCCGCCAACAACGTCGAGGTGGTGGACGCTCAGGCCCGGCTCGCCAGTGCGGTGCAGGGTGAGATCGATGGGCTCGCGGCCTGGAACCTGGCGGTGGTGGAGTGGTATCGGGCCCGGGGGAGGATGGAGGAGCTCGCAGGCAACGAATCGGAGTGAGCAGCGCGGGCCGCGCGGCGACGCCAACTCGCCCGGTCGGCGTCAGGAGGTGCGGAGTCACTTCCGGGTCGCCACGGCCGGATCAGGTGCCCACCCGGGCCCGCGCTCGGCCGCGGGGAGGTTGCCTCGGCCAATCGCTCGTAGGGCCTGTTCGCCACGCTCGGCGTCGAGCAGCTCCCGCACCGCCGGGTCGGGCGGCGGCGGCACGACGACCTGCTCGGGCACGGCCCAGCACAGCCGAGCGTCGCGATGAACGTCGCGATCCCGAAAGCCACCCGTCGAGTTCGCATTGGTCTCCGTGAGCCCGGCTATCGCGACGTCCCGCGCCGCGCCCCACAGGATGGAACTACGGGATCGAGGGATTAGGGGTCGTGACTGCCCGGCAGCACGTACACGTCCATGTCGGATGTGGCGCGCCGGAAGTCCATCCGCATGTGTTCCGAGACCCTTGGTTCACCGCAAGCCGGGCAGCCCGAAGTTAGCGGCGCTGCGAGCGCAAGGGGGGGGGGGGGGGG
>CANLGQ010000125.1 GCA_947490265.1 Pseudomonadota bacterium | reverse complement strand
TGTCCGTGCCAAGCCTGCTTTATCCGATCGGCCTCGACACCCGCGAGCTCGGCGGGGGTGACACCCACCAGGTCGGGCTGGTGATCCCCGGCCTCCCGATCCTCGCGGTGGGCACGAACGGCGACGTGGCGTGGAGCCAGACCCAGCTGATGGGCGACATCACCGACTGGTATGCGGAGGAGATCACCTTGGACGCGGAGGGCCGCCCCGCGGCGTCGCGGTCGGCCGGGGGAGAGGCCCCGCTCGTGGCGATCGACGAGGTGTACGAGGTGGCCGATGTGCCCATCCTCGGATCGGTGGGGCGAACCGAGACCTGGACCCGATGGACCACGTCGGACGACCGCTGGATCACCGACATCGAGGGACGGGAGGTCGCGCCGACCGATCCGGTGGGGCCGGGCGAAACGATCGTGAACCTGCTGGGCGCCCACAAGGTGCCGTCCGACCTCGACGGGGATGGTCGGATCACGGCCATCGCCTTCGACTACACCGGGCTCGACGACGCCCACCTGCTCCACGCCATCGACGGGTTTGGCCACGCCGCCGATGTCGAGGCGGTGCGGGCCGCGTCACATGGGCTCATCGCCTACTCGCAGAACATCGTAGCCGCCGATTCTTCCGGGAGCATCCTGTATACCGGCTATCAGGGCGTCCCGTGTCGCGACGACCTGGCGCGCGACGCGAGCGGGTGGGTGCCCGGCGCCGATCCCTCGCTCCTGCTCGACGGAACCGCCCACGGCGGATTCTCGATTCCGATCGACGCGAACTACTGGGTCGATGACGCGGGCGGCTGCGTCGTCCCGTTCGAGGCCTACCCCTACAGCATCGACCCGGCGCAGGGTTTCGTGCTCACCGCGAACAACGACATCGCGGGGATCACCTTCGACAACGACCTGTTGAACGATCCGTACTACGTGGGCGGCCCCTGGCTCGAGGGATACCGGGCGAACCGAATCGAGCAACGCCTGACCGCGGGAGTCGGCGTGGCCGATCTGGCCTTGATGCAGGACATTCAGGCCGACCACCACTCGAGCATCGGCGAACAGTGGGCTCCGGTGCTGTTGGCCGCGCTCGACGATCCCGCCGCGACCGATGCCCGGTTCGCCGAGGTCAAGGCCCGAATCGAAGGATGGGCCGACCGCGGCTTCGACGCGGCCGCCGGCGTGGAGACGTTCTACCTGACCCCGGAGGCCGACGACGCGGAGGATGCGGTTGCGACCTCGATCTTCAACGCATGGATCGGGCGATTCATCTCCAAGACCTTCGACGACGAGGGGTGGCCCGGCGTGTTCGGGCCCACCGGGGACACCGGCCGGACCCGCACCCTGAAGCGGATGCTCCTCGGCCGCGGTGCCGGCAACCCGGAGGGAATGGCGAGTTGGAACCCGGATACCGAGGAGTCGGCGTTCTTCGACGTGCGGGGCACGCCCGAGATCGAGACCAGCACCGGGCTGGCGTTGGCCGCCCTGTCCGACGGCCTCGATTTCCTGGAGAGCGCGCCGACGGCCCCGGGAGAGGGTGGCTTCGGCACCACCAACATGGACGAGTGGCTGTGGGGCCTGCGCCACGTCGCCCGTTTCGAGTCGATCCTGGGAGATTTCCTCTCCGCCGACGACGACTTCGGGTTCGTGCTCGACCTCTTCTCGATCGACACCTCGGTGCTGCCGCTCGACGGGGCCGCGGCCGATCTCCAGTGGTTTCCGCGCAACGGGGATCACCTGAACGTGGATGCCGGGAACTCCGGTTTCGACGGGACCGACTTCTCCTACGGGTCGGGGCCGGTGTTCCGGATGGTGTTCGCGCTCGGCCCCGACGGGGTCGAGGGGTACAACGTGATCCCCGGCGGGACGAACGGGCGCACGGACTCCCCCTACTTCGCGGATCAGGCCGCGCTGTGGCTCGGAAACGACGCCCTGCCGGTGCCCATCACGGTGGAGGAGGTCGTCGCCGCCGGGCTCTCCCGAGAAACGTTCACGAACTGAAAGCGCTCCGCCGCGCGCGCGTTGGGGGATCATGCTGCGGTGGCTCGTCGGTTTGGACGCGCTCGTCGCCTGGACGCGCCCCGCCTGGGGGTGGGCCGGGCAGGCGGCGCTCGTGCTGCTCGGCACCCACCTCGCCGCGGACCGCCTCGACGAGATCCTGGTCGAGAGACTGTCGGGGCTTCCCATCGCCTGGCCCGATCCGGACAGTCCCCTCGCGGTCGGTACGTGGGCCGCGATCGGCTGCGAAGTCCTCGTCGCGGGGTGGGCGGTCGGTTGGCTGCTCGCGGCCAGGGCGGAGCCCGTCGTCGACCTGAAAGGGTGGTGGAATCGGATCTCCGTTCCCGCGGTCCTCGTCCCGCTGCTCTGGGCCCCGCTCGCCCTCGCCGGGTGTTGGTCGGTGGCGATGGCCATCGAGGACGCCACGAGCGGGTTCCTCTTGTCGGGGGCCCGGGAGCTCGGCTACGCGGTCGCCGGTCTCGTGGCCTGGCGGTATGGCCTCTCGGGCGTCGGCCGGGTCTTGCGCGGGATCGACCGGCCCGCCCGGCCGCTCGCCGCCCTTCCTGGGGCCCTGATCGCCGCGCCGATGGCAGGTCTGGCCCTTCGGCACGGGCTGCCGATCTGGGGGTGGTTGTGAAACGTTCGGCCAGGAAGGCGCCGACTCGGCGGCTTGGCCTGCTGGATCTGCCGCTCCTCGCGTTGCTCGGCTGGGTCGTGGTCGCGCGGTCTCCCCTGGGCGCGCTCGGCTGGTTCCTCGTCGACCGAGCGCGCGGGAGCGGTTCGGAGCTACCCACTTTGACGGCCTACTTCGCGACGGGCGCCGTGCCGACGCCCGACCCCGAGGCACTGCTCGCGGTCGCTCCGGCCGCGCCGCCTCCTCCCGAGGGGTTGCCGGAGCCGTGGCGCTCCGCCGCCCGGGTGGTGCTCTCGCCGACCGACGAGCAGCTGGCCGCGCTCGACGCGACGTACGGGTCCGAGCCGAACCCCGAGCTCGCCCTCGAGGTGGCAGCGGTGGGGCGCGCCCAGCGAGATCGCGCGGTGTCGCGGGCCCAGGCAGCCGGCGACGCGGACCCGGAGCGTTACGCGGTTCATCGTCGCTACCTCCCCGTCGGCGCGCAGCGGGAGGGCGATCGGGTGGTGGGCGGGACCGCCGCGCTCGCCACCGCGCTCGATCTGACGTGGCCGCTCGAGGTGCCGCATCGGGTGGCGAGCGGCTTTGGCGAGCGCGACCATCCGGTGCTTCACCAAAAGAAGTTCCACAACGGCGTCGATCTGCCCGTGCCAGTGGGCACGCCTGTCCATGCCGCGCAGGCCGCTCGGGTTGCCATCGTCGGAGAAGATGGCTTGAACGGGCGGTTCGCGGTGCTGGATCACGGCTACGGCATCCGGACCTCCTACTGCCACCTCGACGCGGTGGACGCGCCCCGAGACGCCCAACTCGATCGCGGGCAGGCGTTCGCCCGCTCGGGGAACACCGGTCGCTCCACCGGTCCCCACCTACACTTCACGCTGAAGATCGGCGGTCGGGCAGTGGATCCGCTCGTGTTCCGCCGCTAATCGGCACCGGCCCCCGGCTCCTTCCCTTTGCCGCCCTTGCCCGCCTTGCCGGCCTTGCCCGTTGCAGCGCCGGGTCGGGTGTCCATGCCGCCTTCCCGCTGGATGTACCCGAGGGACTCGAGCATCGCCTTCTCGTCCTCGCTGAGCTCCACCCGCTCACTCGTGGCACGGCCCACGAAGGCGAGCGGCGCGTCGGCGTCGGGCAGCACGCCGCCGAGGGGGCGCCATGGTCCGGACGCCTTGCCGTCGGGCGCTTGGAAGCTGACCTTTGCGTCGCCAGGGATCACGGCGAAGCCTTGGCCCGGACTGACCGAGATCAGCCGCTCCGGGGGATTCCGCCCGTCATACACCGCCCCGCCTTCGACCTTCACCCGTCCGGCCGCCGACGCGGTCCACGGGGTCCCCAGGAACGCCGGCAACGTGGAGAGGCACTGGGCCGCTCGCCGCGGATCGTCTGCCAGGGTCTTGCAGGTCGCGTCTTTCCCGAGGTCGCACGTGCGAATCTGCCCGCTCACCAGGTCGACGTAGCAGTCCATTGGCGGCGCGTGCCAACGGATCCGATTGGTGTGAAACCGGGACGTCTCGGCGAACGCACCCGGTACGTGGTCGGCTTGTGGCCGGATGCCCGTGCGGACCTGCCCGTCTCGGGCGATCCCTTTCGGCCCCTCGAAGGCGACGCCCGCGAGCGCGGCCAGCGTTGGAGCGACGTCTTCCGTGCCCACGCGGTCATCGAACGCGCGCGCTTCGATCCCTGGCCCGGTCAGGATCCAGGGGACATGAAGCTGTTCCGGGTACAGCGTGTGCCCGTGGCCCCAGGACCCTCGCTCCGAGAACTCCTCGCCATGATCCGAGGTGATCGCGACATAGGCCGAGCGTCCGTTGTTCTCCCAGCGCTCCAGGAACTTGCGGATCTGGTCGTCGACGTAGGCGATCTCTTCGTCGTAGGCGGCGATCTGGTGGTCGAGTTGGTCGGTCGCCAGCGGGTGCTTGAGGTACTTCTCGTAGTTCACATAGTGCGCGTCGCCTGGGAGACCCCGACGATCGAACTTCGTGTCCCACGGAGCAGGCGGGCTGTACTGGTAGTGCACGTCGTAGACGTGGAGGAACAGGAACAGCGGTTGCCCGGTCGGTTCCTGTCTGGCCCAGTGGGTGGCATGGGCAAAAACGTTCTCGGCGGTGACGGTGGCGAGGTTGTTGACCCGGGCGTCGGTGATGTCGAAGTCGTGAAAGTAATCAAAGCCGCGTTCGAAGCCAAACTTACGCGACACGAACAACGTGGCCACCACTCCCGCGGTGTGATACCCAGCGTCGTGGAACGCCTCCTGGAGCAGCCGAACGTCGGCCGGGATCCGGAGATGATCCTCGATGACCCCGTGGTCGATGGGCAGCCGCCCAGAGAGCAGCGTGGTGTGGCTCGGCAGGGTCCAGGGAGCGGGGGCCCACGCGGAGTTGAAGCGCGCGCCCTTGCTGGCGAGGGCATCGAGCGTCGGGCTGGTGTCGCGCGCATACCCATAGGCGCCGAGGTGATCGGCTCGGAGGGTGTCGATGGAGATCAGAAGGACGTCGGGTCGCTCTGCGTTACCCGCGGGAAGGCGAGCCCGCGGGTCCCAGCCGGCGGGGTTGCGGTTGTACTCGAGTTGACCGCGGGCCTGGGCGCCTCGAACCGCCTGGTCGACGAGCACGCGTTCGGCGTCGAGGTCGTCGACCGCGAGCTTCAGGTCGCGAATGTCTCGTTCCAGGGACTGAACGCGCTGATCGACGCATCCGGACAGGGCGGCGAGCAGTCCGATCACGGTCCCTTCCGGAGCAGCGCCTTGTGGGCGACCTCGCTCGTGATGACGGCGGCGTTCTCCGCGTTTCCGATGGTCAAGGTGTCGACCACCACATAGCCGCCGGTGGCTTCCGCGGTGACGGTGACGACGAGCGGCGCGGCGGGGATCGGGTCCAAACCCACGTGAAGATGGGCGGTGTCCTTGTCCTCGGGCACCGATACCGGCTGGCCAGCGACGGTGACCGTCACCGGCGGGCCCTCGCTGACCTGCCGGGTCACGACGTCGACCTCCATCGCTCCCCAGGCCGGGTCCCACGCTCTCGCGGCCGTGAAGGTGAGCGTGGTGCCTGGATAGACCCAGTACATCGGTCGGTTGTCTTCGCCGCGGAGGATCGGCACCTGGTCGTCGAGCGAGATCGACCAGGTGTGCTTTTCGGCGTTCTCGGCGGCGGCCTCAGGCGAAAACAGGAACGCCCAGCCAGCGTGGCGAAACGCCTTGGAGCACGACTCGTCGTACTCCGCGGGCGATGCGTGGGCGCGGAGCGGCGCCCCGTCGGCCAGGAGCACGACGGGCCCCGAGCGCCCGAGACCCAGCGAGTTCAGGTTGTAGTCCGAGATGTCGGCGAGCTCCTTGACGACGAACTTCCACCCGCAGGGGCTCTCGCCGCGCTCGGGCGCGGCAGTCAGGGCGGGCAACGTGGGGATCTCCCCAGTTCGGACGACGGTGACCCCGAGCTCGGCCGTGACCTCCTTTGCGGGAGCCGGGTTTCCGGCCTTGAGCTTTCCCTTCGAACCTGCGCCGCCGGCCTTCGTGTTCTTGCCCTTCGGAGTCGGGGTGTCTCCCTCGGTGAGGACGCCCATCGCGAGGAGTTGCGACCGGATGTCGTTGAGCTGCCTCGCCGACTCGTCGTAGCTCGAGCGCAGATCGCTCTGCTGGGCCTCGAGTTCGGCCAACTTCTCCTCGTTCGAACAGGCGACCAGCGCCATCAGGGACCAAGCGGCACGGGGCATCGGCGGACTCCGGAGGCGCGCTCCTAACCCTGGGGATAGGGGAGGGGCCAGAGGAGGCGCGGGGTGCGGCGGGGTATTGCAGGGCTATCAACAGCAGCTTTCTCGGTTTTCGCGTTGCTGCAGCTCAATGATCCCGATCCCGTTCGCTGGTTTGCAATCTACGCGGCAGCTGCTGTAGCAACGGCCCTCGAAGCTGCACAGAGAGGCAGCCGACTCGTGGATGGCGCGGTTGCCGGCGTGGCGACCGTTTGGGCGATCGGGTTGGTGGTGAGCGATCAACTCGGCGGCGAGCCGATGCACTGGGGCCCAAGCTGGGGGCCGCTCGCCCGGGAGGGGATGCGCGAGTTCCTCGGTCTGTCCCTCGTCGCGACCGGGCTCTGGGCGTTCGCGGCCTTGCAACCGCGGGCGCCTGGGGCCCGGGCCCCCTCTCTGTGATAGCTGCGTCGAGGTGGAGGGACCGATGACCTGGATGTTGCTGCTCGCCCTTCCGGTGTTCGCCGGGTCGCTCGCCGGCGTCACCTTGCCCGACAGCGCCCTGGTGGGCGGCCAGCCTGTGGTGTTGAACGGGCTCGGGCTTCGCGAGAAGTACTTCTTCGACATCTACGTGGGCGGGTTGTACCTCCCCGCAAAAACATCTGATTCGACCAAGGCGATCAACGAGGACGTACCGAAGCGGATCGTGATGGCGTTCGTCTACGAGTCGATTCCCAAAGACAAGATGACCGAGACGTTCGAGGAGAGCTTCGCGAAGCAGGGCGCTGCCGGCGCCGCCCAGGCCGGGAACAAGGCGATCCTGCAGGGTTGGATGGAGGACGTGGTTCGCGGCGATCAGGTCGTGCTCGACTACGTCCCGGGGAAGGGGACCACGATCTCGCTCAAGGGGCGAGTCAAGGGCACGATCGCCGGCACCGACTTCATGAAGGTGCTGTGGGCCGTCTACGTCGGTCCGAACCCCCCGACCGCCGCGCTCAAGACGGGGATGATGTCGGGGAACTAGCCGACGCGCTCGAGGAAGCGGGTGTCGCCCAAGCGCGTGCACAGCGTCGACAGGCGTTGGCGATCGACACCCGTCCAACGCAGGTCTGGAAGGGTCTGCGGCAAGGGGACGTCGGTTCGCAGGGTCGCGAGTTGACGGTACAAGGCGGCTGGACCCCGGTTTTCCTCCAGCGATTCCGACAATCGGGCGGCCCCGCGAACGGGAACCTCCCACCGAGCCGGGTCGGAGGGAATGGCCTCGATCGCCCCCCAGCGCGCCAGCACGGCAGCGGCCGACTTGGCGCCCCACTTGGGAACGCCCGGGATCCCGTCGGCGGTGTCGCCCACCAGGGCCAAGTAGTCGGGGATCGACGCCGGGCCGACGCCGAACTTGGCCTCCACCCCGGATTCGTCGATTAGCGTGTTCCGGATCCGGTCGAGGAGCACGATGCGATCGCTGCGGACGATCTGACCAAAGTCCTTGTCCGGCGAGCAGATCACCACCTGCTCTACGTCGTCGACCCACCGCACCGCGCCGGTCGCGATCGCATCATCGGCTTCGAACTCGATCATCGGCCAGACCACGAGGCCGAGCGCCGCAGCGGCTTCCTCGGCGAGGGGGAACTGGGCCCACAGGTCCGGTTCGATCCCCGCGCCGGTCTTGTAGCCGGCGAAGAGGTCATTGCGAAAGCTCTCGATGACCGTATCGAACGCCACCGCGACGTGGGTGACGCCCGGCGTGTGCAAGAGCGCCCACAGGCTCCTGAGGAGGCCCCGGGTGGCGCCCACCTCGCGACCATCGGGTGCCGTCGCGCCGTCGGCCCCGTAGTAGGCGCGGAAGATCTCGAAGGTTCCGTCGACGAGGTGAAGCTTCACGCGGAGGTCTCCCGTTGGGGACCGTAACCCCGGCGCTTACCCGTGCCCCGCATCGGTCGATGGGACGCGCGACATCAACCCGCGACGCCGACCGCCCATCGGGCGGCCGCTTCTCCGGTGAGCGGTGCCAGCTTGAAGGCATGGCCGCTGCAGGCCGAGACCGCGAGGACCCGCGCTTGCCCGGGCGGCTCCTCGAGGAGGAAGGCTTCGTCGGCCACGGCGGTGAAGAAGCAGGTGTCCGCCATCTTCCGTGGACCTGGCCCCGGGTCGAACCACTCGCCGAGTCGGGCGCCTACGAGGTCGAGCTCGGCGTCATCGGGCGCGACCACCTCATCCGGGTCGTCGATTCGCCCCACCACCCGGTGTTTGGCCGCCTTCATCACGCCCCCCGAAAGGGTCGGCAGTCCGTAGTGGAGACCCTCCTTCCCCAAATGCACCCAGGGGGGAGTGCGACCGGCTTCGACGCCCATCTCCCAGTAGCCGACGCTCTGCCGGATGGGGGCGACCCGCGCCCTCAATGCGGGGACGAGGCGGCTGATCCACGGGCCTGTGGCGACCACCACCGCCTCGGCGCGGAGCGCGTCGTCCGCGGTGCGGACGAGCACGCCCGTGGCATCCTCGAGGAGTGACGTCACCGTTCCCTGGATCCGATGGACCCCCGACGCCTCGAGCCATCCCTCCAGCGCGCGCATTGTGCGCCTCGCGGCGATCACGCCCGCGAGTTGGTCGTGCAGCACCCGTTCGGCACCGGGGAAGCGCATGTGGGGAAACCGACGCCGTGCCTCGGTCACGTCGATCTCCGAAACCCGCGCGCCCGCCTGCCGCACCGCGCTGGCGTAGTGGGGAAGCGGGCCGTCTTCGGGCCCCCAAAAGACGGCCGGGCCCGGGACCACGAGCTGGATGCCCAGGGTGGACTCGAGCAGGGGCCACAGCTCGGTCGTGGCCCGCACGCTCGCCGCCACCCACGCGGCGCTCTCGTAGGTGGATCGGATGATGCGCTCGTCGCCGTGGCTCGATCCCAGCGAGTGCCCCGGAGGGTGCGCGTCGACCACCGCGATCTGGGCGCCATCGAGCGCGCGGGCGAGCTGCCACGCCGTGCAGAGGCCGTTGATGCCACCGCCGACCACTACCACCTTCACCTGGCTGTAGCGCACGGGACTCCTGGAGAGATCACGCTGCCGAACCCCCGAAGGTCTCTCGAGCGAGGTCCGGGCGGTCGGTGATGAGGCCCGTAACCCCGGCGGCGACCAATGCCCGCATCGTCGCCGGGTCGTTCACGGTCCACACGTAGATGGGCAGCCCGACCCGACGGAGGCGGCCCAGCATCCCCAAGCGCAAGCTCTGTAGCCCGGGAGCGACGAAGTCGGGTCGGGTTCGACGGATCGCCGCCTCAGGGGTCAGCGCCCGCGCGAGATCGCGAGGTCCCCGGATCGCGTCGCCGAGCAAGAGACCGGTTCTGAGCGCGGGTGCCGCCGCCTTCAAGGCCAGGACCGCGGGCTCGTGGAACGACTTGGCGATCGCGTCTCCGGCGGGCATCTGCTCTTCCAGGGCCCGCGTTACCCGCGACTCGTAGCCGACCTCCTTCAGCTCGACGTCGACGGCGATCCGGCCGCGGCACAGGTCGAGGGTCTGCCCCAAGGTGAGCGCCTCGAAACCCAGGTGTCGGGTAGCGGCGTGGAAGTTCGGCCAGTTCAACGCCGCGAGCGGCGCCGCGCCGAGGTGGCTGTCGTGGTATGTGACCAGCGTGTTGTCGCCGAGTCGTCGCACATCGAACTCGAGCATCGGTGCGCGGAGCTCAATGGCCTTCTCGAAGGCCGCCGCTGTGTTCCCGAACGGGACGAGGCCCATCGCGCCTCGGTGGGCGATGATAAGCGGAAAACCTTCCTTCTCGGACGCTTCATGCAACCGCGCGGCCACTCGCTCCCCCTGGAGTACCACCGGATCCTGCTCGACGACTTCACCCGCGTCGACTTCTACGATCGGGCTATCCGCGCCTTGGTGCGGCCGGGCGACGTGGTGCTCGACGTGGGCACCGGTTCGGGGCTGCTGGCGCTGCTCGCGGCGCGGCGCGGCGCGCGGGTCCACGCGGTCGAGTCCATGCCGGTCGCCCGGATCGCTGCTGCCCTCGCCGCCCGAAACGGGTTGGCCGACCGGATCATCGTTCACGAGCGCGACCTCGTGGAGATGGAGCCGGTGGAACCGGTCGACCTGATCCTGGGGGAGTTCATCGGGCGCTTCCTGGTCGATGACCGGATGCTCGACGCCGTCGAGGCCGCGGGACGGTGGCTGAAGCCCGGGGGGCGCTGCTGTCCCTCGAGCGTGACGCTGCGGTTGGCCCCGGTGGGCAACATCCCGGTTCCGCCCATCGATCTGTGGCGGACGCCGCTGCTGGGTCTCGACCTCTCCCCGGCCGTCCCGTGGGCGGTTTGGGGCACCTCCTCGACGGAACTGCCTGGCGGCGCTCTGCTGGCCGATCCGGCTGACTGGCATCGCTGGATCACTCCGGGACCGCCCCCGCCCTTTGCGGGCGAGGTTCGGTTCCGGATCGGGCGTCGCGCGCGGTTTTCGGGTGTGCTCGGGTTTTTCGAGGCCGACCTCGCGCCCGGGATCCGGCTCTCGTCCGGACCTGGCGCGACGACCCATTGGGGACAGGTGTTGTTTCACGCGCCGCCGCTCGCGCTCGAGCCGGGGGACGAGCTGGTGGTGCATCTCGAGATGCTTACCAGTGAGGACCTGGATTTTCGCTGGTCGGTGACGCAATTGCGGTGCGGAACGGAGGTCGACGCATTCTCGGCGCAGACCGGGGCGCTGGTCTCCATGCCACAGCCGACCCCCCTCCCTCCCTCCGGTGCAGGGGCAGAGCTGGCGGCCATCGCCCGCGACTCCGATCGCCGAGGCGATCTAGATGCCGCGATCACCGGGTTTGAAGCTGCAACTCGTGCGCTCACCCCAGCCGACGACGCGGCGGCCCCCGCGATTTGGGAGGACCTCGCGCTTGCCTATCGCCGGGCCGGTCGACCGCGCGACGCCGTGCGCGCCGCGCT
>CANLGQ010000124.1 GCA_947490265.1 Pseudomonadota bacterium | reverse complement strand
TCGGTGGGTTCTGCCGCAGCGAGGCGCCAAGTGGCGACGAGTCCCCACGCCGCCATCCCGGCGGCGAGGAGAAGGCCGTGCCCTGTCGTGCCGAGCGCAGCCCGCGCGGCGCGCGCGAGCGAGTCGACCGGGGCAAGCAGGCGGATAGCGCCTGAGACGACGCTTGCGGGCTCGGTCGCGATGGCCCGAGCCGTCGGGTCCGCCCAGGCCGACAAGCAGGCCGCGACGCCGAGCAGCAGCATTCCGACGACCAACTCGCGCCAGGGGAGGTGGGCGTCGTGGTCGGTACGTTCGACGAGCGGCCCCTTCGCCGGGACCGTCAGCGGGATCGGCGCGCTGGCAAGCCGGAGCGCCGACTCGGCGAGCCCGAGCGGCGGACTCGGATCAGCCACCGCGGCGAAAGCTGCGGAGAGGGAATCGAATTGGGCTGTGCGGGCCAGACAGGACGAGCACGTGTCGATGTGCTCTGCAATGTGCACGGCCAGTTCCTCGGCCAGATCTCCCTCGACGAACGCGACCAGCAGATCCTCGGGAACGTGGCTCATGGCTCGCCTCCCCGCTCCTCGTAGCCCGCTCGAAGCTTCTTTCGAGCGCGGAAGATCCGATTCATGACCGTGCCCATAGGAACCTCCAGCACCTCGGCGATCTCGTGGTACTTGAGGTGCTCGAAGTGGTAGAGAATCAAGATTTCACGGTACATTTCCGGAAGCTCGGCCAGCGCGGAACTCAGCAGCGAGGCCCTCTCGCTCGCTTCGGCCTGCTGCCACGGCGACGCACGCGGGTCGGGCACCTCCCGAGGCTCCTCCCAACTCCGGCGCGACCGGCGCCGATGCTCGTCGATACAGGTGTTCCTGGCGATGCCGAACACCCACGTCGTGAAGGATCGCCCCGGGTCGTACAGGGAGAGGTGGCGCAGCACCTTGACGAGGGTCTCCTGCGCCGCATCTTGGGCGTCCTCGTCGTTCGCCAACATGCGCCGGCAGAAGCGCCAGACGGGAGGCGTCCACTGGTTGACGAGCCAAGTGCGGGCTTCCCGTTTTCCGGCGACTGCGGCA
Organism: Pseudomonadota bacterium; assembly: GCA_947490265.1. Taxonomy (GTDB): domain Bacteria; phylum Myxococcota_A; class UBA796; order UBA796; genus CANLGQ01. The sequence continues at coordinate 10,183 of CANLGQ010000124.1, read as the reverse complement.
GCGATCATCGCAGGTTCGTCGTCGTTGGCGTCGTACACGCGCAGCGCGATCAGGGGAGCCTCCACGTCCGCGGGTGCATCATGGATACGACGTGTGCTCGACCTCTATTTCACCTCCCGGGGTGTTACACTCTAAAGAGGAGCCGTTCGATGATCGACCGGTCGTGGAAGCTCCAGCGTTACGATCGCAAGGACTACTCCGATCTGGTGGAGTTTCCTGTCGAGATCGTCGGTCGCGACGGCGTCGTTCGGCGATACTCCTTCGAAGACTCCATTCGGCTTTATCAACGCCGGATTTCATTTGCCCCGGTGCGGTATCGGGAGCGCGACCTCGTCGGGGCGGAGCTCACGCACTGCCGGGCGCGTATCGACCAGCTCCGCCGAAGCTACTTCCACCGCTTTGGGTGGGCGGCAGAGCTGGGTCGAATGGGGCCCGAGGTGGGGCTGGGCACGCTGGCGGGCGAATTGGCTGCTTTCCTGGGACGTGTCCTTCGATCCGAGGGTAGGGTCGATGTGCGCATCGACCCGGTGAATCCGGAGCCGGATGGCGCCGGAACCTGGTACGTTACTGCGGCCGGGGCGCGGACCGGCATGCTCCTCTACGTCTACCGGTTCGACGGCGAGGCTCCTGGTGAGGGCCCGCCGGTAACTCCCCCTGCAGCGGAGGCGATCCGGGAGGGTTTCTTCCGCCAGGTCAAGGACCTGGAGCGCATCGGCCACCCCGACGGGGACACCGAGCGCCTGCTGGCGTTCCACCACACGCTCGATTGCGCGTTCGTGCTGTCGGGCGATGCCGACGCGGCAGCGGTCATCGATGCGCGCGCCGGGGAGGAGGGGGATGGCTCCGACGCGGTTCCGACGCCATGGGACGTAGTCGTAGATGCGGTGCGCCGAGGCGATCCCGCGGCGGCCCTCTCGCGGTGCCGGCAAGTGGTGGTCGACCAGCCGTGGCATCGCCAGGCCTACCGGGCCGGTGCGTTGCTCGCGATCTCGGCAGAGGACAGCCTGCTCGCCGAGGAATTTGCACTGCTTGGCTCAAAGTACTTCCCGGCGGACTCAGTTCTGCGGTACTACCTCGCGGTCACGTGGAGCCGGCAGGGTCGCCTGGACGAGAGTGAAGCCGCGGTGCGGGAAGCACTTGCACTGGATCCACGTTTCTCGCCGGCGCGGCTCTTTCTCGCCCAACACCTCGTGGCGCGCGGGCGGTGGTCCGAGATCACGGCCCTCACCCGTCCACAGGGGGGGGGCGAGGATGCGCCCATCCAGCGGGAGCTCACCTTGCTTCGCCTGAGGAGCCTCGCTCGGCGCGCGCTGGCCGCGGGCGCGGGGCTGGCGCTCGTGTCCGGAGCCCTGGCGGGAGGGGATGGCTGGCCGATTCCAGCCGTCGGGTTGTGCCTTTTGTCGAGTGCGCTCGGCGCGGCGTTCGCCTTGGCCTCGCGCGGCGGGGATCCCAGCCGCGGCGTGCGGGTGGAAGACCCGGCGATTGGGCTGCGGCGCCTGCTGCGCCGCGAGGGGAATGCGCTGGTCTCCTGATCTGGGCACCTTGCCGGGTGGGAACGGGCGCTTAGGAGGGGCCGTACCTGGGAGGGGTGGTCCGATGTCGCAGGCGGATTCCGGCAACGGACCCGAGAACTCGGAGGCGGTCGCGGAGCCTGAGGTCGCGTCGCTCACCCGACAGCTCGAGGACACCACGGCGAAGTTGCGAACGGTGTCGAAGGCCTTCCAAGACCAGCAGCGCGAGATGACGGCGTTTCGAGAGCGCTTCGAGGCCGCTGCCAAGGCGCGCCAGGAGCGCCAGGCGGTCGACGTCGTTCGCGCGTTCTTTGACCCGGTCCACAATCTCCGGCGGTCGCTCGAGGTGCAGGTTGCGGACCCGAGCCAGCTCCTCGATGGGCTTCGCCTGGTTCATCACCAGTTTCACGAGGCCCTCGTGAAACTTGGCGTGGAGCCGATCAGCGGGGTCGGGGCGATGTTCGATCCGAACGTGCACGAGGCGATCGGCGCCGTGGAGGTGACCGATCCCGCGATGGATGGCCGAGTAGCCACTGTGTACTCCGACGGCTACCACGTGCGGGGACAAGTGCTTCAGCCGGCGAGGGTGGCGATCGGAAGGTTCGTCGACCAGCTTCCCGCGCCCGAGGCCGCTGGGGAGGCCTGACGGGGATGGAGCAGAGTCAGACGAGGCTGATGGGCGTCCTGGCCGCGGCGCTCGCGACGGTCACGGCGGCGTTGTGGTGGTGGGAGACCCCCGAGACCGACGCGGATCCCAATGCGACCGTGCCGATTTGGTCGATCGCTGCTGAGGACCTGGTTCGGATCGAGGTCGTGCGGACAGGCGGACGCTTGGTGCTCGAGTCTACCGACTCGGGCTGGGTGGTCACCGAGCCCGAGCGCTTCGACGCCGACCCGGGTCAGGTTCGAACGCTCGCCACCGCGCTCGCTTCGATCGAGAGCGGGATACCGATCCATGCGGCCGATCCTTCGGAGTTCGGACTGGGTGATCCGCCAACCGCCACGGTGACCGTGACCCCCCGTGGCGGGGTTCCGCAGACCTTGACCTTCGGCGCGGAGGCGCCGGTCGGCTGGTCGACCTACGCGCGCACTGCGGGCGGCGAGGTGGTGGCTGTCCCCGGCAAGCCTTTGTCCGATCTTACGGCGGGCATCGAACAGTTTCGCGACCGCAGAGTCCTGACGTTCGGCGTCGATTCGGTGCGCGCGGTCACCCTGACGAGTTCGGAGGGCACCCTCACCGTGCGCGGCGACGAGCGTGGGGAGCAAGCCGCAGGCGCACCTCCGCTCGACTGGTGGCTCGAGGGCTTCACCCGCGCGGATCCCGACCGGGTGGACGATCTCGTGAGTGGCCTCCTGCTGCTTCGCTTCGACGAGATCCTGTCCCACGCTCCGCCGCTGGCCGAGCCGACCGCTTCGGTGATCGTGAAGACGACCGAACGCACCTGGACGGTGCGGGTTGGACCGTCCGACGGCGGCCTTAGCCCGGTCGAAGTGGAGGGCGGCTCCGTCGGCCTGGTGCTGACCGACGCGCTCAGGATCCTGGGCATGGGCCCTACCGATCTCGGAGACTCGCGCGCGTTCCCGTACGATCCGGATTCCACGGACCGTATTGAGATACTGTCCGGCGAAAAACATTGGTTGACAGTGAGAAACGGTCCCGCCTGGGAGGTCGACGGCGTGGAATCGATCGGCGCCGCTGAGGTCGCCTTGGCTGTCGATCACGCGTTGGTCGCCTACACGCGCGAGCCGGTCCCGCCAGCGGATCGGGTCGCGCTCTCCGTGATCGTGGGCCAAGGTCCATGGCGTCGGCAGGTCGATCTCGGCCCCAAGGTCGGGGATCTCGCCGTTGCGCGCGACGTGGCGGGGGGCACCCCCTACCGCGTACCGGAGGAGGACCTTACGGCCATTCGCCGCATCCTGGGGCCATGAGATACGATCCACCCCCCTCCAGCCCGCCGAGCTCCCCATGTCCCCCGTTCCCGCCGCCCTGACCGCCGCGCTCCTGGCGTTGACCTCCAACCCCGGCTGCGCTGCGGCGCCACCCACCGAGACCGCGCCGGACCGCGGTGCTCCTCCCGCCACCGGCGAGGTGTCGGTTCCGATCGAGCTGACCCGGTTGGCGGTCGACCTCCCGCCTCCGGTGCTCGCCGACTTGCTGGGGCGCCGATGGGCCGCAGCCGCGGCAAAACTTGCCTCGGTAAAGCCAAAACCCGGTCAGGAGGCCGAGCTGGCCTTCGTGCGCGCGTGGGCCTTGGTCCAGGCGGAGGCGTCCGCCGAGGCCCTCCCGCTGCTGCCGCTGCTCGACGGTGCGAGCGACGCCCCAGCGGCCTACGTCGCGTTGATCCGCGGGGAGATCCTGCTCGCCACCGGGGAGGCGGGGGCGGCGCTTCCGGTTCTCGACGCGATCCCCGAGGGGTCGTTTCCGTGGGGCGCGGGGGCGGTTGCGCGAGCCACGGCCCTGGCCGCCACGGGTCGCGCAGCCGATGGCCTCGCGGCGTTGCGCGCGGCGGCTGCCCGGCGGGATCCAGCGCCGGCCGGAGATCGCGTGCTCGAAGCGCTCGCCGCAGCCGACCCGGCGGCCGCGTCGGCGACGAACCGACGCCTCTGGCGCGAATACCCAGGCACCCAGGCCGAGATCGCGGCGCGCACCCTCCCGATGACGCCGGTGACCTGGGAGGACGTCGCCCGGCGGGCCGAAGTGCGGTCGGGGAACGGAGATCACGCCGGTGCCGTGGCCGATTTGGTGCCCTTCGTCAGCAAGATCGGCGACCCGGCCAGTGAGGCGGCGTGTCGTTTCCGCTATGTGCATGGCCGCGCACTGTACCGCCAGAACCAGCTCACCGCGGCGGTGACGGCCTTTGCGGACGCCGGCCAGCGCTGCGCGCACGGACCCGGAGCCGACTATGGGGCTCGGGCCCTTTACCTCCAAGGAACGGCCGAGTTTCGGCGAAAGCAATTCGCTACTTCTGTCGCCGCATTTCGACGTCTTGCTTCCGAGTACCCCGAACACAGCATGGCCGACGACGGCTTGCTGCACGGCGGGATCTCGCTCCAGGAGTCCGGGGATCTGGTCGGGGCTCAAGCGCTGTGGAGAGAGGCCCTGGAGCGGTTTCCAGCGGGCGACACGAGTCCCGAGGCGAGCTGGCGGCTGGCCTGGTCGCTCTACGTCCAGGGCAAGCCGGATGCGGCCATCGCTGCGGCCGATGCGCTCGGCGCCCTCGACCCTACCGCCGACGCCGGGCACGTCGCGGCAGGCCAGTACTGGGCGGCGCGCTGGCGGCTGTACCCCGAGGTCGGCAATCCTCGAAAGCCAACCGCGGATGCCGCTCGTCGAGAGGAGGCCCTCGCGGGTTGGGAAGCGCTGTGCCGCCGGCTTCCGCACAGCTTCTACGCGATCCAGGCCTTCGCGCGGCTCACGGCCGAGGCTCCGGACCGGGCGGCTCCGCTCGCGGCTCGCCCTGAAGGTCACGATCCTGGGATCCCGCTTCCGTGGATGGTGCGCTCCTCCTTCTTCGCCGATCCCGCAGTGCGCGACGGCGTCGCGCTGGCCCGGGTCGGTCTCGGCGCGGATGCGGCCGCGTCCTGGCAGACCGCTGCGATCGAACCCGAGGATCGCACCCCCGACGAGGTGGCCTGGCTTGGCCAGCTCCGCGCGGCGGCCGGCGACTGGCTCCGGGTTCACGACGAACTGCGGGGATGGCTCAAGACGCACGCGATCGCCACGCTCGGGCCGCGCGCCCCCCAGTTGGTGCGGCTGATCTACCCCGATCGGTACCTGGCTGAGGTCCAGTCGGCCATGCAGCCGGCCTACTGCGTGCCCTCTCGGCTGTTTCACGCGCTCTGTCGGGAAGAGTCGAACTTTAATGCGGGGATTGTCTCGCACGCGGGTGCGGTCGGCCTGTCCCAGCTCATGCCGGCCACCGCGACTCAGACCGCCGGTTGGCTCGGGCTGAAGGTCGCGGTCTCCGAGCTCGACGATCCGGCGCTCAACGCGCGGATCGGGGCGAAGTACCTCGATACGGTCTATCGACAGCACGACCAAAGCCCCTACCTTGCGCTGGCGGCGTACAACGCGGGAGGGGGCCGCACGAGGCAGTGGCGGGCCGAGTGGGGCGACCTGCCGACCGACGAATATGTCGAGCGCATCCCGTTTCGCGAGACCCGAGACTACGTGAAGCGCGTGATGGGGAGCTGGCAGACCTACCGCTACCAATTCGATGTCGAGGAACCGGCGTTTCCAGACCTTTCTGGTCTGGTCTCCCACGCCTGGGAACAGCCCTGAGCCTCTGGGAACGCCTGGGAGGGGAGCCCGGCGCCCGTCGGCTGGTCACCGCGTTCATCGACCGGGTGTACGCGGATCCCATCATCGGCTTCCGATTCATCGGGGTGCCGCGGGAGCCCTTGATCGAACGGGAGCTCGAACATCTGTCCGGGATCCTCGGTGGAAACCTCGCGTATTCTGGTCGCCCCCTGCCCGCCGTGCATCGGGCGCATCGGATCAACAAGGGGCAGTTTCGTCGCCGACTCGCCCTGGCGCGCACCGTGGCGGCGGAACTCGGCGTCGATCCCTTGGTCGTGGCCGAGTGGCAGCGCCGGGAGCGGGCGCTCGAGGCGGTGTTGACGAGCGCCGAGGATTGCCTCCCGGACGAAAGCTGACCGCCTCGGCCGCCGGGCTCGGGATAGCGGGGTGGTCATGGCGTTCGTCCACCTCCACGTCCACTCGCAGTACAGCCTGCTCGACGGCACGGCCGACGTGGTCGAACTCGCCAAGGCCGCTGCCGCGGGGGGGTTCACCGCGCTCGCGCTGACTGACACCGCGAACCTGTACGGGGCCGTTGCGTTCGCCAAGGCAAGTAAAAACGAGGGTATTAAACCTGTTTTTGGTGCTGAACTTCATGTCCAACCAGAGGGGCTGGACTTCGATGACGGGCGGCGAGAGCACGGTGGGCACCAGCTTCTCGCGCTCGTGGAAGACGAGGTCGGCTACCACAACCTGTGCCAGCTGATCACGGCCGGCATCTTCGAAGGCATGCGGTACAAGCCGCGCGTCGACCTGAAGCTGCTCCAAAAACATCGAGATGGGCTGATTTTCCTGACCGGAGGGGCGAAGGGCGTGGTCGGGCGACAGCTGGCCCGCCCGGTGAGTTCGGAGGCCGCGATCGAGGCGGCCGCCATCGCGTTTGGGGTGCTCGCCGATTTTCTCGGTCCCGATCAGCTGTTTCTCGAGCTGTCAGACGTGGGATTGCCCGGCGACGACCATCGGAACCGGGTCGTCCGCGACCTCGCCGCGCGAACCGGCCATCGGCTCGTCGTTACGAACGCGGTGCACTACCTGTGCGCCGAAGACGCGGCGGTTCACGAGGTCCTGCACGCCATCGCCGCGGGCGCATCGCTCTCCGATGGGCGTCGCATCTTGTGTCCCACTGATCAGGCCTGGCTCAAGTCCGAGGCCGAGATGCGCGAGCTGTTCCCAGACGACGGGCCGGCGCTCGATCTGACCGCGGAACTCGCCGCCCGCTGTCACTTCAAGTTCACGTTCGGCACCTACCACTTCCCGGCCACCACGCCGCCCGACGTCCCCCTCGCAGGGGCACCCGACCCCGACACCGACGCGAACTGGCGCTACTTCTATCTGGCGTTTCCGCCCCCTCGCGCGTTCGGGCTTCCGGTTCCGGCCACCGTGGCCGATTCGACCGGTTTCGACGTCCCACAGCGCCCCGAGGGCGCCGGCCACTTGAACGGATACTTCGAGTGGTATGGCCGGAACGGCCTCCAGCTTCGCTTGGCCCACATCCCGCCTGAGCAGCACGACGCGTATCGCGCTCGGCTGGAGTCCGAACTCACGATGATCGAGCGCATGGGCTTTCCGGCCTATCTGCTCATCGTCGCGGAGTTCATCAACTGGTCGAAGGACAACGGGATTCCGGTGGGTCCGGGCCGTGGATCCGCCGCTGGCTCGCTCGTCGCGTGGGCCATGCGGATCACGGACATCGATCCGATTCGCTACGGCCTGCTGTTCGAGCGCTTCCTCAACCCGGATCGGGTCTCGATGCCCGATATCGACGTGGACTTCTGCCAGGATCGACGCGAGGAATCGATCGCTCATGTGCGGGAGAAGTACGGCTCGGATCGGGTGTCGCAGATCATTACGTACGGCACGCTCAAGGCCCGGGCTGCGGTCCGCGACGTCGCTCGGGTGCTGGATCTGTCGTTCACCGAAGCCGATCGCATCGCCAAGCTGGTTCCCGACACGCTCGGGATCACGCTCGCCCAGGCCCTGGAGCAGGAGCCCCGCCTCGTCGCGCTGCGCGACGGCGACCCCAAAGTGCGGCGCGTTCTGGCGCTCGCGCTGGCCATCGAGGGCACCTCTCGTCAGACCGGGGTGCATGCGGCCGGGGTCGTGATCGCCGACCAACCCTTGGTAAGCTACGCCCCGCTCTACCGCGACGAGCCCGGGGGCGGTCCAGTCGTCCAATTCGACATGAAGTCGGCCGAGAGCATCGGCCTGATCAAGTTCGATTTCCTGGGCTTGAAGACCCTCGATCAGCTGCGGGATGCCCTGCTCCTGGTGCGAGCCAACTGGGGGCTCGACATCGACCTTGCCCTGATCCCGAGCGACGACGACGCCACCTATCAGATGCTCCACCAGGGGGATGCTCTCGGCGTTTTTCAGCTTGAGTCCAGCGGAATGCGAGACCTCCTGACTCGCCTGAAGCCCTCGAGCATGGACGACATGGTGGCGCTGGTCGCGCTCTACCGACCCGGCCCGCTGCAATCGGGGATGACCGACGAATTCGTCGATCGCAAGCACGGACGGAAGGTCGTCACCTATCCGCTTCCGACGCTGGAACCGTATCTCCGCGAGACCTACGGCACGGTCATCTACCAGGAACAGGTGATGCAGATCGCCCAGGTCATGGCTGGCTACTCTCTCGGCGAGGCCGACCTCCTCCGCCGAGCGATGGGGAAGAAGGACAAGGTCGAGATGGAGCGCCAGAAATCGCGTTTCGTCGAAGGGGCCTGCGACCGGGCGATCGACTCCGAGCTGGCGACGGAGGTTTTCGATAACCTGGCGAAATTCGCAGAATATGGCTTCAACAAGTCGCACTCTGCCGCCTATGGCTGGATCAGCTACCAGACGGCCTGGCTGAAGGCGCACTACCGGCCGGAGTACATGGCCGCGTTGATGACGATTGAAGCGGCAAATACCGACAAGGTCCTGGAGTACGTGCTCGACTGCCGCCGGGCCGGGATCGCGGTGGAGCCGGTCTGCATCAACCGGTCGAATCACGCGTTCACCGTTCCGCCGGGTTCGCAACGACCCGTGGTCGACGGGCGACGCCACGACGGGATCCGGTTCGGTCTCGCCGCCGTAAAGAATGTGGGGGATGGCTCGATCGAAGCGATCGTCGCTGCCCGAGCGAAGAATGGCGGGAACTTTCGGTCGGCATTCGACTTTTTTGAACAGGTCGACTGGAAGCGACTCAACCGCCGGGTGGTGGAAGGCCTGATCAAGGCGGGCGCCTTCGACGTCTTCGGGCATCCGCGGGCAGCACTGATGGAGGGCATCGACCAGGCGATCAGCCACGGGCAGCGCCGCGCCGAAGAACGGGCCGCGGGCCAAGCGAACCTCTTCGGCGGGCTAGGGGGGAATGCGGTAGCCGATTTCCGCTGGCCGGGCGTCGCCGAGTGGCCACTGTCGGTCCGACTGGCATACGAGAGGGAAGTTCTCGGCCTCTATCTCTCCGGACACCCGATGCAGGCACACGCGCGCGACGTCGCCCGCTTTGCGAACGGCACCCTCGCCGAGGCGCGCCGCTTCGCAGGGGCCGAGGAGGTTCGCCTGATGGGCCTCGTCGTCAGCACCCGCACGGTCAAGACGCGTCGCGGCGACAAGATGGCGTTTGTGAAGTTGGAGGATCAGGAGTCGGCTGTGGAAGTCGTCTTCTTCGCCCAGGCATGGGCTCGATCCCAGCGCGCGGTGGAGAGCGGCGAGCCCATCCTCGTCACCGGGCAGATCGAGGAGGCCGTGGAGGGCGACGAGGCGGTGAAGCTCAAGGCGAGCAGTGCTGAGCCGCTGTCCGAGATCAGAGGCCGGATGACCCGCGAGGTGAAGCTCGACGTCACCCTCGACGAGATCAAGGGCGAGCGCCTGTGCAGGCTCGTGGCGATTCTCCAGGCCGAACGGGGGGCATGCCGCACCAAGATCGTAGTTCGGGCACCGGGGCGGTTCCTTTCGGAGTGGCGGTTGCCGCAACTCTCTGTGGAGCCCAGCGCCAGGATGGAGGAGCAGGTCGCGACGCTGTTCGGACGACTCGATGCCGTGGTGCTCTCGTGATCGGCTTCTTCGCCGGGTTCGCCTTGGCGCAACCTGGAGATCCTCCTCCGGTGCGCCGCGACCTCGCGTCGGGGGTGGTGGTCAATTGGACGGGGCTGACGCTCGAAGCCGAAGGCTCGGCCCGCGGCCATGGAACCGAGGACACCGAGGCGATCGAACAGCTCGCTCGGCGCGAGGTCGACCTCGCCATCCGGCAGGGTGCCGAGCGGTTGAAGCTGAGCGAAGACGTGCTCCTCGCCTCCCTGATGGAGGACTCTCCGCTCGGCAACGCGCTCGTCTCCCGGCTCCCGCGGTGGGAGGTCGCCGAGGGGCGGTACTACACGTCGGGCAAGGT
>CANLGQ010000123.1 GCA_947490265.1 Pseudomonadota bacterium | reverse complement strand
TGGGGTCGCCGCCGGCGAGCACTTCGGGGGGAAAGTAGTTGAGCGTCCCCAGCACCAGCCCCTGGGTCTGGCTCTCGCGCGCGGCAAAGGCAGCACGAGCAACGCCGAAGTCCAGCAGTCGGACCCCGCCCCGCGAGGTCACCATGACGTTCGCAGGTTTGACGTCGCGGTGCACCACCTTCAGCGCCTCACCGGTCTGGGGGTGCTTTGCCCCGTGCGCACGGGCGAGGGTACCCGCGATCTCGGCTCCGAGCTCGGCCAGGGCGCGGGGGGGTATCAAGCGCGCCTTCACGAGGTCGGCGAGATCGACCCCTTCCACATACTCCATCACCACACAGTCTCGGCCTTCGACCCGAACCAGCTCCGAGACCCCGAGAATGGCCTCGTCTTGCAACATGCCGAGCAGTCGGGCCTCGTCGCGCATGCGCGCGCGAAAGTGCTCCTGATCGGGAGCCGTCGCGCGCATCACCTTCACTGCGCAGGTTCGAGAAAATCCGCGGTCGGCCCGCAACTCAGCGTAGTAGACCGTGCCCATGGCACCGGTCCCGATCACGCGGTTGAAGAAAATGCTCCTCATGCGGCGCCCATCCTACCCGTTGGGAGCTGACGTCCGGTTCGCCCTCAGATCAGCCCGCGGCGCTTCTTCACTTCCTTGACCGCGTTCTGAAGCGCGATCTCGTAGTCCACCGTGCCTTCTTGGATGTTCTTGATCCGGGCCACCGCCTCCTCCCGAATCGCGCGCTCATCGACGTCGTGGAGCTTCAAGACCCCGAGGATCTTCTTGAACATGATCTTGTCGTCGGAGAACACCTCGTCGACGAACCGAGAGATCAGCAGACACTCGATGAATTGGCGAGCCAGAAACTTGTCGACTTCGTCGCCGGTCGGATGTGCAGTGTCCTCGGCGAACTGCTTTCGAGTCTTGCCGTATTCGTCGTACGGGATGTTCCGGTTGGCCATGTGATCCCGGATACTGTTCCGCAGATCCTGGTCGCGCCGCAGATAATCGTCCATGATCGCCGAGAGATCCTTCTCCGCCTCTTCCCGGTTGTCGAGGGCGACCTCGATGTCCTCGTCGCGACAGAGGAGTTCCACGACGTCCTTCGCGATCTGCGGGACCTTCGCGCGGTACAGCTTCATGACCGTGTACTCCCTTGGCCGCCCCAGGTAACGCGGTCTTGCGCTTAGAGCGCGAAAGCAACGCCCACGCCGACCCGGACCGGGTTCCAACCGATCGCCTGGCGGCGGGCGTCGGCGATCGGCAAGCTCTTCCTCAGGGGCGCGGAGCCGAGCCACGCCGAGCCGTAGCCGACTTCGGCCCACCAACCCAGCCCGTCTCCGGTACTTCGCGTCCCGAAGTGGAGGTCTGAGGCCAATACTGGCGAAAGCGTATACGGGTCGATGTTGCCCGGGTCGTCGAGATCGTTCTGCTGGGGGTCGATCAGAAACGCGGTCGGTCCGCCAAGGCTGTGGTACACGGCAGCAACCCCGCCTCCCACCTCAGCCCCAAAGTACGGGGCGACGCTGCCACTGACCGGGATCTGGATGTCGGGCCCGACGGTGGCGATCGCCGTCAACACCAGCGCGAATTCGCTCGCGGAGACGATGCGCGCCGCCGTGCCATCGACGGACTCCGCCCACGAAACCTGATCCGTCCCGGGGCCGCCCTCCAGCCGGACGGTGAATCGCAGGCCGGCGGCGGGAGTCAGGCCAGCGACCACCGGCACGTACAGCGCCGGCGCGATCCCGAAAGCACCGGCGTCGGGACCCGGGAGGTCGAAGCCGGCAGCGCCCCCAACTCCGAAGGTCGAGCCGGCGAATGAAGCGGCCGCGAGGAGACCGATCATGGCCGCCCCAGGTCCGCAGGGAACGCGGGAGTTCGACCGCCGGCAGGCCCGGCGAGTGCACCGAATCCACCCAAAACGGGGCCTACGACGCACCGGATGCCGACGAGCAGGGAGTGAGCGTTGAACCGCATCGACTCGACGTTACTCGCGGCGATCACTTTCCGCAAGCAGCCGAAGCCCGTTGGGATCGACGATCACCAGCCGACGCTCCTCGACCTGCACGAGCGCGCTGCGGCGAAGATCCATGAGAGCAAAGCTGACGGTCTCCCGTGTCGAGCCAATCAAACCGGCGATCTCGCGGTGGGTGAGCTTCATCCCGAGGATCACCCCGCGACTGTCCCGCACTCCGGCCTCCTCCGCGATCTCCAGCAGCACCCCCGCCACCCGGCACAAGGACTCGCGCTGGAGGAGGGCCAAGCGCCGCTCGATGCGACGGCGCCGATCCTCGACGAGCCGCCCAAGTCGCGCAGAGTACTCGGGTAACGCCAGAATTGGCGCAAAGGCTTCGTAGGGCACCGCCCAAACCGCCGCGCTCTCGTGCGCCGACGCGCGGGCGTGGCGGGGCGCGTCGGGGGCGAGCAGCGCGCCTTCGCCGAAGAGCTGGCCCTTGCCGTGGAGATGGAGGGTGAGTTCGCGCCCCTTCGCGACGGCGATGGCCAACTTCACGACTCCGCTCGCCACCCAGAAGGCGTGGCGGGCCGGGTCGCCGGGCCGAAAAACGGCTTCAGCTCGCCCCAACGACATGCGCTGAGCCGAGGCAACGATGGGATCCAGCTCCGCCTTCCGCAGACCGGAGAGCAGAGGCAGACTGCGGAAGTAGGAGGCCTTGGAGCGATCCACCCAGATACCTACGATTAGGCGGGGGCAACTGTGCCACGAGAAGGGACCGCGGATCGAGATCTCCCCGGCGCCGTCCTCCTCGCGGCGGGCGGATCGCGCAGGATGGGACAGCCGAAAGCAATCCTTGACTGGGGGGGCCAGCCGCTCGCCGCCGCGTGGTGCGCGGCGCTCCGACCGTGGTCGCGGCGGGTGGTCGTGGTCATCGGAAGCGAGGCGCCTCGGCTGCGCGACGCGCTGGCGACCCTCGACCTGGTCGAGAACCCCGCGTGGGCCGAAACGGGGATGCTCGGTTCGCTGAAGGTCGGGTTGCGCGCCCTCGGGCCCGGCCCGGCGTGGGTCACTCCGGTAGACGTGCCGATCCCGGCAGCGCGCGTCTTTGCGGAACTCGTGCGCCACGGGGGGCCGGCGGTTCCGTGCTGGGGAGGGCGCGACGGTCACCCGGTGCTGCTCGATCGACGCCTCGCCGATGCGGTGCACGCGGCCGCCGGCACCCTTCGCGATCTGCTCGCCTCGGCGACCCGGATCGCGGTCGAGGACCCAGCCGTCGTCGCCGACTTCGACGATCCAGCGTCGTGGGCGCCGTGGCGCGACCGCGCCGGCGGAAAAGGGAGTGGCTAGGGGCGGATTCGAACCGCCGACACTGCGGGTATGAACCGCATGCTCTAACCAGCTGAGCTACCCAGCCAGGGTGACGGGCCGCGTCCGTAACGCGGAGTGCCTCCCCGTCAACCCGTGCCGCCGAGGAACGCGAGCGCCAACCCGGTGAGGAAGCCGAGCAGCACGGTCAGCCCGGCGGCCGCCCACTGGAGCAGTCGAAACACCGCCGGGTGCCGACCGGGCCATGCTCGACGATCCCCCTCGGAGCCGGAAACCAGGAGGGAGGCCACGGCTTCGGGACGCGCAAACAGCACCCATGCGGCCAACGCCGCCAACGCCGCCGCCGCTCCCAAGACGCCAACGAGGATGCCGTCCATCCCCGAAACATAGCCCCCAGGTGAACAGCCTGCCGATGCCGCGCACCGTTCAGGCCCAACGACGTGTTACAAGGTCGGTCCGTCAAACGAGGAGCCAGGTGAACCCGATGCGCGCAGCTTCCCTTCTCGCCATGATCAGCTTGGTCTGCGCCTCGATCGCCGAGGCTGCGGACACGCGACCGCCGAAGCCGGCGATGCAGCCCGAGGTGCCCCCCTACGAGCTCGACACCCAGGTCTTCGACTTCCCCACCGGCCTCCGGGTAATGTTCCAGGCCGACCGCAGCTACCCCGTGGTGTCGGTCTACATGATCGTCAACCACGGCTCGGCGGAAGATCCCGAGGGCAAGGAGGAGACGGCCCACTTCGTCGAGCACACGTGGTTCCGCAGCAAGCACGGAGAGCTGCCGCCGATCATGGATGTCGTGCAGGACATCTCGGGCGTGTTCAACGCGTCGACCTGGAACGATTGGACGAACTACTCCACCGTTGCCAACGCCGACTACCTGCCGATCCTCTTGCGGCTCGAGAGCCTGCGCCTCACCGAGTTCTACAAGGGCATGACCGAGGAGACCTTCCTCACCGAGCGCGAAGTCATCCGCAACGAGTGGCGTCGGCGAAACGAGAACCAACAGGCACTGCTGTTCGACTACACGAACCACTACCTATGGCCCGCCAACCACCCCTACCACTCGACCTCGACCCACGCGTCGATCGACAACCTCAAGCTCGCCGACCTCACGGACTACGTCGACAAGCACTACCTGCCGAGCGAGACGACGCTCATGATCGTCGGTGATTTCGACGGCGATGACGCGAGCAGCTTGATCTTCGAGAATATGGACCCGACCCTGCTCCACCCGGGTCTCACGAAGGAGATGCAGTTCTTCTACCCGCGCAAGGGAATTGACAACCCGGACCAGGCCAACCCCGACCATTGGCACGTCGGGTACTACGACCCCGAGGAGTTCGCGAAGGGGAACAAGGTTCCCTTCAAGTACGTCGACCCGAGCGAGCGCAAGCCGCGCGTCACGACCGAGCGCCCAGAGGTTCCCGCGCTCGGAAGCACGGTGGTGGGCCACGAGGAGGCACCGGTCGACTACCCCATCGCGATCGTCGCGTGGTCGCTACCCGGTGGCTACCGCGACGACCACTGGAACCTGCAGGTGCTCGGCAATCTCGCCGGTAGCGTGATGCTCTCCGGGCTCCAGACCCAGTACCAGGAGAAGCAACTCGGGCTCGCCGAGAGTGGGTGCTTCGCCCAGCCCGAGGTGCTCGCGACCACGCTGATGTGCCTCGTCGAGGTGCGCGACAGCGCCGTTCGTCCCGAGGACATGGTCGAGAAGATGCTCGACCAATTCGCGACGCTCTGGAACCCCGACCTCGCCGCCCAGGCGGAGCGCGACTTCTCCCGGGCTCGAAACGAATTCCTCTCGGGCGAGCTGTTGAATCTCGACACCTTCGCCTCGGTGTTCGGTGGCCGAGCCGACAGCATCGGCACGTTCGCCCACCTCACCGGCGACCCGAAGTACTACCAGCGGATGTTCGAGCAGTACGCCAGCATCGACGTGGGTGTCGAGCAGAAGATCGCCTACCAATACATGAAGCGCGACCGAGCGGCCCGCCTCGTGGTCGAGCCCCTGCCCGAAGACGAGGTCGACACGCTCTCCGACGCCTCGGGCTACATCGGGGCATCGAACGCCGATGACATGCTGCGCACCTCAGACGATCTGAGCAAGGTCGACGCGGCGGAGATCGCCGCGGCCCGCGTCCGGCCCGACGTGAGCAAGATCGTGGACTTCAAGCTTCAGAACGGGCTTCGGGTCGTGATCATGCCGCACGGCGAAGCCCCGACCGCCCAGGTCAGCCTGTTGCTCGGCGGCGGAGAAGGCACAGAGGCCCCCTACGCCTACGACTTCACCTCGTGGTTCATCCAGGGCGAAGCCAACGATCCGCTGCAAATCGCGGCGAGCTCGTCCTGGCCCTACCTGGAGGGCATCGCCGGCCTGTGGGCCGCGAAGAGCTACCCCATGGTGGGCGCCGACGTCTGGGGGAACGCCTCCCGCCTCAACGTTCGGGCTCCAGCCGGCAACATCGGGCAGGCCCTGTGGATCCTGCGCGGCGAGGTCGAGGGCATGAAACCCTATGCGGCCGGCGCCACCGAGTGGAAGTCAGACCGCAAGGACTCGCTGGAGAGCAACTGGGGAAAGCGGAGCTGGCACATCGGCGACATCACCAGCGCCCACCTCTACCCGGGATCGGCCTACCACGGGTCGACAACGTGGGAGATGTACCTCGCAGCGAAGGAATTTGACGGCGGCACAATCGACCAGTGGCTCGACCGGCACATCAACCCCGACAACGCCACGCTTCTCATCGTGGGCCGGATCGACCCCGCCGAGGCGCGCAAGTCGGCTGAAGAGCAGTTCGGGGGATGGCAAGGTCGCGCAGCAGGAAACGGCTGGGCTGGCAAGCTCGACCGCCCGGGGATGCCGACCGGAGCCACCCGGGTCCTCATCTTCGACGACCCGAAGAAGACCCAGTCCGAGACCTCCTTCGAGTGTCGCCTGAACTACACCGACGAGTCCCAACGGCCCGCGGTCGGCGTGCTCGGGAGCCTGCTCGGAAGCCAGACCTTCCAGACCTTGCGGGTCGAGGAGGCCCTTTCTTACACGCCCTACGCCTACGCCAGCATCAGCGACGATGGCGCGGCAATCCTCGGCTTCGGTTCGCTCGCCTTGAACAAGGGCGTGGGCCGCACGGTCGAGTTCTTCATTCAGGCCGCGAAGGAGGTCGAAGGCGGGAAGGTCAACGCGCAGGAGATCACCCAACACAAGCTCCGCATGGCCCGTGAGGCGGGGATCAACTCCCAGTCTTCGGAACAGATGGTCGGCACGCTGACTGGACCGCTCCGGCGCGGCGAGGACTGGTCGCGCATTCAGTACGCGGGCGAAGACATCGCCAAGGTCAGCCCCGAGGCGGTCGTCGCGCTGATCCAGGGGTGCAGTGACCATGCGATCATCACGATCGAAGGCCCGAAAGACGTGATTACGGAGCAGCTCAAGGCCAAGAACATCCCCTACGAGATCGTCGACTGGGAGGCCCGAGGGGACGAGCTGCTTGGGAAGTACGATCCCAAGGAGCTCAAGAAGAAGCTCAAGAAGAAGGCCAAGTCGGAGAAGAAGAAGGCCAAGGAGAGCGAGGACGAGCCGGCGCCGGAGCCGACCACCTGGGCGGCGAGCCACAGCCGGGACGACGACTAGCGCTCCGGGACGGCGTCCGGCTGGGTGCCGGGCTCTGCCCACGGATCAGCGGATCGTCGCTTGCCTCGCTTGCCGACCTCCGGATCGGTGCGCGGGTGCGCGCGCACCGGTCGACCCGAATGCGCGACATCCACCCGAGGTGCCAGCGAGCCTCGCGGGACGAGGATCGACGGGAGCGAGGGGTCCACCTCGACCCCTGGCTGGGGGATCCCGTCGCCCTCGCGCGCCGAGATCCGCTCGAGCTCCGTCGGCCAGACGAGCGGCCAAATGCCGCCCTCCGGAGCCGCGGCGGGAGACGGTCCCAGCAGGCCGATCGACTGCAGGCCCGCCACCGTCCCGATCCAGGCGGGAAGCGCGCCGCTGGCCCCGGCGAGCCGGATCCCGCCGTTGGTCAGCGGGCGGTTGTCGTCGTAGCCGACGTAGACCCCCACCGACAAGCTGTCGGCGGTGCGGTAGCCATCCGGCCCAGCGACGGGTGCGAACCCCAGGAAGGCGGCGTTCCGGTAGTCATTCGTGGTACCGGTCTTGCCACCGACCGGGAGCGGACTCCCTCCGGCGTCGATCGCGGTCGCAGCCCGCCGACCGGTACCCCAGCGAACGACGTTGCGCAGGATGTCCGCAGTGAGCGCCGCCACCTCGGGATCCGCGACCCGCTGACCCCGCGGCCTCGCCTGATAGAGCACGTTGCCTTGAGCGTCCCGGATCTCGGCGATGAGCAGCCCCGGATCGGCCGGCGACGGGACCTGGCCCTTGCGGGCCACCGCGCCCGGGAAGGACCAGACCTCGCCACTCACCAGCCCACCGTAGAGCGCGGTCGCCTCTTCGAGGGTGATCTCCGACGCGCCGAGGGGGAGCGAGAGAACCGGCTGGATCTCGCTCGAAACACCGTAGTCCGCGGCCAGGGCGGACAGGTACTTCAAGGACACGAGCACCCGAAAGTCTTGGTGCCAATACAGGAGTTCCGGATCATAGAGATCCGGCTCGCCGGTCAGGTCCCACACCGCACGCTGACGCTCCGTGGCGCTGCGGACCGCCGACGCCGTCCCGTAGTGGAGCCGCCCATCGATCAGCACCGCATCGAGCGGTTCGAGCTCCGGGCCGGCGATTCGGGGACCGTGGGGTGCGCGGACGGGACGCTCCGGCCGCGGATCGGGTGGGGGCCGGGTGCCGCCGAAAATTCCACGGCGAGGCTCGGGCGCGGCGACCGGCAGGGGAACCGGCTCGGGAGCCACCTCTGGGACCGGGGCGGCCGGCAGCGCACCGCCGATCGCGCCCACGGCCTGATACCCCTCGAGGGCCGGTCCGCCGCAGGCCACCGCCCACGGCGTGAGGTCGGTGCGCACCTGAAGATCCGGCACGAGCGAGAGGTCCGGGAGCCCCCCCTGGGCGACCGCATCGCCCAGCGTGGCCCATTGGGTGCCGCAACTGGCGACCCGCGCGTCCATCCATTCCCAGGAGTTGTCGAGGGCGCCGAGCCGCACGGGATCCCGCGTGCCGGTGCGTTGGGGCCCGTAGCCCCAGCCAAAGGGCATGCTGCGAAGCGCGAGTTCGTCGTCCGGGTAGGGGGTGTACGACAAGGTCGAGAGGACCTCGTGACGGGCCCTCAGATAGGTGGCCTCGGCGACCCGCCCGGGGGTCGGAAGCACGCCAAGCTTTTGGATGCGCCGGCGCCACACCTCGGTCGCTTCGTCGGAACGCTGCACCAGGTCGAGGGACGCGGCGAGGCGGCGGAACTGCTCGTGATCGAGACGATCGACCAGGTGGTAGAGAAGCCATACGGAAGCCAAGTTTTCCGAATTCACCCCGGCCCAGGACATCGAGACCTGGTCCGCCGGGGTGTGATCGGGGCTCGGCCAGTAGAACGAGCCGGAGTAGCCGAAAACGTTCCGCCGATTATCGAGGAGATCAGCAGGTGACCACCCGAGCAGCTGCGCCGCGTGGAACACCAGCGGCTTCCAGGTCGAGCCGAACTGCCTCAGCGCGGTCGCTCGGTTGAAGTTTCGGTTGTCGTTGCCGCCCACCATCGCGCGGATTTGGCCATGGTCCATCACGACCACCGACCCCTGCAGCTCCGGGCGGAGCTCCAGATCGCACAGCGCCGGCCCGCCGGTCGGCAGCTCGCGGACACTCACCCACACCACGGTTCCGAGCGGGAGCGCGTCGACCAGGGCGTCGACCTGCGCCGTGGTGGGTTTGGCGGTCGCGCTACGTTTCTCCGCGCGGTGGAGCGCCGTCGCAATGCGGGTCACGCCGTCGCGGTCGACCACACACCGGTGTCCCCCGAGATCGACTTCAAGGTGCCGCTTCTTCGCCGGCTCGAGCACCGCCTGCACGGTCCCATAGCGGAACTCGTGGCGCGAGGGGGGAAAGTCGGGATCGAACCGCGGCGGCTTCACGTCGCGTGCGAGGAGCTCACCGGGGTTGCGGCCTTCGAGGAGGATCCCCACCTCGGTGAGGTGATGCCAGAGTGCCCAGGTCGCCTCGCGCTCCGCCGCAGCGTCCAGCGTGGTGACCACCACGAGCCCGCTGGCAGGGTCGAAGCCCCGGTCCCCGAGGATCTGCGCGAACGGCGGCTCGGAGAGACGGCGGGCGACCTCGTCGAGCACCGCGCTCGACTCGTAGCGGAAGGTGCCGCGCCGAAAGGGGATCTCGAATCCGTCGTCGAGCAGCGCCCGCGCCTCGACCTGGAGGCCCCTCACCGCGGCGACCCGGGCGGCGAGGGCAGCCGCTCCGCGAGGGTCACCCGGCCGCGGAACCGGTCCGGCGAGTTCCTCTGCCGACACCGAGACGATGCGGGAGAGCACATAGCGGGTCCGGATGTCCGCTCGCGCGATCGCCGCGGTGCGGTGGGCTTCGTCGCCGAGGAACGGGTCGTAGTATGCGGGCGCCTTGACCAGGCCTGCCAGGAACGCGCATTCCACCAGCGTCAACTCCTCCGGCTCCTTGTCGAAGAAGTGTCGGGCGGCGATCCCAAACCCGCGCCCGTTGCCGGTCACATGGAATTGGTTGGCGTAGAAGGTAAGGATCTCGGTCTTGTCGAACTGAGCTTCGAGTCGGAGCGCGTTGACGAACTCCATCGCTTTGGACTTTAGGGAACGATCCTGGCGATAAAACAGGTTTTTTGCCGTTTGCTGGGTGAGCGTCGAGCCACCCGCCACCACCCCGCCCGCGCGCAGGTTGTCGCGCGTCGCCCGGAGGATGTGCTTCACGGCCACACCGGGGTGGGTCCAGAAGGCGGCGTCCTCGGCCGCGACGATCGAAACGACCCAACCGCGCGGCAGGTCTGCGTACGGAACGTAGACGCGATGCTCGTTTTCGAAGAACACGCCGACCGGCGTGATCCCGTCTCGATAGTATACAGGGCTCTCTTGCGAGATAATTCGCCGAATCGCTTCGGGTTCGAACTCGGGCCCAGGGTGCTCGACGATATAGTATTTGTAGAGTCCGAGCCCGATCCCGATCCCGGCGATCGCGGCGACCGCCACGCCCAGCAGGCTGAGCAGCAGGGCCCGAACGCTCCATCCGAGGCAGCCCGGTCGGCGCAGTTTCCGCTTGAAGGCGAGGGTTTTCGGACCGGGCGCCGCCACGGTGGGCACCGCCTTCCGCGGCCGTTCCTCGCTGCGCTTCGCCATCGGCACCACCTCGGCCGGCAGGCCTCTGCGAGATTCGGGCCAATCTTACCCTTGGGCGAGGAGTGAGCGATAGATCCCGAGCATCTGGTCGGCGTTGCGCTCGATCGTCCACGGCGCGGCAGCCGCCCGACAGCGCGCGAGGTCGGGGTGCGCCCAGGCATGCGCCACTGCGGCGGCGAATCCCTCCACATCCGACGGATCGGGCACCACCCAACGCGGCTCGGGCACGATCTCGGCGGCGCCATCGCGCCCGCTCGTGACCGCGGGAACGCCGCACGCCAGCGCCTCCAGGGTGGAGTTCGCGGCGGGGTCGTAGCGGGTGGGCAGGATCGTCGCGTCGGCACCCGGAAGCCAGTGCTCGGGGGCGGACTCCGGGCCCTGGACCACGAGCCGATCCCCGAGGAGTCTCCGCGGGGCATCGAGGTGACGCCCGGCGTGCGCGTCGCGCCCCAGGACCACGAAGCGATCGTCGGGGGACGCGATCCGGTGGAAGGCCGCCGCGGCGGTGGCGAGGCCCTTCCGCGCGAACCCGTTGCCGAAGAACAGCAGCACGCGCGCGCGAGCACCCCACGCCGCCCGGGCCCGCGCGCGATGTTCCGCGTTGGGGGCGAACCGAGCCAGGTCGACCCCGTTGCGGACCACTGCGATCTGCCGCGCGCGGGTCCAACGCCGGACGTCGACGGCG
>CANLGQ010000122.1 GCA_947490265.1 Pseudomonadota bacterium | reverse complement strand
TCGACCTCGACCCCGTCGAACCCCGTCGCTGCCCCCTCTATCACCGCGCGCGGCTCGCCCCACGCGCCCTTCGCGTCCTGATCGATCGCGATGATCCCCTCGATCGCGGCCCCCCACCCACCGGCGATGTACAGGGTCTTCTCGTCGGGCGACAGCGCGAGGCCGTTCGGAATGTCGAGCCCCTCGAGGATCGTGCCCGCCTCCTGGGTGGCGAGGTCGAGGAAACGGACCTTCCCCGGCGAGGACCGCTCGGAGTAGAAGATGCGGTCGCCTGCCCCGATCTCGAGGCCATCCGGGTTGGTGAGCCCGCCGGCGATCACCACGTCGCCGCCGGTCTTGATGTCGATCCGGTGAAGCGAACCGGTGAACGGGCTCGCGTAGATGATGTCGCCGGTGCTGACCAGTTGGATCCCGGCCGAGTCGCCGATCCCCGGCGTGATGACCCGGAGGTCCTGGTAGTAGTTGATCCCGGCCATGTTGTTCCCGTTCTGGTGGATCAGGTAGCCGTACCCGTCGAAGTCGAAGTCCTCCTGGGTCTGGATGTCGATCGTGAAATAGCTGGCGGTGTCCGGGAGTCCCTCGCAGTCGACGGGCAACGTGGGGACGGTCGTCGGGTCGGGCTCCCCGCTGTCGCTCGCCGCGGTGTCGTGGGTCGGCGTGGTGACGGTCGCCTGCTCATCGGATCCCCGGCCTCGATCCCTGGCGCAGCGCAGGACGCGAACAGGAGGACGGCGAACATGGGCACCCCCGTCGACGCTCAGTTGGACGGCTTGACCAACGCGTAGAGGTCCGAGATGAACTCGCCCTGGCCGATCAGCTGGCTGCCGCCGAAGTCGATGCGCCACACGTCCTCCCCCCCTTCGGTGACCTCGCGGATGACCGACGCAGCCCCGACCAAGTGGAGCGTGTCGCCGTTGGACAGGCGCCAGGCCTGCCCGTTGGTGCTCGCGTAGACGTCGGAATTGTCGGCCCACACGAGGTGAAGCTGTTGGTTGGCCGCGTCGACTTCGTACTCCATCAGCCAGGTCTCGTCGCCACCCCCGTCGCCGCCGTTCCACTCGGACGAGAGCAGCAGGGTGCCCGCGTCGGTGTAGGAGACCCCGTGTTGCCACGAGAATTGCGCGACCGGCGGATCGAAGGAGTAGCCCCCATCGACCTCGCCTGCCCACCAGAGGCTCTCGCCGGTGGCGCGATCGACCTCGACCAGCGAGTTGTTGGTGTAGAAGCTATACAAGAAGCTGTTGGTCGACGCCTGATAGAACAGGCCGTTCGACTCACAATCCCAACCCGAGCCGGGCCAATCGTCCTGGCAGGTCCACAGGACCGTCTCGTCGGGCTGGCCGGGCGCCTTCTCGACCAGCGCCTCCCAGCCGCCGTGGGCCTGGGAGCCATAAACCAGGCTTCCATCCGGAAGTTGCAGGAACGCGTGGTGCAGACCCGGGGTCGCGATGACCTCCATCTCCTCGTCGATCCACTGCTTGTGGACGCGGGAGTTCTCCCCGTCGCCGAACTCCGACCAATAGGTCTGCTCGTCCCAGAGGAAGTAGTCGCCGGTCACCGAGACCTGAGCGAACAAGGTCCAATTGCCCGAGGGGGTCTTGTGGGCCCACACGACGCGGGCCTCCCGGTCGATGATGTAGGTCCAGTAGGTTCCGCCCGTCCACCCGCCATTGTCTTCGTTCATGCTGGTGAGCAGGTACCGGTCCTCGGGCGCCCAGCGCGTGGGGTCGGACACCACCACGTCCGCGGTGGGGAGGCCCGCCGGGAGCTGGCCGGTCGTGATCGGCAAGCCATCGAGCGTTTCGCCGCCCTCCACCACGATGCGCCACTCGGCGGTCTGTTGGTAGGGGATCCCGACCACGATCCGCTCGTTCAGGCCCTCGAGATAGGCCACCGCCGGGGTGGACTCCCAGATCCCGGGGTCGAACGAGTACTCGACGTGGATCGTGGCTGCGGCGCTCTGGCTCCAGCTCACGTAGACGAGGCTCTGAGTCGACGCATGCAGCCGCCAGGTCGGATCGCTCAGGGTGACGAGCGACGGGTCGGTGACGTCGGTCGTCGGGTTGGTGGGGTTCGTCGGATTCGTCGGGTTGGTCCCGGCGACGTCCGACGTGGAGCCCCCGCCGAGAGGGCCGACCTCGCCGGGCGCGCACGCGACGAGCAACAGAAAAGGGACGACCCGCATTTCGAACTCCGGTCGCGGTCACTGTACCCAGCGGCACGACCCACCCGCCCCGACCTGACGAACGTTTCACCGTTCTGATCCGCTCTGAGCCCGGCAAGCGCACCTGAGCGCGCTCGGGTAGAGGCGAAGGCGATGGCCACGCTCCAAACCCACGCGGGCGGTTCGCTCGAGACGCGCGACACGCCGCCCCGCCGTGGCGGGGAGTCCGCCGTATACGACGCGACGGGTCCGGCCGGGCCGTGTGTGGTGAAGGTCGCCCTCGACCCGCTCCCTTTCGGCGCCTGGTTGGAGCGCGAGCGCGCGCTCCTGGCCGACCTCGGAGCCGACCCGGCGACCGCCGACCTCGTCCCTCGGGTGCTGGGCCACGGGATCTGGGACGGACGCCCCTTCGTCGCCCTCGAGCGCTTCGCCGAGACGCTCGAGACGCAGATCGGGGGCACCCCATCCCCGGCCGCCCGCCTCGCCCTCGCGGAGCGCGTCGCCCTGCTCGTCGAACGGCTCCACCGGGCGCGGCCCGACCTCGTCCATCGCGACCTGAAGCCCTCGAACTTCCTCGCCGACGGCGACCGCCTGGTCCTCACCGACTTCGGCATCGCCCGCGAGAATTCGGGGCGACAGAGCACCACGACTCGCGCGCTCTACACGGCGGACTATGCCGCGCCGGAGCAGGCCCTGCCGCATCGGCAGGTCGATCCGTCGTGGGACGAGTTCGGCCTCGCCGCGACGATCTTCCACGTGCTGGTCGGCGAGCCGCCCACCGCGCCCGGGACGAACGCGTGGCGCCGAACCCCGCGCGGCCTCCTGCTCCGGGCCGGCAAGGACGAAGGCCGCGACGACGCAGCAATATACCTTGATTTTCGCGCAATGGAGCCGCTCAGCCGGAGTGACCTCGCCCGGCTCGACGCCGTCGTGCGGGGTCCGATCCGGCGGGGCCTCCTCGCCGCCTTGGCGCCCGATCCCCGCCGACGACGGGGATCCGCGGCGTCGCTGGCGGAGGCGCTGCGGGCGACGCGGGCGAGGCGCCAGCGGCCGCGCTGGCCGGCCGCGATCGGCGTCGCGGGGTTGGCCGCGGGGTGGATGGGGTGGAGCCTGACGCCCTCCCCCCCGAACTACCCGGAGGTCGAGATCCCTGCGGGCCCGGAGACCGAGGCCTTCCTCCTCGGAGAGTTCGAGGTGACGCAGGCGCAGTGGCGAGACACCCTGGGCGACGGGCTCGAGACTCGTCGGATCTTCGACGCCCAGGGCCTCGGGGCGTCGTGCGCCCTCTATGGCCGGGTGAGCCTCGCCGGCCCGGAGAACCCGATGGTCTGCGTGTCGTTCCTCGACGCGGTGCGCTTCGCCAACGCGCTGTCCGCCCGAGCGGGCCTCGTTCCTGCCTATCGCGTCACTGAGGCGCCCGAGACCGGAGCGTCGAGCGTGGCCTGGGACCGCGCCGCCGACGGCTGGCGGTTGCCGACCGCGGCGGAGTGGGATCACGCCGCGGGCAGCGGGGATCCAACGCCCTGCGCGGAGAACCGCGCCGACCGGAGCTACCTCGCGGAGTTCCCAGAATCCAACGCCGACGACTGCGACGACCGCTGGCCCGGGCTCAGCCCGGTCGGGCACTTCCCCGCGGGAAGCCACGGGCTGCGCGACGCATCCGGCAACGCAAGCGAGTGGCTGTGGGACGGCGACGCGCGGCAGCGACAGGTCACCCGGGATTCCTGGGCCGGACCGCGAAGCGCGCTGCCGGCGCTCGACGCGCAGCATCGCGACGCCAACGGTCGGTTCCTGACGGTCGGCTTGCGCCTCGCGAGGCGTCGGTGACCACGCTTCAAGGCGAGACCGGCGCTCGCTATCGGCTCGGCGAGCCGGTGGCGGTCGGCGGACAGGGCACGATCTATGAAGCGATCGACGTGGCCGACGGCAAACCGGTGATCGTGAAGGTGGCCCGGGCGACCGGATCGGACGGGGACAACGTCCGGCTCGCGGCCCTCCGGCTCGCGGCGCTGGGGGAAGACCCGCGGGTCGGCCGCTTCCTCGTGCCGGTGTGGGACACCGGCACCTGGGGCGACCGGCACTTCGCCGTGCTCGAGCGAATGGAACGCACCCTCGAAACTCGGTTACAAGAGCCGAGAGACCCGCTGCCCGTGCTCCGGGCGCTGATCGACGCGGTCGCGGCGCTCGAGCGGGCGGGGGTCGTGCACGGCGATCTCAAGCCCTCGAACGTGTTCGTGCTCGGGGACGACGAGGCCGTGCTGCTGGGGGATCTCTGGAGCGGCGCACGCGAAACCCTCGGATCTCCCGGTTTCAGCTCCCCCGAGACGTGGGCGGGCGCCCAACCGAGCCTCGCCGCCGACGCCTATGCCCTCGGGGCGACCCTGTGGGCCGCCTACGCCGGGGCGCCACCGGCCTGCGCCGCCGGACCGGGCGGGGCAAGGCCGAGCCGGGCCGAGATCGAGGCGAGCGGCCTCCCCGCCGGCTGGCGCCGACCGGTCGCCGAGCTGCTCGCCCCCGACCCCGCGACCCGGCTTCGGGCCAGCGCGTTCGCCGATCGACAGGAGTCGGGGGGGTCCGCCGGTTTCGTCGCCTTCGCAGGCCTGCTGATCGGGTTCGCTACCGCCCTGACCGCCTGGCACGGGGCCGGCACCCCTTGCCCGGCAGGGATGTCTCGCGACGGCATGGTGTGCGCCACCGCCGACGGCCGCCGGGTCGCCTGGGTGCCGGCCGGCCGCTACACCGCGGGAGACCCCGATCGCACCTGGGCACCCGACGCCCCGGTCCACGACGTCGCGCTCAGCCGGGCGGTCTGGTTTCGCACGACCGAGGTCACCCAGGGGGAGTATCAGGCGCTGATCGGCGCGAACCCGGTGGCCTCCGCCTCCGAGGTGCTGCCCGACAGCACCCTCCACCCGTGCGCGAACTGGGAAGGCCACGATCTGGTGCACGCCAATTTTCCGGTGGCGTGTGTCACCTGGTTCGACGCCATCCGTGCGGCCAACGCCGCGTCGGAGCGCGATGGGCTCACCCTCGCGTACCGGGAGGCGGGGGAGGGGGTGCAATCGACGTCAACGAGACGTTGGTGTCGATGGCGGTCGTCGGGAACCGCTTGGCGGTCGCCACCGACGCCGGGCTCCACTTCCTCGACCTGTGAGCCCGGCCGGGGTCAGGCCCCCGGCGGCCTGGCCCGGTAGTAGGCCTGAAGCCCACGGGCGAGCGCGGTCAGGTTGGGCTGCACGGCGGCCCGAACCAGCCCCTCCACCTTGGGAAACACCGAGTTGAACACCAGCCGGGGGATCCGGAAGGCCTCGGGGTGGATCACCACGTCGGCCGAGACGTGCAGCCGGGTTCCCTTGCCCTCGGGCGCGAAGGTGTTGACCCCGGTGACCTCGTAGCCGAAGCCGACGAGCCGATACACCACCCGCCACGTGTCGTCCTGCCACTCGGCGGTATCCGTCCATTGCAACACGTCTTTCCCGACGAATTTCTCCACCACCGCCGGGATCGCCGACTTCGCGCGCCAGCGATTGACGATCTGCACCCTTGTGTCCGAGGTGCGCTGGTACGAAACGACCGAGATCGCCTCGACATCCGGCAGGTACGGCAGCAGATCGACGAGGTGATCCCGGACGAGCGGGTAGACCTCGCTCGCGGGGTGATCGACGAAGTCGCGGCTCTCGATGTGCATGGTGCTTCCCCCGTGCCGGCTAGGCGTTGAGCTCGACGGTGACCGGCGCATGATCGCTGATCTCGAGCCCTCCGGCGCGCCGGACCTCCAC
This sequence comes from Pseudomonadota bacterium, assembly GCA_947490265.1. Lineage (GTDB taxonomy): Bacteria > Myxococcota_A > UBA796 > UBA796 > CANLGQ01. The sequence continues at coordinate 5,331 of CANLGQ010000122.1, read as the reverse complement.
CGCAGCCAGCCGGGCCGCCGCGGCCGCGTTCCCGAGCAGGTAGTCGATCCGCCAGCCGCGATCGAGCGCCCGGGCATTCCCCCGGTTGCTCCACCACGAATACGGACCCTGGATCGGACCGAGGTGGGCCCGCACCAGATCGGTCCACCCGCGCCCCAGGAGCTCGCCGAACCAGGCCCGCTCGTGGGGAAGAAACCCGGAATTCTTCCGGTTTGCGGTCGCGTTGTGGATGTCGAGCTCGGTGTGCGCAATGTTCAGGTCGCCGGCCAGGACGACCGGCTCGTCGGTCGCCGCGATCCGCTCCGACCATGGAAGGAAGACGTCCATCCAGGCTTCCTTGCGAGCCTGGGCGTCGGGGCCGCTCGAGCCCGACGGCAGGTACACGTTCACCAGTTGCACCCCGCCCACCCGCGTGCGCAGCACCCGCCCCTCGGGGTCGGGACCGTCGATTCCGGTGCCGAGCCGCTCGTGGGCGCCATTCCGGCTCCAGGTGGCGACCCCGGCGTACCCGAGCTTCTCAGCGGGATGCCAGTGCGCCTGCCACCCGCGGGGTCGGGCCAGGTCGGGCTCGAGCTGCTCCGGGGTCGCGCGGATCTCCTGAAGGAGCAGGACATCCGGTTCGATCGCCTCGAGGTGCTTCGCAAGCCCCTTTCGGGCCGCGGCGCGCAGGCCGTTCACGTTCCAACTCGTGATCCGCATCCCCGCCGATAACGCGCGAGGGCGTCGGCTACGCGGCCTTGGGGCCATCGTCGGGCGCCGCGAGCCGCGCGCAGATCGCCTCGGTCTCGGTCCACAGCCGCGCCGCGAGCCCGGCGTCCCGGGCCTGGCGCGACGGTCGCGCCACGTTGCAGTTCGCGAAATACTCCCCGGACACGCTGGCCAGGCTCGGGTGGGTCGCCGCCCACACGCCGGTGGCCGCGCCCTGGCCGATCGACTTCAAGAGCAGCGGAGAAGCCGCCCTCCATACCGCGGCGAAGGCGGACGGCAGGGACCGGGTCAGGTTGGTCGCGATCACCCCCGGATGGAGCGCGTTGGCGGTGCGCCCGGTCCCGGCGAATCGACGGGCCAGCTCGTTCGAGAACAGGACGTTCGCCAGCTTCGATTGCCCATAGGCCGTCCATGGCGAATAGGACGTCGACGCGTCGAGGTCGTCGAACGCGATCCCGACCGCCGGGGCGCGGGTGTGGGCCGCGCTGCTCAGCATCACCACCCGGCCGGTCGGGGTGAGGTGGTCGGTGAGCCCCGTGACCAGCAGAAAGTGCCCGACGTGGTTCGTGAACAGCTGGCGCTCCACCCCGTGAACCACCTCCCGGTCTGGGAGCGCCATGATCCCGGCGTTGGCGAGGATGGCCGTCAAGGGCCCTCCTCGCCGGGCAGTCGCGACCGCCGCCCGAACGCTCGCCGGGTCGGACAGCTCGCAGGCCAGCGGCTCGGTCCGGCCCGCGATCTGGGCACACGCCCGGGCGGCGCTCTCGTGGGTACGCGCCGCCCCCAACACCGTCGCGCCCCGCAGCGCCAGCACCCGCATCGCCTCGAAGCCGAGCCCGGAATTGCAGCCGGTGACCAGGATCCGCTGGCCGCGGAGGTCGAGCCCGTCGGTGACCTGCTCGGCCGTCGAGGCGGCCCCGAACCCGCTCGGGCCCACCCCGGCCAACCAACTCAGCACCGACATCGCGCCTCCTAGAGCTCGTCGAGGATCCGCCGCTTGACCGCGTCGAATTCCGCCTGATCGATCAACCCCGCGTCGAGCAAGTCCTTCGCCTTCTGCAACCGCGCCGAGGCTGGCGACGTCGGCTCCGCCGCGCGCGCCGCGTGCTCCATCGCCTCCGTCTCCCGCACCTTCTCGGGCCGGAACGAAGTCTTTGCGTCGTTGAGCGCGTCGTCGTACACCGCGCGCATCTCCTCGTCGGAGAGCGCGCCGTCGGCTCGGAAGAAGGCGTCGGCCACTGCGCCGATCGCCAGCGTCGAGGCGAACATGAACGGCGCAGCGAGGAGGCCGCCGAGCCCAGGCAGCAAGAACTTGGCAGCCGTGGTCGCGACCCGCGACCCCACGAGCGACAGGCCCACCGTGCCGCCGATCTGGAGGAGCAGCGCGGTGGCCGACTCCCGGGAGAGCTTGCGGTCGTGGTGGTGGCCGATGCCGATCACCATCCCCACATGGAGCGGCATCACGCCCAGGATCTCGGACCCGGGAATGGGGAGGATGGTGAGCGCCGCGGCGGCATAGCCCGCGGTCTCGACGAGGCGGTTGATCTCGGGCTTGGCGCTGACGGAAGCGAGCGGGGCCATGATTTCCTCCAGGTTCGAGAACTCGGTAACGCTCCGCGTTCGAACTCCGGATGACTGCTGTGTGAACCGACCGCGCTACCGGGATGGGAGACCTGCGTCGGTGCCGGTCACCGGCCGCCGCGCAGCCCCACGCCCACCGTCGCCCCCGCCCACCACTGGGTGACGTCGAGCACGTGGCTTCCGCCTTCCTCGTCGAAGTGGTAGCTCGCGAACCCGCCATCGAGGCCGAAGACCGGCCCCACAGGTCCACCACCGCGGCTCAGCGCCGCCCAGCCGGAGGCCGCCGAGGAGGCCGGGATCCAACCGCCGCCAACCGCCCCGTCGAGCGACCAGTCGCCGAGCGGAAGACCGCCCGAAACACCCACATGCGGGCGTACGAGCACGACACCCTGGCCGCCGTCGGTCTGTTCGATGCGCGCGGTGCCGAGGCCGGCGCCCACCTGCACGGCGACGGTTGCTCCACCCAGCGCAATCCCCGCGTTCGCGTGAAGATCGAGGGGCGCCTGGAGGTGAACCGCGAGGCCCCCGTCCCAGAAGGCGCCGGCCAGCCCGGGCTGGATGCCGCCGTGCGTGGCCACGCCGACCATCGCCCCCGCTCCCTCCGTCGACGGGACGAAGCGCGCCGCGGCGTCGGTCTGCTGGGTGGCCGCGCCCGCCCCGCCGACGGCCCACAGCACCCCGACGAGTTCGGTCTCCCCGGCGGGCTCCGGCACCTCCGCCACGACGACGGCCGCCTTCCAGTCGGCGGGAAACGGCGCGTCGCGCAACAGCAGGGTGGTCCACGTCGCGCCCTTCTGCCGCTGGACGACGTGGGGGCCGCCCGTCACCGTCGGCTCGCGTTCGAGAGCGCGTCCATCGAGGAAGTAGCCGGCGTCGGTCGGGAGCGCCGGACCCGGTGCCGGGATCGCCACCGGGGCGAATTTCCGGAAGGCGTCGTCGCCCACGTCGCGCGGAACCTTGGGATCCACCTCGGTTGCGACCTGAAGCGGTTGCGACCAGTTGGGCAGGCCGACGGTTCGCTCGAGGAGCGCGAGCCCGACGAGGAAGCTCGCCCAGGAGGACGCCGGCAGCGGCTCGCGGAGGCACGGCAGGCGCTCCTGCATCTCTCGCCAGGTGGCCCCGTGGCCCACCGGATCGTCGCGATCGAGCGCATCGTTCGCCCGGCTGACCAGCTCCTCGAACCCCTTGGCGTCGAGCTGGCAATCCGCGGCCAGGGAGGCCTGAACCCAGATGGCGATCATGGCGCGACCCCCGAGCATGTCTGCTTCATGCGGCTACAGCGCAGATGCATCGACTGCCCCTCCGCGACCGACACCGATCCCGCCTTGGCCAGCCCCGAGCCGAAATCGGCCCAGATCTCGTAGCTTCCTGCCGCAACCGCCCCCGGCTTGTGGGTGCCGCCGGGACCGCGCAGCTCGACCGGGAGATCGGCCGCCCGGATCTCGGTGCGGGTCGCCGCCGGCGCCGCCGGCGCCGGGACCGCCGATGGCCGAGGCGCAGGTGCCGACTTCGGCCCCGGATCGGCGGCCACCACCGCCGGCGGGGCAACCGACGGGGCGGGCTCCGCCGCGACCGGCGCTTCCGGCGCGGGAGCTGCAGCCACCGGCGCAATCGCCGGGGCGACCGCCGCGGGCGGCGGTGCCGGACTCGGCCGGCCAAACCAACCGAACCCCACCATCCCGACGAGCAGCACGGCGCCGCCGAGGGCCATGAGCCCGATCGCGCCGACGACCCCCGCCGCGACCGTGACCGCGACGGGACGCGTCCCGGCTTTGGGCGACACCAAGGTCTCCACCGGTCCCGACTGGGTCGGCGCTGGCCGTTCCTCGGCCGCGGTGACCGCGGAGCGATCGACCGGCCGCGCCTGCACCCCTGAGCTCCCCTCCAGCAACGTCTTGCCGACAAGCACCGACGGCCGATCGGGATCCGTGGGCCAGGTCCAGCCTCGCAGCCACGTCTTCAGCACCGGGGCCCGATGCCGGGCGAGCTCCTCGCAGTGGGAGCGGACCTCGGAAGCCGATGGTCGTACCGCAGGATCGAACGCCAACATGGCGCGCATGACGGCGATGGCGTCGGGCTCGCAGGAGAGCCGCTGCAGGTGGCGCTCCACGAATTCGGTGAAGGTGGCCTCGTTGTTGGCGAGCGCGATGTGTTCCTTCAGGTTCAAGCCGCGAAACAGGCGCCGGTGGGCAATGCCCTCATAGGCGATGCACCCCAGCGCGTAGACGTCGCTCGGCGCGTCGGCCGGCGATTCGTCGAACCGCTCCGGAGACATGTAGCTGCGCGTGCCGACGAGGAGTCCGATCTGGGTCTGAGTCTCGCGCTCGGGGTTGTTCGCCCGGGCGATCCCGAAGTCGAGGAGCTTCACCTCGCCGTGTCGGCCGAGCCGAATGTTCGACGGCTTGATGTCGCGGTGGACGAGATGCAGGGGCCGGCGGTCGGGTCCGGTGGCGTGGAAGGCGTGATGCAGCGCATCGGCGACCTGCCCGATCACCTCGAACAGGGGTCCTTCCGGCATCAGGTTGACGCCGGAGAAGCAGGCGTCGAGGTCGCACCCGTCGACGTACTGAGTGACGAGGCCGGCGCGCCCGTCGAGCACCACCAGATCGGTGACCCGGAGGATCACCGGGTGGTCGAGGAGGCCGAGGAGCTTGCCCTCGTCGCGCAAGCGCTCGATCGGGCTGCTCTTTGGATCCACCCCAGGGAGCAGCAGCTTGACCGCCACGTTGGTCGTCACGCCCCCCGCGCTCACCATCTCGGCGAGGTACACCTCGCCGAACCCGCCCACCCCGATGCAGCTGTGGAACCGGAACCGGCGGGGCTCCGAAGGCGCGACCGAGCCGTATTGGATCATGGTCGGCGCCCCGACCGCCGACGGAGGACCGCCAGCGCGACCCACGCCAGACCGGCAGGGGCGACCGGGAGCGGCGTGCTGCAGCCGCGCGGCACCCATCGACCGGGATTCACCGCGGTGTCGCCACTCGGGCCGGTGTCCGGCGGGGGAGCGGTATCCCCCGTGTCCGGCGGAGCCGGGGCGTCGTC
>CANLGQ010000121.1 GCA_947490265.1 Pseudomonadota bacterium | reverse complement strand
TGGCCGGCTCTGGTGCGGCTACGCGTGTCCGCAGACCGTTTTCCTGCACGAGTTCGTTCACCCCATCGAGTGCTTCGCCGAGGGGGATCGGGGGCGACGGATGAGGCGGGATGCCCGACCCTGGACCTTCGAGTGGGTGGCGCGTCGCGCGGTCACGTGGGGCGGTTTCGCACTCGTCGCCTTCGGGGCCGCGATGTCGTTCCAGAGCTGGTTCGCTGGGGGGCCCGAACTCTGGACGGGGCGGGCGGGCCCGGTGGACTACGCCCTCGTTGGCGCGTTCACCGCGGCCTGGTTCGTCGACTTCGCCTGGTTTCGCGAACAGCTCTGTAACTACGTGTGTCCCTACGCCAGGTTCCAAGGCGCGCTCGCGGACGAGCACAGCCAGGTGGTGGCCTACGACCGAGGTCGCGGCGAGCCGCGGGGCGCGCGTGCGGCGGTGGCGGAGGGCGCTTGCATCGACTGCATGCGGTGCCTGTTCGTGTGTCCCCAGGGCATCGACATTCGGGACGGGTACCAGCTCGAGTGCATCAACTGCGGGCGATGCGCCGACGCCTGCGAGGCGGTCCAGGGCAAGCTCGGACATCCCTCCCTCGTCGGGTATGTCACCCTGATCGGAATGGCGGGCGGACGACAGCGGCACATTCGGCCGCGGACCGCGGTCTACGCCGGCCTCCTCGCGCTCGTGGGGGCTGGGATCGTTGCCCTGCTGTGGAGCCACGCACCGGTCGAGGCCCAGGTGCAGCGCCAGCCGGGCTCGCTCTATGCGGTCGACCCGGACGGCTGGATCCGGAACACCTACCTCGTCCGGGTCACCTCGCGGGAGTCCCAGCCCGCCAACGTCTCGGTGACCGTGGAGGGGATTCCGGAGGCCGAGGTGCGCGTTCCTTCGGTCGTCCTCGCCCCGGGGCAGAGCCAGACCGTCCCGCTCATCGTGCGCGTGCCGCCGGGAGCAAGCCTCCCACGGACCATTCCCTTCCGGGTCGAGCTCCGGACCGAGCACGGCACGGTGCGCCGAGACGCTACGTTCAAGACGCCGGGGTCCACGTGACGCGCTGGACCCTCGGACTGCTGGTCGGGCTCGCGGTGTTCGTCGGGATGAACGGCGTCCTGATCTACCTGTCGGTCCGCGGTGGCGAGCCGGTTGCGGCGTCGTACCTCGAGGAGCACCGATGAGCTCGGCGCCGGCGCTGTCCGCCTGCCTCCACTGTGGCGCGGCGCTCGAGGGCGGCGGGCCCTATTGCTGCGCAGGCTGCCAGGTGGCCTCCGCCATCATCGCCGGGGCCGGTCTCGAACGGTATTACGCGGAGCGGACGGCATTTGCTCCACGCCCTGCCCCGATCGCGGGGCTGGCTTCGCTCCCGACCGTCCCGCTCCCGGACGGGCGGGCCGAGGTTCGGCTGGCGGTCTCCGGGCTGCGCTGTGCGTCCTGCGTCTGGTTGGTCGAAAGGGTGCTCGAGGCGACGCCGGGCGTGGTCAGCGCGCGGGTCAGCTATGGGTCGGGGCGGGCGCGGATCGTCTTCGAGCCGGGCACGGTCGGGGTCGCTGAGGTCGCCGGGCGGGTCGCGGCCCTCGGGTACCCTCCGCGGGCGGCCAGCGCGGCGGCCCCGGACGGCACGGATCGCGACCTTCTCCTCCGGCTCGGGGTGGCGGCCTTCTGCGCGGCCAACGTAATGCTGGCGTCGATCAGCCTCTACGCGGGTTGGTTCGACGGCATGGAAGACCGCTTTTCCGCCCTGTTTCGCTGGACGACGCTGCTGGTCGCCACCCCCGCCGCACTGTGGTGCGCTCAGCCGTTCTGGCGGGGGGCGTGGGCCGGGATCCATGCCCGTCTCCTCCCGATGGATCTCCCGGTCGCGCTCGGGATCGGGGTGATGTACGCCACCGGGGTGGTCGCCACCGTCGCGGGTCAGCACGCGTACTTCGACTCGCTGACCATGCTCGTCTTCCTGCTCCTCGCCGGGCGCGTGCTCGAGGCGCGGGGACGCCGATCAGCGGCCGAGGCTGCGGAGTCCCTGGCTGCTGCGCTTCCCCGGGTAGCCCGGCGGGTGGTCGGGCAGGCGATCGAGGTCGTGCCGCTCTCCGCCCTCCGTCCGGGCGACAGGATCGAGGCCGGAGCGGGCGAAGAGCTCGCCGCGGACGGCGTGGTGGAGCACGGGCACGGCCACGTCCGCATGGCGCTGTTGACCGGAGAGTCCGAGCCGGTTTCGGTGGGGCCCGGCGGGCGCGTTCACGCTGGTGCCGTCGTCGCCGACGGGGGCTTGCGGATCCGGGTGGAGTCGGTGGGCGGGGCGACGCTGCTCGACCGGATGAGCGAGGAGCTTCGGCAGGCGGCGGACCGCCCGGCGACGACCGGGCTTCCGGACCAAATCGCCCCGTGGTTCACCGGGGCGACGCTCGTGCTCGCATCCGGAACCTTCTTCGCGTGGTCCGCACGGTTTGGCGTGTTCGACGCGGTGGGGCCGACGGTGGCGGTGTTGGTGGTAGCGTGCCCGTGTGCCCTGGCGCTCGCCCAGCCGTTGGCGGTGGCGTCGGGGCTCGGGGCGGCGGCGCGGCGCGGGGTGCTGGTGCGGTCGGGCGACGCCCTGCTGCGCCTTGGCCAGGTGGATACGGTGATCCTGGACAAGACGGGAACGATTACCGCCGGCGAACCGGTGGTCGTGTCGGCAGACGACGCGGTGCTTCGGCTCGCCGCGGGGCTCGAGCGATTTAGCGCGCATCCGGTCGCCCTTGCGATCGTGGACGCCGCGGTGTCGCGCGGGATCCCGCTTCCGGAGGGCGTCGACGTGGTCGAGACCCCGGGCTTCGGCATCGACGGCCTCGTGGACGGGGCTGCCGTGCGGATCCGCTCCGCTGGCCCCGGTGGGGTGACGGTTGCGTGGGCCGAGGGATCGGGGCTCCTGCATCTGGTGGACGCGGTCCGCCCCGACGCCGCGCGGACGGTGGCCGCCCTTCGCGCCGCCGGGCTCGCCGTCGAGATGTGCAGCGGCGACCACCCCGAGGTCGCCCTGCGGGTCGCGGCCGAGGTGGGGATCACCGCGGTCCATGCCGCCGTCGATCCGCCGGGTAAGCGGGATCGGGTGGCATCGCGTCGCGCGGCGGGGGCCACAGTGCTGTTTGCCGGAGACGGATTGAACGACGGGCTCGCCCTGGCCGCCGCCGACGTGGGCGTCGCGATGGGCACGGGGGCGGCCAGCACGATGCACGTCGCCGACGCGGTGGTGGCCGAGCGCCAGATCGGACCGGTCCTCGCGGCGGTCCGGGCAGGGCGCGCCACCCGCGAGGTGATCCGGAGAAACCTAACGCGATCGCTCCTCTACAACGCGGCGGCAGTCGCTGCGGCAGCCGCAGGGCTCGTCAATCCGCTGGTCGCCGCGCTGCTGATGCCGCTGTCGAGCGCGATGGTGGTGTGGGGCGCCGCTGGCGTAGAGCGTCGGGTGGCGCGAGAGGAGCGGCGATGGACGCGGTAGCCTTCTTGGTACCGATCGCGCTCGGGCTGGGCGCCACCTTCGCGGTCCTGTTCCTGGTTGCCGTGCGGGCGGGGCAGTTCGAGGATCTCGACGACCCCGGCGAGCGGATCCTGCACGACGATTGACTCACTCCGCCGTGCGGATGGCGAACCCGATGAGGCCTCCGAGGTACAGCCCGATGAGGCCGCCGCCCGGCGCCACCGCGATCGCCACCGCGGTACCGCCGGCGCCGGTCCCGACCAGCAGGGCGGCCAGGGCCATCGCCCCCAGCGGCGCGCCGATCACCGCGCCGAGGACCGCGCCGACGTACGCTGCGCCGTCGTCGGGGGTGTGAGCGGGGGTTGGACCGGACTCAGCGGGGACGGGCATGGAGACCTCCGGCCCCCCGGGGATGCAAGTCGCGTGCCGGCCAAGGTGGTGTTTCGAACGAGGTAGCAGGGAGCAGGCGGGCCGTTTTGCACACGGCGTTGTGCGGAACCACCCTGGCATGGAGGCTGCAGCGGATCGGAGGGAGGCCTCCATGATTCGCCGCGCGCTCGTCGCCGCCCTCGCTGTCGCCCTGCTGGCTCCACCCCCCCTGGCCGGAGCTGCCGACGATTCGGGTGCCGCGTCCGACACCGCACCGGTTCGCAAGCCCCCCAAGAAAGCGGTGCGGCGGCCGGTCGGTGTTCCAGCCCGCCCGAGCCCTTCCGAGCGCCGTCCGCCGCCGTCCCCGGCCGCGTCGCGCCCGCTGGACCGAACGCCCGCAAAGGTCGCCCCCTCGCGCCCGTCTCCCGGCCGGCCGATCCGGCCGGATCCGGTGCGGCGCCCGGCGACCCCGATGGACGTCCACGGGACGGCGCGGGACGCCGTCGCGGCCCAGGTTCACCCCGTCGCCCGGGAAGGCTCGCTGCCTGCCGGGGCGGGGGTTGCGCTGCACGCCTCCGCAGATCACCGCTTCGCCCGACCGGATCCGTTCGCAGCGGTCCGTCCGATCCGTCCGGTGCCGCGCTATGCCTGGTATCGGCCCTACTGGACCCACTGGTGGGTGCATCCCCACTGGCGATGGACGCACGCGACGACCGCGATCGTGTGGCTCGGCTTCTACCCCACGCCGTGGGTCGCCACCTGGGTTCCGCCGCCGCGCGTCGGCTGGGTGTGGGTGGCGGGCTGGTGGAGCGGCGCGGTCTGGATCCCCGGGCATTGGGAGCCGAGCTTTTCCCCCGCCTCCTGGTACGGGGTCGGCTGGGCCTGGGCGCCGGGATGGTGGCTCGGTGGGGTCTACGTGGAGGGCTTCTGGCGCCGCGACGTGCGGCCGGGGTGGGTGTGGATCGAGGGGTACTACCTCGACGACGGCGAGTACGTGCGCGGCTGGTGGGAGCCGCAGTCGGGTCCTCCGCTCGAGGGGTACGGGTGGGAGCCCGGCTACTGGGACGGCCAGTACTGGGTCGAGGGCTACTGGCGTCCCGTGACGCGCGCGGGCTTTCGGTGGGTCTCGGCCTGGCTCGACGACGACGGCCTGTTTCGCGCCGGGTACTGGGAACCCGTCGTGTCGCGGCCGGGGATGGTGTGGATCCCCGGTTGGTTCGACGGGGAGCGGTGGGTCGAGGGCAGATGGATCGCCGACGAGTACCAGCGGGCGGATCCTGAGAACTGGCAGCCGGAGGCGGGGTGGGACGCGCGGGAACCGGCCGCGGAGGCCCTCGAGAAGGCGCTACCCCCGGCGATCCCGTTTCAGGGGCCGCCCGACGGCGAGGGGTGAGGGACCCACGCCGGCTCGGGTGCGGCGGCGGGCCAGCCCGGCGACGACCCGGTAGGCCCCCGCGTGCGCGCGGTGGCGGACAGCGCGTCCCCCACCCCATACCGGTACACCCACCAACGCGGCGCGGCGTCGGGCGTCTCGCGCCAGAACGTCATCGGAAGGGTGAGTCCCTCGGCCTGGAAGCTGAAGTGGTCGGCGGCGATTTGGGTCATCGGCGTGGCGACGAGCCCGTTGTCGGGCACGGACAGCTCGAGCCCAGTCCCGGTGAACGCGACCTCGATGGGCCCGAGAGAGTACGGATCGAGCCAGCTTCCGGCGTAGTCTCCCCACGTGCTCGGATCGGTCGTCCAGTCCTCCACGTCGGGCTCCCACCCGAGGAACCGGTCGAGCCCGGCGAGCGCGGTGCTTCCGGGGTAGGCATCGCCATTAACCAGGATCGCGATGCCGAATCCCTCCTCGGGGACGAGGTACATGGCTGACCCGAAGCCCCCCAGCCGGCCGTCGTGACCGAGCAACACGCGGTCGTTTCGCTCGGTCACGTACAGGCCGTAGCCGTAGCTCGTGTCGGGGGTGTTCCGGGTCTCGGCGTGTGGCGCTTCGAGTTCGGCCCACGCCGGGTCGGGATCGAGGAGCGCCTGCATCCAGATCCCGAGATCGGTCGCCGTCCCCCAGATCCCGGCCGGTGGAAGCCACAGCACGCAGTCGACCTCGGAGGTGCCCACCGGAACGGGCACCCCGTCGGCGTTCGCCAGCCAGCCGCTCGCGCGGTTGTCGTCGGCGCGGACCTCGGCCAGGTCGACGACCGCGCCCAACTGGAGCGGATCGAAAATGCGCTCCTGGACGAGATCGATCCAATCCGCGCCGGTGGCGGCCTCGGCCATGGCCCCGGCGAGGGTGAACCCGGTGTTGCTGTAGTTCCAGACCACTCCCGGCGGGGTCATCTGCGGCCCCGGCGTGTGGTCGGTGAACGCATCCCCGAGGCGCGCGAACTCGTCGCAGCCGTACCGCGTGAAGTCGGGGAGGCCGGCGGTGTGGCTCAACATCTGCGAGAGCACGATCCCCGTGGGAGAAGGCGCATCGTCGAGGGAGAACGTGGGCACCCAGTCTTCCGGGGCGTCGTCCACCGAGAGCACCCCTTCGTGGTCGAGCTGGAGCAGCACGGCCGCCGCGACGCTCTTGCTCAGCGACGCCCAGCGGAACCGGGTTTCGTCGTCCACCGGCTCGTTGTCCTCGAGGCCGCGCAAGCCCAGCGAAGCGGTGACGAGCCGGTCGCCGTGGAGCACGACCGCCACCTGGGCGCCCGGCACGCCAAAGGTCGCCATGTCGGCCTCCACATCGTCGAGCAGGGCCAGGAACGCTGCCCGCTCGGGGGCGGTCAGCTCGGCGGTGGTCGGGAACACCGGCCGGGGGGGGACGTCGACCGGGTGCCTGCAGGCGAGGAGCCAGATCAGCACGGACGACTCCGCATCTCTACAACTTAGCCCGGTCGAACCAGTCTGCCCGCCACTCGGCTTCCGTTCGATCCGTCGGATGGCCCGCGACGGTGCCGAGGCCGGCCACCGGCTGCTGGGCGAGCGAGTCGCTCACGTAGTCGACCGTGGCGAGTGCGATGCCGGTGACCCCGCTGAGGAACGCGCGCCGGGCAAACTCCCGCGCGTCCGATTCGGTGCCACCCCCGGGCTGATGGGCCCAGTGGGCGAGCCATCGGTCGAGCCAGAGGAACACCGGCGCACCCAATAGGCATTCCCGGGGCAGCCAGCCGATTGCGGCCATGCCGAGGGCGAGGAAGACCGCGAGCCCGACGCCCGAGCGCGCGGCCAGGAGGGTCACCGCCGGGCCGTGGGTGACGACCAGGGTGCGATAGCCGCGTGCGCGGTCTTCCTCGGCTTGAAACGCCTGCGCGGCGAAGTACGTGCCGAGCACACCGGCGCTGACCGCCGCGAGGATGGCGAGCGTACGCGGGTTCTGTGGCACGTCGGCGATGACCCAGCCGACCATCGGCGTGAGGATGCCGTACCCGAACCAATTGATGAGTGGTCCGCCGAGGGGATGGCCCTTCATGGCCAGACGCGGGTGGTTGTAGGCGACGGCGAGCAGGGCAGAGAGCGCGGTCAGCGCGGTCGCCAGCGCCCCGGCGGGCAGGGAGAGGAGGATCGCAAAGAACAAGGCTCCATACCCGGCCTCCGCGATTCGCGCCGGTACGGCTGCCCGGCCGCCGAACAGGACCGGGCCTTCGTCGCGGTCGAGCGCGGCGTTGAGCCAGAGGGTGCCGGCGTTCAACATCGTCCACGCGAGGATCACCCAGGGAAGGGATCCCGGATTTCGGATGAACAACGCCCGGTCCCAGTGGGCCCAGCCGTAACCCCCGATCACGAGGAGCCAGAGGAACGGCAGCAGTCGGGGCCGGGACAGGACCCAGAGCGCGTGGATCATGGCGTTTTCTCGACATTGCTGTCGAAGCCTGCGATCTCCGCCTCAGTGAACGGCGCGTCGGAGTGCTGGACGACCCCACGCACGAACGCCTCGATGGCGTCTTGCACCTCGCGCCCCCACACGGTGTCGGTCCGCGTGCCCCAGTAGGAGAGCAGCGCTGCTTTTCGTTCGGCGACGGTGGCCAGATCCCCCTCGCCCTCGAGCGGTTTCCCCTGGCCCCACAGCGCCTCGAGGCGCGCGGGGAGGTCGTCGATGGTGCGATCCACGGCGAGGTCGGCCGTGCGTTCCGAGAGCACCCGAGACGCATCGGCGATCGACTGCGCCTCTCGCGTCTCGCGCCCCCGCCACTTGCGTTGACCCGCGGTGAGCCCTCCGGCCCGCACGCACAGCCACGGGTAGACCACGCAACCGGCGACCGCGAGCGGACTGTTCGCGTCAGCCCAGGGCATCTCCGGCGCGACGGCGTTCAGCGGCTGGCGCTTCACGTAGGTCCAGCCGTCGTCGTAGAGCACCACCTGCCCCTTCCACGCCTCGGGATGCCGGTAGATGACCCGATCCTCCTTTTCGACCACCCGCGTGTAGCCGTCGGCCCGCAGCTCCTCCACCAGGGCCTGGCGCGCTTGCTCCACGAGGAGCTCGCCGTACACGACCACCTCCCGCGAAGGGGCTTCGGGGGCTTGCGCCAGCGCCAGCGAGACGAGCCAGGTCACCACGCGCTCGGGTCGATGGGCACCGCTCCCAGGGAAGCGTGGGCTTCGAAGGCTGTGCTCTGGTTGGGGAAGGCGCGCACGTCCATCCGGGGGTGGTGGGCCAACAGCGTCGGCGACGTCGCCAGCACGATCACCACATATCCGGTGGCCCGGTCCCGGCAGAGGCACCACGTCCAGCCAAAGGCGTGGGGCCCCGGGTCGCGGGACCAGGCGTCGCGCGTCCAACCGGGTTCCAGCTTCCAGGCGCCTTCTCGGTTGCGCAGGAACACCGCGGGCGGGCCCTGGCCCGCGCACGCTTCGTCCCAGGCGCTCGCGAACGCAAGCGTCAGTTGGAAGTCTGCATCTCGAAGTTACCGCTGTCGCAGGTGCCCTGGATCTGGGTTCCCCCGGTGAGGGTGCCGACGCAGGTGACCCAATCGTCGGGTCCGGCCAGGGTCACCTGGTCGCCGGAGATCGTGCCGCCGCTGGGCACGCTCATCTGCATGTTCCAGTTGCCGAGCTGGAAAGTGCAGTTCTTTTCGTTGGCCTGGAGGTCGGCTTGCATGTCCATCCCGAACGCCGGCCCGGTCGCCTGCCACCGGCCCTCGGTGATGGCGTCGCACGCGGGCGCCGTGTCGGTGTCGGTGTCGGCGTCGGTGTCGGCGTCGGTATCGGCGTCGGTGTCGGCGTCGGTGTCGGCGTCGGTGTCGGTGTCGGTGTCGGTGTCGGTGTCGGTGCCTCCGCTTTCGTCGCTGGCACCGCAGCCGAGGAATGCGACGGAGAGGAAGAGAACCAGGGAATGACGGAACATGGTGGGTATCCTCCAAACTGGCGCCGTCTCTATCCCGGCAGCGCGTGAGCCGCTAGAACTCTGCGTTTCCGGGCGTTCGGGGGAAGGGGATCGCATCGCGGATGTTGGCGATGCCGGTGAGCCACATGAGCATTCGCTCGAATCCGAGTCCGAAACCGCCATGTGGCGTGGTTCCCCAGCGGCGCAGGTCGAGGTACCACCAGAGCGGCTCCGGATGCATCCCGAGCTCGCCCATTCGCCGCTCGAGCACGTCGAGCCGCTCCTCGCGTTGGCTGCCGCCGATGATCTCGCCGAGGCGCGGTACGAGCAGGTCGGTGGCCGCGACCGTCCGCCCGTCGTCGTCGAGCCGCATGTAGAAGGCCTTCTGAGCGACTGGGTAGTTCGTGACGAACACCGGTCGCTTGAAGTGCTCCTCCGCCAGGTATCGTTCGTGCTCGGATTGAAGCGACTCCCCCCAACCGATCGGGTACTCGAATGTCTTCCCCGAGGCAGCGAGGATCTGCTGGGCCTCGGTGTAGGTGATGCGGGCAAAGGGCTGTGCAATCGCTGCGGAGACGGCGGCGAGGACGCCCGGGGAGAGGTGCGCGTCGAAGAAGGCGAAGTCGTCGGGGCAGGCAGCGATCGTCTCCCGGGCAACCTGTCGGACGAAGTCCTCGGCCAACGCGATCACGTCGTCGAGGCTGGCGAACGCCATCTCCGGCTCGATCATCCAGAACTCGGAGGCGTGCCGTGGGGTGTTGCTGTTCTCAGCGCGAAAGGTGGGCCCGAACGTATAGACGTCGGTGTGGGACTGGGCGAGGCACTCGACCTCGAGCTGACCGGAGACCGAGAGAAAGGTCTTTTTCCCGAAGAAGGCCTCCGGACCTTCGGGAGTACTCACCGCGAACAGCTCGCCCGCCCCTTCGGCGTCGGAGCCGGTGAGGATGGGGGTGTGGATCCAGAGAAAGCCCCGCTCGTGGAAGAAGCGGTGGATCTGCCAGGCGAGCTGGTGTCGCACCCGGAACACGCTCTGGAAGGTGTTTGCCCGAGGGCGCAAGTGGGCCTTCGTGCGAAGATCTTCGAGCGACGTGCGCTTCTTCTGGAGGGGGTAGTGGGTGGGATCGGAGTCCCCGATGATCGCGAGGTCGTCGGCCAGGATCTCCACGGACTGCTCGGCCCCGGGCGAGGCGACCCACTGACCACTGACCTGAACCGCCGCTCCGGTGCCGAGCCGCGCTTGGTGAATCAGGGCGAGGTCGGCGCCGATCACCACCTGCAACTTGCGCGGGGTCGAACCGTCGTAGAGCTCGAGGAAGTTCACGTTTTTCGAAAACCGCGAGGTCCTGACCCAGCCCGTGGCGACGACCCGCTCGCCCGGCGTGGCTGCTGCGAGGAGGGTCTTGATGGGCGTTCGGCGGGCGGTCCCGTGGGGCATGGTTCCTCCGCGGCGCCCCTATCACGGTAGAATGGACGCGGAGGCTGGCCTGAGCGACACGCGGACCCTCGACGATCTCACCGCGGACGGCCCGCCATTGCCCGCCGATCGCACCCTGAAGCCGGCGCTTCCGATGGGGAGCGTTCCGCTCGCCGGCCTTCCGCCACTCCCGCTCAACGAAACGGCGGCTGACCACGTCGACCTCGTGCTCGGGCGGACCCTCGGAGAGGGGGGAATGGGCGTCGTGTACCTGGCACATCAGCAGTCGCTGGATCGAGAGGTGGTGGTCAAGCGGGTTCGAACCGGTGCCCGGCCGCGTGCGGCCGAGGCGCTGCTGCACGAAGCCCGCATCACGGGAAGGCTCCAACACCCGAACATCGTGCCGATCCATGCCCTCGGGCTCGACGCCGACGCGCTCCCGGCGATGGTGATGAAGCGGATCGAGGGAACGGCCTGGAGCGAGCTGATCCGGTCGGGCGCCGAGGACGTGGAGCGGCACCTGGCCATTCTCGGTCAGGTCTGTCTGGCGGTGCACTACGCCCATGCCCAGTCGGTGCTCCACCGGGATCTGAAGCCCGAGAATGTGATGATCGGTCGCTTCGGCGAGGTCTACGTCGTCGACTGGGGGGTCGCGGTGCGCCTGGAGCCCGGGTCCGCGACCACCGCCATCGCCGGCACGCCGGTGTATATGGCGCCGGAGATGACGGTTTCGGGCGCACCAATCGGCCCGGCCACCGACGTGTATCTGCTGGGGGGGTGCCTGCACGAGGTGTTGAC
>CANLGQ010000120.1 GCA_947490265.1 Pseudomonadota bacterium | reverse complement strand
TGGTAATAATACAACATCAGATAAAGGAACAAGCGGTTCAAATTCTGTTTTTTCTTCAATTACATCAACTGGCGGCGGCGGCTACGGCGGCGGCGGTGGTCGTGGCGGCGGCGGCGGCGGCTACGGCGGCGGCGGCGGCGGCGGAGATCGCTGGTAAGTCACCCGGCTCTCGGGTTTCGGGGGGGTGACCCCCCGGGCGCCTGGGAGAGAACGAGTGCATCGGTACACCGGGCGAGGTTTCCTCGTCCGGTGTTCCTGTTTTTCTTGCCTGGGGGTAAACCGAGCGCTGCCGGCCTGGACCCCGAACAGCGTCGATGGGCTGCATTCGGGTGCGCTGCGGGGTAGGGTTCCGCGCTCGGCGGCTCGGCGCTTCAGGGGGCAAACCGGGAAGATCGGTGTTGTGTCCGAGGTTGTGACGTGCTACCCCGAAGGAATGAGCCGTGAGCTAGCCCAACAAGTCGAACGGATGCGCCGGCAGCAGAGTGCCTTGGTCGATCTGGCTCGGGCCGGCGGGCTTCCCGACGACGTGGTGCGACGCGTGGTCAAGGTGGCTGGAGATACCCTCGATGTCGCGCGGTCCAGTGTCTGGCTCCTGTCCGACGACCGCCAGTCCCTGTCCTGCCTCTCGCTCTTTGAGCGTCCGAGTCGCGTCCACTCGGGGGGTGCAGTGCTCAGCGCGAATCAGTACCCGCGATACTTCGCGGCCTTGGAGTCCGGCCGCGCGATCGATGCGCACGACGCCCGGAGCGACCCGCGCACCGACGAGTTTCGCGACGGCTACCTCGTACCGCTCGGGATCACCGCCATGCTCGACTCGGCGGTTCGGGTGGGCGGCGAGATCGTGGGCGTGCTCTGTTGCGAGAGCATCGGTGCGGACCGAACGTGGTCGACCGACGAAATCGGTTTCGTGGGTGCCCTTGCGGATCAAGTCGCGCTGGCGCGCGCCGAGGCGCAGCGGCGGCAGCTGGAGGGCGAACTTCTCCAGGCGCAAAAACTAGAGGCGCTCGGGAGGCTTTCCGCCGGGATCGCCCACGAGATCAACAACCCGCTGGCGTATGTGCAGAGCAACCTCGACTTCATCGCCGTGCTGGTCAGCTCGTCAGAGTCGGGCATCGCTCCTGAGGTGAGCGACGCGGTGCAGGAAGCCCTTCAGGGGCTGCAACGTGTGGCTTCGATCGTTCACGGCTTGGGCCAGTTTTCCCGGCGTAGCGGCCAGGACAGGCGGCCTGTCGACGTGGCAGCGGCGATCGACGCGGCGTCGCGAATCTCCTTGAGCGAAGTCCGACACCGAGCCCGACTCGTCGTCGAGGTGTCGCCGGTGCCCTCGGTCCTGGCCGATGAGACCGGCTTGGTCCAAGTCCTTCTGAACCTTCTGGTCAATGCGGCTCAGGCGATCGGGGAAGGGGACGCCGCTCGAAACGAGATCCGGGTGTCCGCGGTGCGGCGGGATGACGCGGTCGAGATTGCGATTCGGGACACGGGTGGCGGGATCCCGCCGGAAGTCCTCGACCACATCTTCGACCCGTTTTTTACCAGTAAGCCGCCCGGCAAGGGGACCGGGCTGGGTCTGTCGATCAGCCATGCGATCGTGAAATCCTTCGGCGGGCAGCTCCGACTCGAAAGTGCGCTGGGTTTGGGGACCACCGCGATCGTTCGGCTGCCGTTTGGCGAGGAGGCGAGCGCTTCTCCTCCCATCGACAGCGCCCCTCCGAGCCGGCTTGGGCGGGCGCGCTGTCTGTTCATCGATGACGAGGAGGCGTTGATTCGATGCATGTGCCGGTACTTGCAGAAATCTCACGATGTGACCGGGGTCACGAGCGGAGCGGCGGCGTTGGCCCTGCTCCAGGCGGGAGAGCGCTACGACGTGATCCTGTGCGATCTCATGATGCCCGGCATGACGGGAATCGAGTTCCATCAGCACGTCGAGCGGTGGAACCCGGAGGTGGCGCGGACCCTGATCTTCATGACCGGCGGCGCGCTCACGACCGACGCTGAGGAATTCTTGCGCAACAACGAGAACGACCGCTTGGTGAAGCCGTTTCCGATGGGACACCTGCGGCGGACCGTCGAGGCCCGACTCCCGGCTTGACCGATTGCGGCGATGGCGGCCCCGCTGGTCCGCTGGGTGAATTCTCCGGGTCGGCACAGACTAGTGTATCGGCACACGGATTCCGACCGGTCGGAATCCGCGCGCCTCGTAGGGGCCCTGCCCCTGCAACCCCGCTGGGGGGCTGGCTTCGCCGCCCCCCAGACCCCCCGGCACCGGACACCGGCACCGATCAGGATCACTGGGTTCGACCACTAGGGTGCGGTCGCGTTCCGGAGGAGGACGAGTCGTCGAACGGACGGATCCTCGTTCAGGTACAGGGAACCCAGGAGGAGGTCCTGCCCCACGATCGCCAGGTCGACCGGTTGGCCGGGGGCGCCGGGGACCTCGTGCACCGTGAAGTTCTGGTTGCCGTCGTTCTCGAGCCAGGCGACGGGCCTCACGGGCTGGCCGGGCCAGTGCGCCGGCACCTGGTGCGCCGCGATCGCGAGGTCGAGGTCGCAGTCCCCGTCGAGGTCGGCGGACCGTGCCGCGTAGGTGCCCCAGCGGTCGAAGATCCGATGGGGAGCGAAGTGGCCGGCGCCGTCATTCTCCAGCCACGTGAGGCCGTGCAACGCGTCGAGGTTGGATCCCGGAGGGAAGTCCTGATCCATCGTGTCGCCATTCGACACGAGGAGATCCTGGTCGCCGTCGCGGTCGAGGTCGGTGGGCGTGATCGACGACAGGCCGAACCAGGCCAGTGGGCTGTGGAATACATCCTCTCGGGTGAATTGGCCCTGGGCGTTGCGCCAGATCGCGACGGTTTCCTCGTTCTGGCTGACCGCGGTCGCGAGGTCGAGGTCGCCGTCGCCGTCGAGATCGACCGGCCAGGCGTCGGACCAGCCGGGCGAGCGAGCGAGGGTGTGAAGGGTCCAGGTTGGAGGCTCGTTCTCGAGCCAGTGTAGCCCGCCTTCCAGGTGGCCGAATTCGCAGACCGTGAGGTCCTGGTCTCCGTCGCCGTCGAGGTCACCGGGCTCCGCGCAGGCGACTCGGCCGATCCCCTCGAGCAGCACCCGCGTCGCCCAGCCTTCGGCCTGGCGCTCGAGCTGCAACACCCGGCCGACCCGCTCCGCACTGGGCCACAGGATCCCGATGTCCGCCACTGCGAGGCGGCCCTCGGCCAGGCGCGCGACCCGAACCGGCGCACCGAGACCCGCGATCGGCGTGCTCGTCCAATCCCCGGGGTGGAGCAGCCGGACCTCGCCGCGGCGCGGGTCACAGAGCGCCACCGTGTCCGGGTCGAGCACCCGCACTGCGGTCGTCGTGGGGACCTCCTCGCCGACCGGCAAGACTTCCTCCGCCCTCCAGGCGGGTTCGTGCCGGATGCAGGTCGGCACGGGGGGAGGCGGGGGAACGGGCCTCGGTGGGTCCCCGCACGCCAGCACCCACCACCCCAGGCTCACGGCGACCTGCTGGTATACGAAATCAGCCGCCGAACTTTGCGGCGATCCGCGTCATCATCGCGCGGATGGCCGACTCGGTTCGGTGGCGGATGAGCCACTTGGGCAAAGGCAGCGCGATGTCGGCCTCGTACACGTAGGTGACCTCAGCTCCGCCGGCCACGGGACGAACCGACCACTCGGCTTTCTGGCTGCGGAAGGTCGGACTCTCGACGACATCGGACCGAAAGCCGTTCTGGGTCGGGCAGGCATGGGCGAGGTAGCTCACGTTGGCCACCACGTTTGCCAGCGTATAGGTCACGTCGTAGCACCCGGCGTTTGGGACGGCTTTGAGCTTGCCGGCGTCGCCGCTCGCAGCGTGGACGGCGTTTGGATCTTGGATAAACGCCAGCACCTCACCGGGCGGCCGTGGCACGACGGCGACAGCGTGCACGACCCCCGCCTCGTTGGTAGCGACGGAGGGTTCGGCGCGGACAGCGAGGGTCCACAGGAAGAGCCACATGCGAATCGGTATCACGAACCGCACGCACAGGTTAGCCTCCTGCGCATGTTGGATCGAGTTCCGTTACCGGCGCCAATAGGCTGGTATTGTCTTGGGTTTTCGAGCGACGTTCCGCGCGGTGCCGTGGTTCGCCGGGTGCTCGCCGGTCAGCAGCGGGTCCTCTTTCGCACCGCCTCGGGCACGCTGGCGCTGCTCGATGCGTACTGTCCCCACCTCGGAGCGGATCTCGGCGTCGGCGGCCGAGTGGTCGGCGAGAGTCTCCGCTGTCCGTTTCACGGCTTCTGTTTCGACGTTGCCGGGGCCTGTGTTTCGACGCCCTACGGGGGCAAGATCCCGCCGACAGCGCAGATCGCCAGCCATCCCGTGCGCGAGCACCATGGCCTCCTCCTCGGCTGGGTGGGTTCCGGAACCCCGACCTTCGAGATCCCGGCGCTCGACACCACGGGTTGGACCGCCTGGCACGCGCACGCGTTCGACCTCGCGACTCATCCCCAGGAGATCGCCGAGAACTCGGTGGATGTCGGGCACCTCGCCGCGGTGCACGACTACCAGAATGTAGCCCCCCTCGCCCCTCTGGCGGTCGATGGCCCGCAGCTGCGGGCCCGCTACGTTTTTGAGCGTCCGAGGCCGTTGTTTGGGGCGGCCCGGGTGCGCGCCGAGATGGACATCCACCAATGGGGCCTCGGCTACGCCCTCGTGGAGGTCGACGTCGTGTCCCTCGGGGTTCGGACACGCCAACTGGTGCTTGCAACGCCCACGACCACGGGCCGTACGTACTTGCGAATTGCGATGGCGGTGCACCACATCGCGGCCCCCGGGAGGGTCCACCCGTTGCTCTCGCTGGTTCCGGGTGGCTGGCTGGCCAATCGAATGGCCAGCGCTGCGATCCGCCAGTATGCCGGGGATGTCGCGCAAGACGTGCCCATCTGGGAAGCCAAGGGGTGGACGGATCGGCCCGCCCTGGCGGAAGGCGATGGGCCCATCGGCCCCTACCGTCGATGGGCGAAGCAGTTCTATCCAGTGGCCTGACGGTCCTCGGTCTTTCGGGCCGCGGGCGATCCACCGCGTCGGGCGGACCGGTCAGCCGGCCTGGTGGCGCACCATCTGGCCGCTCACGAGGTAGACCACCATCTCCCCGATGTTGACGGCGTGGTCGCCCACCCGCTCGAGGTGTCGGCACACGCTGGTGATCGCGAGGGCCCGTTCGAATTGGTCGGGATGGTCCTTCGCGATGTGGATCAGCCGATCGAACGCGAGGCGGTTCGCCTCATCGACCTGTTTGTCGCCCCGCTGGAGCTGAACCGCCGCGGCGCTGTCGCGCTTGCGGAGTGCGGTCATCGCCTGACCGAGCTCGTCGCTGGCGACCCGCGCCAGCTCCGCGACCTCTGGGAGGACCTCGATTCCCGACGAGGTGTTCAGCTCGATCGCCCGGCGAGCGATGTTCACCGCCAGATCGCCGACGCGCTCGAGATCGGTCACGATCTTCAGGGCGCAGGTCACCAGCCTGAGATCGCCGCCGACGGGGGATCGGCGCGCCATGAGCGCCACGCAGAGCGCGTCGGTCTCGACCTCGAGCCGATCGAGCTCGTCGTCCGACCCGATGACCTTGCGGGCCAGCCCGAGGTCGCGATCGAGCAGCGCGCGCACCGCGTCGTGCACCATGGCCTCAGCGCGATTTCCCATCTTGAGCAGGTGGGCCGTGATCTGTTCGAGCTCGTGCTCGTATTGTTGGTCGAGGTGCGGCGTGCGCAGCATCTAATCGTCCCGGGCGCTGGAGCGACGTAACACGCCGTCGCGGGATGGTCAGCACGGTCCCGGTGCATGCCGGAAACAGAGGGGGGAACTCCATCGGACGCCGCGGCTCGCTGGCCTCTGTCCGCGTGGTGTAGGGTTCCGGCCGGGGGCGAGATGGGCGCGGAGGATCTGGCGAGATTCGAGGCGGGGCTCGGGGTGGCTGCCGACCGGGTGGCGGCGGGGATCACTGCGCGGTCACGGGGCGGGAAACTGCCGCCGCTCACCCGAATTCAAGTGGAGGCCTTGGCCCTTGTGCCGGTGGTCGAGGCGCTGCTCGAGGCGCTGCCGGCTGACGCCGCGGTCCGCGGAGAACTTACGGCCATCCGCCACTATGCTGTAGGCTTTCTCCAGGGCGGTGGCATCGCGTTCGGGCTCGCGACCGAGGCCGGAGAGGTGGCGGCAATTGTTCGCTCGCGTCTTGCCTTTCTGTCCGAGCGCGTTCGACCGCTCGTCTGCCCGCCGGCCGAGCCCCCCGCGCTGTCCCGGCTCGACTTCCTGCTTGCGTTCGCCGAGGAGATGAACGTTCGGGTAAAGAACGTGCCGGCCTCGCCCTCCGACACCTGGATGGTGAAGATGGAGGCCAAGCTCCGGGAGATGGCCGACAAGCGGGGACTTCCCTTCCCGGTGCCCCCGGCGGCGCCGGCACCGGCAGCCGCCCCCGTGTCGCCGCCGGCTCCGCCACGGTCGGCATCGCCGTCCGGGCCGCCCTCCGTGGCGCCAACGACCCGTCGTGCTCCGGCCTCCGCTGCGCCCGCCGACGAGGTTGCCGCGCCCCGGAGTGCAGCGGACGGCGAAGCCCGTTCCCAGGCGCTTGTGCAGCGCGCCACGGAGGCGGGGCTCGATCTCGGTCGGGTTCCCCCGGTTGCGACCGAGGAGTGGCTGGCCGCGACCGAAAAGCTGCTCGAAGCGGCGATCGCCAAGCGGAAGGCAGTGCGGAAGGCCGAACGACTCGCGAGGGACGCAGAACGAAAGGCTCGCATTGAACGAATTCAGTCGCAAGCAGACGAACTCGGGGTCGACATCGGCCCGTTCCCCGCGTTCCCGACCGAGGACTGGCTTGCCCGACTCGAGCTTCGGATCGTCCAGGAGTCCAACTCCACCACGCGGCAGGGGGCGAGCCCCGCGCGGGGGGCGCGTCTCGCGAAGGTGCTGGCGGCGGGTCGGGATCTCGGGGTGACCTTCGGCGAGGTCTCAGCGAACCCCGACGATACGTGGCTGGCCTGGGCCGAAGCGCGGGTCGAAGAGACCCGAACGCGGGCCGTCACCGTCGCCCCCCCGAAGCCGATGAAAGGCGGCTCCCGAGCCTGGGTCGTCTACGAGGAGGGCACGATCCAGGAGAAGGCGTGGCCGCTGAACGACGCCCTGCTGACGATTGGACGGGGTCGCGGGAGCACGGTCCAGATCCTCGACGACGTGGGCGTCTCTCGGAAACACTGTTCGATTCGTGAGGAACGCGGCCGGTTCTGGTTGCGCGACGAGGGCTCGACGAAGGGCACGCTCGTCAACGGCGAGGTGCTCGCGGAGTGCGAGCTGACCGGGGGCGAGCGGATCACCTGCGGGGATAGCCGGTTCGTCTTCAAGGTTCGCTAGTGGCGTCAGGGCTGTCCGCGTCGGGCGACGAACGCCTGGGCGCCACCCAAACCCTCGTGCAGCGCCGCCATGCCGTGCTCCAGCTCGTTGGCGAACGCGGAGTCTAACGCGAGCCCGTGTTGCTCATGGGCTGAGAGCCGGTCGCCGCGCAGCGCGGCTTGCGGGTGCGCCGCGAGGGATGCGGCCAGCGCCTCCGACGCCGCGCGCGCTTGCCCGCGCGGCACCACGCGGTTTGCCAGGCCCATGGCTAGCGCCTCCTCGGCGCCGACCGGCCGTCCGGTGAGGATGAGGTCGAGCGCGCGCGACAGGCCGATCAGGCGTGGGAGGCGGATCGTCCCTCCGTCGATGAGCGGCACCCCGACCCGGCGGCAGAACACGCCGAGCACCGCGTCGACCTCCATGACCCGGAGATCGCACCAACAGGCCAATTCCAGGCCCCCCGCGACGGCATACCCGGAGATGGCCGCGATCACCGGCTTCGACAGCCGCATGCGAGTGGGACCCATGGGGCCGTCGCCGTCCGCTGCGACCCGATTCGGCGTGCCCGCGGCGATCGCCTGGAGATCGGCCCCCGCCGAGAAGGTCCCTCCAGCGCCCCACAACACCGCCGCGCGCGCGTGCGGGTCTGCGTCGAAGGAACGGAATGCCTCGGCCAGCGCCTCCGCCGTCGGGCGATCCACCGCGTTCTTGACCGACGGCCGGTCCAAGATCACGGTCCAGACGGCGTCCCGTCGTTCGATGGAGACCGTCAAGCCCCCGCCGGGCGGCGCCGCCGCAGCAGGGCGAGCGCTGCCGCCGCCGGGCCTGCCGTGGAGGGCGACCCGGTCGTTTCGCAGCCTGAAGCCCGCTCGGGGGACGGGTCCTGCTCGGGCTCCGGCTCCGACCCGGTGTCGGGCTCGGGTTCGGGGGCCGACGTCCAGGGAAAGGTGAGGTCGCTCGACCCGAAAACCGCCTCGTCCGCTGCGGCTTGCGCCCACTCCAGGTCGCTCGGATCGATCCCGTCCACCGGAAGCCCGGAGCAGGGGACGCCGGTGAATGAGGTGGTCAGCACGCACGCCACCAGCGCGGTCCCAAGCGGGGAGGGGTGGCTGCCGTCGCCTGAATAAAGTCGGTAGAACGCGCTCTCGGTGGCGAGCGGGTCGCCAACCGCCGTGGCGTCCTCCCACACGACCCGGAAGGCGCGTCCGGCCGGCGCCACGTAGGCTGGGCGACCTGCCGGGAGGCCCTGCCGGGTGGCGAGGTATCCGGCGTCCAGCAGCGCCGCCATGGTGGGGAAGTCGGGATACAGCGCTGGATTGTCTTGGTCACCGTCCCGTCGCCCCCAGGTCATGAACAGCCAGGTCTCCGCGCCGGCCTCCGCGGCCAACCCGTCGAGCGCCACTGCGTTGGCTCGACTCGCCACGACCTCGGGGTTGTCCTCCGGGAATCCGGGAATCTGGCTCTGTTCCTGGAAAACCATTCGGTGCCAGGGCTGGCCGAAGGCGGTTGACCAGGCGGGTGCCCCGCCCTCGATCCGCTCGAGATGGTCGGCCCAGGTAAACCCGTCGCCGGTGAGCGCAGTCGGACTCTCCGGGGCGCCCGCCGCGGTCAGGAGCCCTGCGGTGATCTCCGCGAGGTCGTTTCGCTCGGTGTAGCTGTTTCCGACAAACAGGACGGTGGATAGGGGCATCCGATTCCTTCGCCTCCGGTCAGTCGGGAATGATCCCCGAGGAGAGCTTATACTGGATCGGTTCGGACCCCGACGAGTTGGTGGAGACGCGGAACAGGACCGTCTGACCCCCCTCGACGTGGAACGATACCGACTCGTTCGCCCGGACGTCTTGCATGTCGGAGTCGGAGTGCTCGGCCGGCTCGTGGTACTCGCCCGAGCGGAACGCATCGAGGAGGAGGTCGCCTTCGGTGCCCTTCGTGAGCACCGTGAGGGTGCCGGCCGATTTGATGGTGAACGCGTACCAATCGGCGAGGTCGCCGTGCGCGACGTCGAGCTGGTCGGACTTCGCCTCGCCCACCGCGACTTTCGCGCCGCCCGCGGGCCGTCCATCTTCATCGGGCGGATGACCCACTTCGGGCATCGGCAGCCAGGAAGCCCCAATTTGAAAGCTCCCGTCGTCGCTCGCCTCGATCGCGATCCCGAATTTCCCGGGGTAGGGCAGCACCACGGTTAGTTGCTCGGCGCCCCGTTCGCCTCCGAGGTCTTGGTCGGAGCGGGCGTCTCGCAAGGGCTGGCCGTCTTCGTCGGTGACGAGCAGCTTGAGGTCGGTGCTTCCGGGGCCCCGAAGGGCAACGGTGAGCAAGCCTGGCGTGGTCGCGGTGAAGCCGTAGTGGGCGTCCGCGTCGTCCTTGACGGTCCCGCCGGTGGCCTTCCCGATTGGAAGTTCGTTTTGCGTCGATGGCGCGGGGGCGGGGTCCTTTCCGAGGGCGAGGCTGGCGAAGAACAAGAGCATCGGGGCACTCCCGACCCGCGGGTAACACGGTCAGAACTCCGCCTCCCACCGCACGAGCGGGATCCCGGGCGCGGCCAGTTCCGTGGCGTGGAGGAGGAGGCGATCGGCGCTCCCTGGATCGCCGTACAGCGAGTCGCCGCGGATCGGCGCGACGAGGTGGCGGGCATGGAGGCGGAGCTGGTGGGTGCGCCCGGTCTCCGGAGCGAAGGCGGCGCGGCAGGGGCCCAGCCTCGACCAGCGGGTCACCGCCGGTCGCCCCCCCGCGACCACCGCAAACCGGGGTCGAACTGCCGGTCCGATGGGGGCGTCGATGATTCCGGCTGGGGCGGGCAGGTCGTCCATCAGGATGGCTTCGTAGCGTTTGTGAACGGTTCGCGCCTCGAACGCCGCAGACAGCCGGATCAGTGCCGCTCGGTCGAGGGCGATGAGCAGTAACCCCGACGTCTCGAGGTCGAGGCGGTGGACGGCAGCCACGTGGGAAGCGTGGGGGAAGAGCTCGCGAACCTGTGTTTCAACGCAGTCGGCTCGCTCCGGGCCGCGCCCGGGGACGGAGAGGAGCCCAGCCGGCTTGCGGATCACGACGGCGTCGGTCCCCGCCCAGGCCACCGCGACGCGCGCGCCGGGACAGAAGCGGGGGGGCAGGGGATCGACGTTCCAGCGCAAAGGGACCCTGACCGGCGTACGGTCCCAGGCACCCTAATCGGGTAGCCAGTCGAGTTCGACCGCGTCGTCCGCGTCGTCCACGCGAACTTTGCGTCGCGCTCTCAAACCCGCCCTCCGGTTGCCGAACGCACTTCCGGGAGGGGAGATGCTCGGGTGGCTCGTCGCAGGTTCGATGGCGTTCGCGATCGAGCCGACGGCCGAGGAGCAGCAGTTCGTGTGGGCGCTCAATCGCGTCCGCCACGATCCCGCCGCCTGGGCGGCAGAGCGCGGACTCGACGCCCGGATCGGCGGAGACGGCCAGTTGACCACGCTCTCCGACGTCGCCCCTCGGCCACCCCTCGCCGTGCAGTCGCTCCTCGTGGGTTCTGCCCGAGGCCACGCAGGAGAGATGGCGGCACAAGACTACTTTGGCCACCAGAGCCCGTTGGACGGTCGCTGGCCCAACGACCTCGTTCGCGACACCGGGTATCCGCTTCCCGATTCGATCCCGGCCGGTGATGGGTCCGTGTGGATGCTCGATGCAGGCGCCAACAACGTCGAGTCCATCGCCGCCGGCTTCGCGGATCCGCTCTCCGCGCTCGACGCGCTCCTCGTGGACGAGGGGGTGAGCCCGCCGAGCCATCGGTTCCACCTGCTCGGCAGCGACCCGTTCTTTGCTTCGCACCGCGAGATCGGGGTGGGTGTCGCCCGGGAGAGTTCGTCCACCTACCAGAACTACTGGGCGCTCCACACTGCGCTTTCGGCGGTCGAGGACCAGTTCCTCACCGGGGTCGTCTACGACGACCGCGACGCGAACGGGGCCTATGACCTCGGGGAAGGGCTCGGTGGCGTCGAGGTGTGGATCGGCGAGCAGGCGGTCGTGACCTCGGAGGCGGGGGGCTGGGTGGCTCCGGTGGTGGACGGCGACTACACCGTGGTCTGCGTCGGAGGGGACTTTGTCGGGGGTG
>CANLGQ010000119.1 GCA_947490265.1 Pseudomonadota bacterium | reverse complement strand
CGCCCCCCAGAGGTTGCCGAGCTCGCTGCGCTCGACGGGGCGCCGTTCACCGCGCGGGTGCGACCGGACGCGCTGACTCGGCGCGGCCTCGCGAGCCTGGTCTCGGCGGGCTGTAGGGGGATCGAACTGGACGCCTGCTCCCTCGACGAGCATGCGTTGCGCCGCGCGGGTCGCACCTATCGGGGGCAGCGGGTGCTGGAGATGCTCAACGGGATCCGGGAGGCGGGCCTCGAGGCCGGGGTGATCCTCGCGCCCGGTCTGCCCGGGACCGACGCCCTGGTTCTCCTCGACGACGCCCGCAAGGTGGCTCCCCTGGCCCATACTGCCCGGATCCACCCCGTGCTGGTGCGAAGCCGAAGTCTCCTTGCGCGCGCTTACGCCGACGGACTCTATCGGCCGCTCGGTCTGGAGGACACGGTGGCGATCTGCCGGGCGCTCCTCGAGGTGTTCGAGGCGGCTCGCGTCCGGGTGCTCCGCATCGGGATTCAGCCGCACGAGGCACCGGGTCGGGTGATCGCTGGGCCGGTCCACCCATCGCTGCGGGAGCTCGTGGAGTCGAGCCGGACCCTCGAGCGCATCCGGGAGCAACTCGGCGACTCAGTGCCGGGCGACGCCGTGGAGATCCGGTGCGCGCATCCGGACCAGGCCCGAACGCGCGGCCCGGAGAATCGCAACCTGACCGTTTTGCGCCGAGAATTTGCGCTCTCCTCGGTGAAGGTGGTGGGCGACGATGGGTTGCACCGGGGCGAGCTTCGAGTCATCCGAATCGGGGAGTGCCGTTGACCATCCGATGCGGAACCGTAGCCTTGATCGGCCAACCCAACGCCGGCAAGAGCACGCTGCTCAACCGTTTGTTGGGCGCCAAGCTCGCGATCGTGAGCAGTAAGCCTCAGACGACCCGCCACCGGATCGCCGGGATCCTCACCACGCCGCGCATCCAGGTTCGCCTGCTCGACACGCCCGGTATTCACGAGCCGTGGACCGAGCTGAATCGGGAGATGGTGGGCCGCGCGCACAGCGCGCTCTCCGAGGCTGACGCCGCGATCTGGCTCGTCGACGCCACGGTCAGTGCCGCCCGCCTCCGAGCGGGGGAACCGCTGCTCGACGCGACCGACCACCGGGTGGCCGAGGCCTTGAGAGGCAGTCGACGGCCGGTCATTTTCGCCGCCAACAAGTCCGATGTCGTCGAGCGCTTGGCCCTCGAGGCCGTGCAAGCAGCGGTCGCCGACACGCTCCCGCTCGCCGGTTCCACCGCCCTCTCGGCGGCCACCGGAGCCGAGATCCAGGCGCTCCTCGCGCTCGTCGAGGCGGTGCTGCCCGAAGGGGAGCAATTCGCAGATCCCGAAGCCTGGACCGAGCTTCCCGAGCGATTCCTCGCCGCCGAGATCGTGAGGGAGAAAGTTTTTCACCTCACCGAGCAGGAGATCCCGTACACCACCCACGTCGAGGTGGTGCAGTTCGACGAAACAGAGCGCGAGAGCCAACAACTCGTCCGGATCCACATGGATGTGGTGGTCGAGCGACCCTCACAGAAGGCGATCGTGATCGGCAAGGGCGGCGAGATGCTCAAACGAATCGGCACCCTGGCCCGCAAGGAGATCCAGGAGCTGCTCGGAAGCCGCGTCTACCTGGAGCTGTTCGTCAAAGTGGAGCGCGACTGGACCCGCACGGCCAACGGGCTGCGGCGGGTCGGCTATCGGTGACGGGATCCAACGGGCGTACCCTCCCGCGCCGCGCGGTGGTGCTTAGAGACATCCAGAGTGCGAACGCATGCCGCCGTGGGCCGCGACCGACGCCTTCTTCGAGACCGTTCGGGAACGCGGCGTCGCGGTTCGGTCCCGTAGACTCCGTCCCCCCGATCTCGACGATCCGCAGCGGATCCGCGCTGGCGCAGGGAACTACGAGGCGATGTGCGCGGAGTGCCACGCAGCGCCGGGGCTTGCGCCGAGCGACCTGCCGCGGACCCTCCACCCACCACCGCCCGACCTCACCCACCCGGGTCTCGAGGATCCGCGGCGCACGTTCTGGATCATCGCCCACGGCTTGCGCATGACCGCAATGCCAGCGTGGGGGGCCGTCCTCGACGACGAAGAACTCTGGTCGCTCACCGCCTTCGTCCACCGGCTGCCCTTGATCGATCGAGCCAGCTACTTGGCGCTCGTCGAAGCGAGCGCTGGGCACACCCACGGCGGGTCCGTCCTCCGCCACGGTCCGGCTGGTGGCATTGACGGAGTTCGGGGAGTACCGTGTGAACCACACTGAGTCCGGCTCTGGGCGCCGCCACGCAGGCGCGCCGCCTCCTCACCGCCCCGACCGGGATAACAGAGCCATGGAGTCGCGATGCAGGCGCACCTGACCGGAAGCAGCCCCGGGACGACCACCGCGGGAATCATGCTCCTGACGCGGGCTCGGCAGCTCGGGTACCGGCTCGACGTGTCGGTGGTCGGCGATCCCGACGACGTCGTTCCCATCCGGGGTCCGGCCCTGCTCTATGCGCCGGTGCTCGCCGGTTGTGGGGTCGGGCGCGAGCACGGCTCCGGCGCCACGGTGGTCATTCCCGGTCCTCCGGCCGACCCCCTCCTCGTGTCGCTGCATCCCCACGGAGAGACCGGCTGGTTCTCGGTCGACCGCACGTCGGCCGGGTGCCACCCCGGATCGAAGGCATTCGTTCGGCTCTCGCGCGATCCCCGGCCCGGCGCACGGGAGCTCGGGCGGATGATCCGGCAGGCCATGGAGGGCCTCGGCCTCTCGCAGGATCCGGCGATCCTCGATGTGTGCTTCGGGGCGGATATCCACCCGCTCACGCGCATCGCGGTCGGGCTCCGCGCCGGGCGAGCCATGTCCGGGGGGCGGGGTGCGCCGATTACTCGCTTTGCCGCCAGCTTTACCGAACACGATCCCCTGCCCCTCCACCCACCCGAGGGGCTCCTCTCGGACACCCTCCGCCGCGACGCCCAGTGGGTGTTCGACGGGCTCTCCACAGCGGTTCGCGATCCCGCCGAGCGGGCCCTCGAGCTCGCCCTCCAGCTCGCCGAGGACGATGGTGGCCGCGACCTGCCCCTGATCTGGAGCCTCGCCGAGATCGGCAGTCACCTGCTCCAGCTCCCGCCGGGAGCGATGCTGCCTCCCCTCGGAGCCGCCGAAGACAGCGTGGCCACGGCGCTCGGCGCGGCGCTGCGTGCGGAAGGCGAGGAGGATGCCAACCGCCAACTCGGAACGGTGTTCCGCTTTCTCGGCGGAAAATACGTGACCGTCGCCCCGACCCACGTCATGACGGTCGGCGGTGAACCGCCGCCGCCTTCGGGTGACCGCGTGGGTCGCTGGATGTGGTTCTGCGCCGAAGTGCGACGCGGTCGCAAGCAGGCCGACGCACTCTGGCCGCTGATCACCGACCCGCCTCAGTGAACGATCGGCTCCGCGGGCCGAAACGCGAGCGACAGCCCCGCCCGGCGACCCAGGGTCCACCATCGACCGAGCTGGGGAGGCATCCGATCGCCATCGTGGGCGCGGGACCAAGTCGCGGTTTCGGGTAGAAGAACCTTGCGATCCGCACCGAGCAGGGCGCGCCAGTACCACCACCGGCAGTCCGGCCACTCGAGGAACACGACTGCCACCGGCGGACCGGCCTCACCGCCGCGTCCGACGGTGGGCAGCGCCCCGAGCAGGCCGACCACGTCTACCGACCCGAGATCGGCCCGGGTCGAGCGGGTGAGCGCACCGAGGAAACGCGGGATGTGCGGGATCCCCTGCAAGCCGACGAGGTCGACCCGATCCCCCCGGCCGGCGACGCCCGCCGGCGGCGCTCCGCCGCGGATCACGGCTCGGGTGACGAGATCGACGAGCGCCGCTCCCAGTTCCTCGTCGCCTCCCGTGGGACGCGGGAGAACCTCCACGCGTACGTTCACTGGACGGGCTCCCGGAAACGCTGAAACCAGCCGAGTACGCGAGGATGGTCCTCGTTGATCTCGTCATACTGCGTCACCGGCACTGCGCCCGGCCTCACCTCGAGCAGGGTTCGTCGCGCCCCGATCCGCACCCCGCGGACGACCGATCCCACCTCCTGATCTCGCTCGCGCGGAACCACCAGGCAGAGGCGCCCCCCAGGCGCGAGGATGGCCGTGCCCGCCTGGACGAAGCCCGAGAGGGACGCAGTAGACTCGGTTCGGGCCGCTCGCCGCCAGGGATCGCGCGCCGCAGGACCCCGACCAGCGGGAAAGAAGGGCGGATTCGCCGTGACGAGGTCGAAGGCCCCCGCGGGCAGCGACCCGACGTCGGCCTGCACCAGGCGCACCCGACCGAGGACCTCGGACCGGGCGAGGGTGATCTCCCACCCCGCCTGCCACTCGTTCCGGAGTTCGAAACCGATGGCGTCGACCCCGCACGACGCGCGGCGCAAGGCGATCACGCCGGATCCGGTCCCAAGATCCGCCGCCGACCGGGGCATGTCCCCCTCGAGCGCGAAGCCGGCCACCCAAAAAGCCTCGGCCCCATAGCGGAACCCCCGCCGCGGCTGGGCCACGGCGAGCCCCGGCGCGGGGCGATCGAGGCTCCACTCCGGACTCACCCGCCGGCTCCGATGTCGCGGCGGATCTGGGCTCCCGGAAAGGCCCATCGCTGCGCCGCCGCGGTCGCCCGGGCGCGCGCCGTGGCGAGGTCCGCTCCCCACGCCGTCGGGCCCAAAACGCGCCCGCCGGACACCACCAGGCCGTCGCCACTTCGGCGAGCCCCGGCGACGAACAGCACCCCCTCCTCGACCGGCCCCCCGTCGGGGATCTGTGTCCCGAGCACCGGGGCGTCGGGGTATCCCTCGGCTGCCACGACGACACAGGCAGCCGCGCCGGACCGAAACTGGGGTTTCCCGTCTGGGAGGCGCCCGACCGCGCAGCCCATCAGCCACGGCACGATGTCCTCGTCCCACAAGAGCATCAGGGGCTGGCACTCGGGGTCTCCGAAGCGCACGTTGAACTCGAGCACGCGCAGCCCGTCGGGGGTCAGCATGAGGCCGGCGTAGAGCACTCCCCGGAACGGAGTTCCGCGGCGGGCCATCTCGACAAGAACCGGGCGATGCACCTGATCGAGGATCGCGTCGAGTTGGTCGCCCGAGACGAGCGGGCACGGGGCAACGGCTCCCATCCCTCCCGTGTTGGGTCCCTGGTCGCCCTCGCGGAGCCGCTTGTGGTCTTGGGCGCTCGGGAGGGCGACGGCGCGCTCCCCGTCACAGAGCGCGAAGACGCTGACTTCCGGCCCGGTGAGTCGATCCTCGAGGACGAGCGTGTCGGCGGCACCGCCGAAGCGGTGCATGTCCTCGAGTGCCTCTAGGGCCTCGGCGCCGGTCGCACACACGACGACGCCCTTTCCGGCGGCGAGGCCATCCGCCTTGAGCACCACCTCGCCGCGGGCACACCGCGCACGCGCACGAGCCCACCCCGCGGGATCCCCGCGCTCCACGACCAGCGCAGCCGCAGTCGGGATCCCGGCGGCCGCGAGGACCTCCTTCGTAAAGGCCTTCGAGCTCTCCAAACGAGCTGCCGCGGCAGTCGGCCCGAAACAGGGGATCTCGGCTGCGAGGAGGCGATCCGCGAGGCCCGCGGCCAGCGGTGACTCCGGCCCCACGACGACGAGTCCCGCTCGAAACTCGCGGGCGATCGCCAGTGGGTCGCCCGCGATCGGCTCGACCGCATCCGGCCAACTCGGATGCGCCCCGGTCGCGATGAGCCGGGTACACGAGGCCGATCGAGCGAGCCGCCAAGCCAGGGCGTGCTCCCGTCCTCCATTTCCGACCAACACGACGCACGTCACGCCACCTCCACGCGCCCAGGGGTGATGCCGGGCCAGCCGCACAGCGCCGCCACGAGGCGGTCCACGCCGAGGGCGATTCCCGAACAGCGGGGTAGCCGGCCGGTCGCCTCGACAAAAGCCTCGTCTACCGGATGAGGGGAAAGGCCGAGCGCCAGCCTCTCCTCATTGGCCGTCGCGAATCGGCGGCGCTGCTCCACCGGGTCCCCAAGTTCGAAGAAGGCATTCGCCAGCTCCACCCCGCCGAGGAAGACCTCGAACCGCTGGGCGGTCGGCCACGCCGTCCGTTCGACGACCCGGGCCAGCGCAGCCTGCGAGGCCGGCCACTCGTCGATTACCACCGGCTCGCGCAGCTGGGGTTCCACCTCGGACACCCAGAGGCGAAAGAACGCGTCGTCCCAACCCTCGTTCACTCCGCCCAGATCGGCGGCGGTGGAGGAGGCGACGTCGCGACCCGTGGTCTCCAAGACGAGGTCGCGCACCCCGACCCGCCGCCAGCCCGCGGGGGCCGGGCGCTCCAGGGCGGAGGCCGCCGCCGCGACCAGATCCTCGACCTCCTGCATCAGGTCGACGAGCTCGGCCCCGACGCGGTACCACTCGAGCATGGTAAACTCGTCGCCGTGCCAGCTTCCCCCTTCCTGATCCCGGAAGCATGGCCCGATCTCGTACACCCGCGGCAGCCCGCCCGCCACCACCCGCTTGAGCGCGAACTCGGGACTGGTGCGAAGCCAGGCCCCGCTCGCGGCGATCGGGTGAAGGTGGGGCTCCATCGCCCCGGAGGGCACCCGAACCGGAGTCGGCACCTCGAGGTATCCGTGGTCGTGGAACCACGTGCGGAGCGCGTGCAACACGCGCGCGCGAGCCCGCAGTCCGGGGATGTCCAAGCGGGCTATCGCTTGACGCGCTCGACGTACTCGCCGGTGCGCGTGTCGATTTTGATCCACTCGCCCTGCTCGATGAAGAGCGGGACCCCGACCTGGGCGCCGGTCGACACGGTGGCCTGTTTGTTGGTGCCCGTCGCGGTGTTTCCGCGGGCCCCGGGCTCGCAGTAGGTGATCTCGAGCTCGACGAAGTAGGGCAGATCGATGCTGACCGCCCGACCGTTGTAGAAAAGCACCTGGACCTTCATGTTCTCCACCAGGAAGCTCGCCTGTTCGCCGACGACGCTCTCCGGGATCGAGGTCTGTTCGAAGGTCTCCTGGTTCATGAAGTTGAACCCGTCGCCATCCTTGTACAGGTACTCCATCGTGATCTCTTCCACGTCGGCAGCCTGAAAGGACTCCACGATCTTGTAGGTTCGCTCGACGGTGTTTCCGTTGATGAGGTTCTTCATCCGCACGCGGTTGAAGGCCTGACCCTTGCCGGGCTTTACGAACTGAAAATCCACAACCACCCAAGGATATCCGTCGATCTCGAGCTTCAGGCCCTTCCGGATGTCCGAGGAGCTATAGTACGTGGCCATGGGCAAGAACTCCGGCGAGGCTTTGGGGGACGGCGCGATGTATCACGAACCCCGTCGCACGACAGGTGCGGTGGTGGGGCGGCCCGAAATCGTCGCCGCGCGACCGGATCTCGCCGAGGTATGGACCGAGGCGGATCGCAACTTTCCCGTGCGGGTGACGCGTTCGTTCTGGGACCGGATCGACCCCTCCGACCCGGCCGATCCGCTCGCCCGACAGGTACTCCCTTCCCCCGACGAGCTGCGGGGCGACGACCTCGATGTCGCCGACCCGGTGGGCGACAGCCGGTGCTCCCCGCTCCCGTGGGTGGTTCACAAGTACCCCTCGCGGGTCCTGTTGCTCGTCACCAAGCGCTGCCACCTCACCTGCCGATACTGCTTTCGACGCGATCACCGGCCTGGCGAGCATGAGGACCCGTCACCAGAGGAGTGGAGCGCAGCCCTGGACTATGCGCGCAGCTCGGGAGCCGAGGAGGTGATCCTCTCTGGCGGCGACCCCCTCGCCGTCCGCGACGACCGGCTGTTGTCGGCGATCGACGCGCTCCGGCCCTCCATCCCCGTGATCCGCATCCACACGCGCGCACCGATCACCGCACCGGGGCGGATCACCCCGGCCCTGGTCGAAGCGCTCGCGGCCCGGGCGCCGCTGTGGATGGTCGTGCACTGCAACCACGTCCGCGAGCTGACCCCCGAGGTCGACCGCGCGCTGGCCAGCCTCGTGGAAGCGGGCGTCCCGGTTCTGAACCAGTCGGTGCTGCTCCGCGGCGTGAACGACGACGCGGAGCAACTCGCCCTGTTGTGCCGCGCCCTCGTTCGCCGGAGGGTCTTCCCCTATTACCTGCATCACCCCGACGCGGTGCGCGGCACCGCCCACCTGCGGCTCACCCTGAGCGAGGGCCGATCGATCTACGCCGATCTCCGCCGCAAAGTGAGTGGAATCGCACTTCCTCGCTACGTGATCGACCCGCCCGACGGATCGGGGAAGCGCGACGTCGGGTGACGCCGTATTGAAAACGGTTTTCAATGTGACCCGATCGGGATACAGCGAAGCCGGAGGGTGGATGAGTTCGCTGGCGTTGCTTTTGCCTGGTAAGTCGGCCTGGGTCACCGAGGTAGGAGGAAGCGGGTCATTTCGCCGACGCCTCCTCGAGATCGGCCTCGTTCCGGGGACCGAGGTGACCCGCGTCGGGGTGGTCGCGCAGGGCGATCCGTTGAACTTCAAGGTGCGGGGGGCCACCGTCTGCCTCCGCCGGGCCGATGCCGACCGCGTCCTCACACAGGGGTCCGTGGCCGCCGCCGCGAAGTAGCCCGGATGGAACCCGCGGTCGATTCGCAAGCTTGCCATACCTCTTCCTCCGTTGTCCGGCGAGAGGGAGTACCGGTAGTGGTCATCGCCGGGAACCCAAATGCCGGCAAGTCGACGCTCTTCAACGCTTTGACCGGCGGTGCGGCGCAAGTCGGAAACTTCGCCGGGACGACCGTGGAAAAACTCTCCGGTCGCATCGTCCTGCCGAGTGGGGTCGCCCAGGTGATCGACGTGCCGGGCACGTTCTCCCTCGCCGCGCGGAGTCCCGAGGAGCGGGTGGCCATCGACGCCTTGCTCGGGCTCGGTGGCCACCCGGTTCCCGATGCGGTGATCCTGGTGGCGGACGCCCCGCGCCTCGCCCGGAGCCTCTACCTCGCGGCCCAGGTCCTCGAACTCGAGATTCCAGTGGTCCTGGCCCTGAACCTCATGGACGAGGCGCGGGCCACCGGTGCTCCGCCCGACCCGGCGGCGGTGTCGCGGCTGCTCGGCATTCCCGTCGTCCCGATGGTCGCCCGCGCCGGAGAGGGCGTGCCTGAGCTGCTCGCGGCGGTCGATTCCGCGCTGGTCCATCGGGCGTCGAGCGCCGCGCTCCCTGCTCGGTGGCCCGCGGCCCTCGAGGCCGATGTCACCGAGATCACGGCCGCGCTTCCACCGGATCTGGCCTGCGTGGCCGCGAATCACCCGGGCCGGGGCCGAGCGGTCGCCCGCTGGCTCGTGCTGTCGGCCGACGAGGACGCGGCCCCAGTAGAGGACCCTCGGCTGCGCAAACACCTCGACCTCGTGCGCCAGCGCGCGGCGAGCGCCGGTCGCGACCTGCAGACCGAGCTGGTGGCGACCCGGTGGGCATGGATCGACAGCCATGTGCCATTGCTGTATCGGGCGGTGCCCCGGCAGCGAGGGTTCGACGAGGCGGTCGACCGCTGGCTCCTGAACCCGGTCGTCGGCCCGCTGGCCTTCCTCGGCGTCATGTCGCTGGTGTTTGCCGCCCTGTTCTCCTGGTCGGATCCTGCAATCTCGGCGATCGAATCCGTGTTCGGCCAGATCGGCGATGGGGTGAATGCTGGTTTCGGCGCCTGGATCGCCTGGGCGCCTCGCGCCGCGGCTCCGCTCGAGATCGCCCGCGACGCCCTCGTCGGCGGGGTGATCGGCGGCGTCGGCTCCGTGGTCGTCTTTCTGCCACAGATCGGGCTGTTGTTTACCTTCCTGGCCCTGCTCGAGGACTCTGGGTACCTCGCTCGAGCGGCCCATCTCACGGACCGACTGCTCCGCATCGCGGGCCTTCCGGGCCAGGCCTTCGTCCCGTTGCTCTCGGGCTACGCCTGTGCCGTTCCAGCCATCCTCGGCACGCGCGGACTTCCGCGGTTCCGCGATCGCCTCCTGACGATGAGCGTGCTCCCCCTCACCTCTTGCTCGGCGCGCCTCCCGGTCTACACCCTGATGATCGGCGCCGTGTTTCCCCCAACTTTGGTGGCGTTTGGACTCGATCTGCCCATGAGGCCGCTCGCCCTCGTCGGGATGTACGTGTTCTCCACCGTCGTCACCCTCGCCGCGGCGATCGTGCTCGGCAGGGTCGTGATGCCTGCCGAATCCTCGGCGACGATCCTGGAACTGCCCCCGTACCGAGCGCCCCATCTCCCCACGGTGATTCGCCTCGTCTTCATTCGCTGCAAGCAGTTCCTGCGCGAAGCCGGCGGAACGATCCTCGTCGCGACGATGGTCCTCTGGGCCCTCCTCTACTTCCCACGGTACTCCGTCGAAGACCTCGTCCCCCCAGAGGTCGTGGCGGCCCACGCCGACGAACCCGAGGTGCTGGCGGCCCTCGCCGAGCCGCTCGCCACCGAGCGCTCGTTCGCCGGCCGGATCGGGCACGTCCTCGAGCCGGTCATCGCTCCCCTCGGCTACGACTGGAAGATCGGTGTCGGCCTGATCGGGGCGTTCGCCGCCCGGGAGGTCTTCGTGTCCACCCTCGGCGTCGTGTATGGAGCGGGCGGCGAAGCGACCGAAGACGACCTGGGATTGCGCGACCGGATCCGGGCCGAGGTCCGACCCGACGGTCGCCCGCGTTACACCCCGCTGGTGGGGGCCTCTCTGTGCGTGTTTTTCGCGCTCGCCATGCAGTGCCTGTCTACACTGGCGGTGCTCCGCACCGAGTCGAACGGTTGGCGGTGGCCGGCGTTCGTCGTCACGTACATGACCGCGCTGGCCTGGATCGGCGCCTTCGCGACCTACCGGGTGGGGACCTGGCTCGGCTTGTCTTGATGGCGTGGTTGCCGGCCTGCCAGTCCGGCTCGCCGTCCACCGAGACCGGGGTGCTTGGTCTGTGCGCGGAATGCCAAGGAACCTGCCTCGAGGAGTTCGGCGCACCGGTCTCCTCCCAGCACGTCACCGGGGGGGTGGAGTATTCGGATCCTCCGCCAAGTAGCGGCGATCACGACCCGTGCTGGGCGCGCTGGGGCGCGCACACCAACCCCGTGCCCGACGAGAACTGGGTGCACAACCTGGAGCACGGCGGGGTGGTGTTTCTATTCGATTGCCCAGGCGATTGCACTGCGCAGGTCGCCGATCTGACCGATCTGGTCGAGGATCTCGGCAGTTTTGCCCTGCTCACCCCCTACTCGCCGATGCCCGCGCGCTTCGCGGCGGTCTCCTGGGGTTGGCGCTACGTCACCGACTGCTACGAACGCGAGGCGTTCGAGTCCTTCTACCAGCGACACGTCGACCGCGGCCCGGAGTCCGTGGCGTCCAACCCCGATGCAGCGTGCATGTAAAGCGCCTCAATCGCGCCAGATCCGGCGACCCGCCTCGTCGGTGCTTTCCCCGCTGAGCTCCTTGGCCGCATGAAGCGCCAGCAGCTTGTCCATCGTGGCCATGAGCTGCAGGACCAGATTTCGGATGATCCCCTGGCGG
>CANLGQ010000118.1 GCA_947490265.1 Pseudomonadota bacterium | reverse complement strand
GGCTTCGGGCGGGTTCACGCTCGGCGACTTCGGGGCCGGGGCCCAGCACGAGCAGCAGCAATCCGACCCGGAGGCGGCGCCGCGTGCCCTGGCTCCGCGGGTCCAGCATGGGCGAACCGGCTTCCTGATCCAGCGCACCGCCTGACTCCGGGTGTCGGGCCTGTCCCGCGTCGCGCTGCCCCAGAACTCGCCCCATCGGGACCCGAACCGGTCACGTGACCCGCTCACGATCGGCGGGTCTTTCGCGTTAAATGGGCTGTTTCTGGGCCGGCGCGATCAAGATCGATCTTTCTGCTCAAGGTGGCCGCAGGGTCGGCCGATGGGAAGGGCGGAGGCGAGAGAGCCATGTCGGATGTCGCGCCAATTCCAACGCTGGCAAGCCTGTACTCGACGCCGGAACCGGTGTCGA
Organism: Pseudomonadota bacterium; assembly: GCA_947490265.1. GTDB lineage: Bacteria > Myxococcota_A > UBA796 > UBA796 > CANLGQ01. The sequence continues at coordinate 11,125 of CANLGQ010000118.1, read as the reverse complement.
CCGCGGGAACGACCAACCTCGGCGAAGACGCATTCCTTCGGCTCCTCACGACTCAGCTCCAGTACCAGGATCCGAGCGACCCGGTGAAGAACGAGGCGTTCGTCGCCCAGCTCGCCCAGTTCTCGAGCCTGGAACAGCTCACCAATGTGAATGGCACCCTCGACGGGGTCTACGCGGCGCTCGCCGCGATGAACAATGCGTCGATGGCGTCGCTGCTCGGCACCCGGGTCGTCGCCGAGGGCGACACCTTCGACTACGCCGGAGCGGGTCCCCACGACCTCTCCTGCTACGCCACCTCGGCGGTTTCGAGTGGCACGCTCACGATCCACGATGCGTCGGGGAGCGTGGTGTACTCGGGCCCGCTCGGCGCCCTCGCCCAGGGTCAGGGTGTGGTGGCTTGGAACGGCCTCGACACCAGCGGGAACCAGGTCCCCGCCGGCGAGTACACGTTCTCGATCACCGGTCTCGACGGCGAAGGCAATACCGTCGAGGTGATCGAGCAGATCGTCGGGGTCATCGACGAGATGGACTACAGCACCGGCACCCCGCTCCCCTCGGTGAACGGGATGGCCGTGGACATCGCGGACATCGTGACGCTCCAATCCGGTGGTGTGCCGTGAGCGTCGGTCGGATCGGCTCATTTGGCGGGCTCGCGCCCGTCACCCAGCCACGGGACCGCGCCGAGATCGCCGGTCCGGGCGGATTCGGCGACTCGCTCGAGGGCCTGCTCGACGTTCGGCGCCCGGCCCCGCCGCCGGTCGCCGACGCAACCGGCGAGGTGCGCCTCTCCCGCCACGCGCGGGCTCGGCTCGAGTCGCGGGGCATCGAGGTGCCCGAGGAAGATCTGCGCCAGCTCGGCGAGGCCGTCGATCGGCTTCAAGAGCGCGGCGCCCGCGAGTCCCTGGTGCTGCTCGGCGACAACGCCTGGGTAGTCGGGGTCCCCTCGCGCACCGTCATCACCGTCATGCCCCGCGCGGAGGCGCTCGGCACCGTGTTCACCAACATTGATTCGACGTTCGTAGCGACGTGACTGCGGCCGGCGCATCGCCGGGCACGCCATTCATCAACACCGGGCCGGACCAAGGAAACTCTCCGCGGGGGCCCGGGGAACGACGACCGATTGTCGGCGTTCCACCCACCCAGAGGAGTCTCCCATGTCCTTGTTCAATACGCTCAGCACTGGTGCGAGTGGCCTCGGTTCGGCCAGCATGGCCCTCGGCGTCATCGGCGACAACATCGCGAACATCGGTACGACCGGGTTCAAGGGTGCAACCGCCCAGTTCGCCGACAACTTCACCCAGAACGTGGCCGGCCTCTCGAGCTTCGGCCAGCTCGGCTCGGGCTCCCGGCTCGGCGACGTGGCCATCGACTACGGCCAGGGCAGCCTCGCCGCCTCGAACAGCTCGCTCGACGTGGCCATCGTCGGTCAGGGCTTCTTCCAGGTGGCCGACGCGACGGGCTCGCCGTACTACAGCCGCGACGGATCGTTCCACCTCGACCCCGACAGCTACCTGGTGAACAGCGGCGGCCTTCGCCTGCAGGGTTTCCAGGCCCTCAACGGCGTCATCGCCTCGACGGTCGGCGACATCCAAGTCGACCCAGCCGGCCTGAGCCAGCAGGAGACTGCCAACATCGACCTGACCGCCAACCTCGACCCGAGCGCGCTCGCCGATGACGCCCTCGCGCTCCTCAAGTTGGCCACCCCGTTCGACGGGACCGTCGCCGCTCCGACGCTGGCCACGGTCGACGCCGCGTCGGACTGGGCGACCTCGGTCACGGTGTTCGACTCCCTCGGGGTCGCCCACGACGTGACGTTGTTCTTCGAAAAGGCCGCCCTTCCCGCTCCCGCAGGCACCTGGAACGTGACTGCCGCGGTGGATGGTGGCGAGGTCGACACCAACGGCGACGGCGCGGCAGACGGGGTACCGGGGAGCGCCTTCGAGATCGGCACCACCACCCTCACCTTCGACACCAATGGCGACCTCCTTACCAACACCGGCATGACCGCGCCCGGCGGCTGGACCTTCCCGGGCGCCAGCAATTTCGCCCCCACGTTCAACTTCGGCCTCGATGCGGCCGGCGTCCCGACTCCGGGCCGGATGACCCAGGCGAGCAACGCCTCGTACCTGACCGCGGTGGCTCAGGATGGTTACGCGACCGGCGATCTCGACTCGCTCGTCGTCGATCCCGACGGCACCATCCGCGCGCTGTACTCGAACGGCGAGGACCAGGCGCTCGGCCAGCTCGTCCTGGCGACGTTCGCCTCCAACTCCGGGTTGGAGCGGCTGGGCTCGAACCTCTACGCCGCTTCGCTCGCCTCGGGTGACGCCGCGCTCGACGCCGCGGGCGCGGGCGGTCGTGGCACCACGAGCGGGTTCGCGCTCGAGTCGAGCAACGTCGACCTCGAAGACCAGTTCGTGTCGATGATCCAGTCCCAGCGTTCGTACCAGGCAAACACCGGGGTGATCCAGGCGGCCAACGAAGCGCTGCAGGGTCTCATCCAGTTGGTGTAATCTCTCTCCGAGGAGTTCTCATGGCCGCTGCCCCAGCACCCAAAAAAGACGACAGGCCGGCAGCAGCGCCGCGGTCCCGCCGAACCCTCATGGTCGGCGGGGCTCTCGCGCTTTTGGTCCTGCTCGGCGGCGGCTTCGGGGCGTATCAATACGCTTCGGGGGGCTCAGAGGAGGGGGACGCCGAGGAAGATGCCGCGGCACACGGAGAGGAGGAGGAGCCCGCGGCCGCAGGGGGGCACGGCGCCCCGGCCAAGGGAGCGGGTGGCCATGGCGCATCCGGTGGGGAAGAAGCCAGGAAGTTTATTCTTCCCGGTGGCCGGGTGGTGGCGAACATCGGCTCCTTCGTCGTCAACTTGCGAGGAGCCGGCGGGGGACGCGTGCTGCGCGTCGAGGTCCAGTTCGAGGTGGATGGCTGCTGCGGGGAGGCCATCACTGGGCCGGAGGGCAAAGCGAGGCTGCGGGACGCGGTCATCACCTTGGCCAGCGACTACACCTACGGGGACCTGGAGGGGGTCGAGGGCAAGACGCGGTTGCGCGACGAGCTGCTCGCGCGGGTCAACACCCTGTTCGAGGGCGACCCCCAGATCTACCGGGTGTACTTCACCGAATTCGTGGTCCAGTAAGATGTACGGTTCATCGCCCAAGCGTCCGTTGGTCGGCCACCTCGACGCCGGGGGTGTCCGCGGCATCGAGGATCTGCTCCGCGCCGCCGCCGCCCGGATCCGCACCCAGCTCGTCAACCGGATCGGCGCCGACATCGCGGTCCGCTCGGCGTCGACCGACTGGCTCCCGCTGGCCGAGGCGCTCGCCCGGATCAGCGAAGGCTCGGCCTGGGCCACCTTTCGCCTGGAACGCGCGGGACTCACCGGCGTGGTGTCGATCAGCCATGGCCTGCTCTCGCGGCTGGTGGGCCAGATCCTCGGGCAGCCGGTCGACGACTTCACGCTCGCCACTCCCCGGGCCCTTTCGCGGTTCGACCTCGTGATCGCGAAGCGGATCGGCCAGGATGTCGCGAGCGCCATCGCCCAGCTCTTCCCAGATCATTTAGGCGAAACCGCCGTGATGGGCGAGGTGGGCGCTTCGTCACGGGTAGCGATCGGGTTGCCCCGCACCTCGCACATCGGGTCGACGTTGTACGAGGTCGGCCCGGTCGATGACCCCATCGGCACCTTGACGGTGATCTTGCCGGCGGAGATCACCCGAGCCCTGACCCCGCGGCCGCAGCGCCGCGATCCCGAGTCGCGGGTGGGCATGGACCGGGTGATGGTGCTGCCGGTGGTTGCGGTGGCCGAGCTCGGGCGCATCAAACTGTCGCTCGCCGAGCTTCGGGCGTTGAAGGCCGGCCGAATGCTCGACCTCGGTCCCGCGCGCGACGTGGTGGTGCGGGTGGGCGACAAACCCGCGCTGATCGGGGAAGCCGGGGTGCAGAACCACTTCCGCTCGGTGCGCCTGAAGGGTCGCGTCAGCGGGGTGCTCGGTCACACCACGCGGTGAGCTTCGTCGCGACGACGCGTGATCGGCGGGCCTCCGAGGCGATCGGGGCCCGTCGTTTCGTTTCGGGCGCGTCGGATTCCCTGTGTTACCGTGCTGCACAGGGTCATCTTTCGGTGGTTGCGAAAGTCGCTCAAGTTTCTCGCGACGCGGCCGATGGACCCCCTGAGGGCAAGAGCACATGGCCGCGACGCACGAGCTCGATATCGCGTTCCTCCACGACATTCCGATCGAGCTGGTCGTCGAGTTGGGTCGCTTGCGGCTGACCGTGCGCGAGCTCGCCATGCTCGGGCGCGACGACGTGCTCGAACTCGACCGCGCCGCGAGCCAACCGCTCGACGTGCTGGTGGGCGGTCGGATCTTCGCCCGGGGGGAGCTCGTGGTGGTGGAGGAGCGCGTCGCGCTTCGCATCACCGAGATCCTGGGCCGGACCGATGATGGGGCGACGGGATGATCGCGTTGTTCGTCGCCACCGCGCTCGCCGCCGAGCCGGGTGACGAGGCGCTCTACCAGCGGTTGCTCGCCGACCCGCCGCAACCGGCGCAGGGGGTGGCCGTTGCCAGCCTGCCCGGGACCGACCTGGCGGGGTTGTGGCCGCTGGGCGTCGCCGCCGCGGGCGCGGGTCTCGTGCTCGTCGGCCGCCGCTTCCTTCCCCGCCCCGGGAGTGCCCCGCAGGCGTCCTTGCGGATCGCCGGCCGGGTGGGGATCGGCGGCTCCTCGGCGTTGATCCTGATCGATGCCGACGATGGGGCCGGCGGCGTCCGGCGGCTCCTCATCTCCGGCGGCTCCGGACCCGCGGCCTTGATCGCCGACCTCGGGGAGCCCGTGTCCGTCGAGGCTGCGGTTCCTTTCGATCTGCCGGTTCCCGTCGAGGTGCCGGTTTCCCTGGCGGCGCGGGTTCCTCTTGCGGCGCGGGTTCCCGTCGCTGCGCGGCTTTCCGTCGCGGCGGCCGCTCCGGAAATCGCGGCGGCCGCGGCGGCCGCTCCGGCAATCGCGGCGGCCGCTCCGGCAGTCATGCCGGCCGATCCCCGTCGATCGGCGGGTCTGTCGCTCATCGACGAGGTGCTGGGCGCTCGACGCACGCGGGTCGTCGCATGATCGCGCTCCTTGCCGCGGTCAGCGCCCTGGCGGCCGATCCGGTCGCCGCCGACCTGGTGGCCACCGGCGTGGCGACCTTGGACACCGCCAGCAGCGATCCCCAGGTCAGCTCCGCGGTCCGCTGGATCGTGCTCTTGACGTCGCTCTCCGTGTTGCCCGGCGTCGCCCTGCTGATGACGCCGTTCACCCGGTACATCATCGTGTTCTCGCTGCTTCGGCAAGCCCTCGGCCTCCAGCAGTCGCCGCCGAACCAGGTGCTGATCGGGCTGTCGGTGATCCTCACCCTCGCCGTGATGAAGCCCACGTTCGATCAGGTCAACGCGGAGGCTGTCCAGCCGTACCTCGCCGGGACCATCGAGACCGGCGTTGCGGTCGATGTCGGGATGGCGCCGATGCGGCGCTACATGCTGGAGAACACGGATCGACAGGAGCTCAAAACCGCGATCAAGGTCGCGCGCATCACGCGCCCCGACACCCTCGAAGATCTGCCGTCGGCGGTGGTGGTCACCGGCTTCGCCCTGACCGAGCTCGAACGCGCCTTCGTGACCGGCGTGAAAATCTACGCTCCGTTCCTGGTGGTCGATCTCGTCGTCGCCTCGATCCTGCTCGGCATGGGGATGATGATGGTTCCCCCCGCGGTGATCAGCCTCCCGTTCAAGCTGCTGCTGTTCGTGCTGATGGACGGGTGGAGCCTGCTCGTGCTCGGCCTGACCGGTGCCGGCTCATGACCGTCGATCAAGCGGTGTGGATCGGCCAGCAGGCACTCACGACCGTGCTCCTGCTCGCCGCTCCGGTGCTCGGCGCGGCGCTCATCGTGGGAACGCTCGTGTCGGTGTTCCAGACGGTGACACAGCTCCAGGAAGTCACCCTGTCGTTCATCCCCAAGATCGCCGCGACGTTCCTGGTGCTGGCGGTCATGGGCGGATGGATGCTCCAGATCGCCGTGGGCTTTGGCACCGCGATGTTCACCTCGATCAGCCCGTGACTCCGGCGCTCCTCACGTTCGTGTTCGTCTTCGGTCGAATCGCGAGCGCGCTCTCGACCCTGCCGACCTTTTCGCTGGTCGGGATCCCCAAATGGGTCACCGCGCTCCTCGCGCTCGCGCTCTCGGCGCTCGTCTCGACGGGGGTGCCCCCTGTGGATTCCGAGCTCGGCCTCGGCCAGCTCGGGCTCGCGCTGGCGACGGAGGTCTTGGCGGGGACGCTCCTCGGGCTCGGCGTTGCCGCCGCGTTCGCCTCGCTCGGGCTCGCGACTGAGTTGATGTCCGGCCAGGTCGGCTTGTCGTTCGCGACGATGTTCGATCCGATGACCAAGGCGCAGGAGACCGTGCTCGGCACGTTGGCCAGCTTGCTCGGGGGCGCGGTGTTCATCGGGCTCGGCCTGCACCATCGCTGCCTCGAGATCCTGAGTCGATCGTTCGAGGTCGTGCCTCCTGGCGCAGCGAGCATTCCAAGTCCTGAGGTGCTCGTCGCCGAGACGGCGAGCTGTTTCGCGCTGGGTGTGCAGCTCGCGGGGCCGATCGTCGCGATGGTCTGGCTGATTCACCTCACCACCGCGCTGCTCGCCCGCTTCGCCCCGAAGATGAACGCCTTCTTCTCGGTCGGAAACACCCTCACGGGGTCGGCGGGGATCGCGCTGCTGCTGGTCTCGCTTCCGTGGCTCATCGCGATCCATTCCGGGCACGTCGCGCGAGCGGTCGACACCCTCGCCACTGGTCGATAATGGCAGAAGGGGAAGATAAACGCCATGATCCTAGCGAGAGGCGCCTAAATGACGCCGCTGAGAAGGGCGAGCTACCCCGCTCTCCGGAGCTGACCGCCGTAGCCTCCATCATCGCGGTCGCGGCGGCGCTCACCTTCGGCGCGGCTACGGTTGCCGCGCCGGTGGTCGCCTTCGCGCGGCACGCGTTTGCGCCCGGGCTCCGAATGGACTCGGGGGCCGCACACGGCCTCCTGCAGGCCGGTCTCTGGGCGATCGCCTCGGCGGCGCTCCCTGCTCTGGGTGCTGCGGGGCTGGCTGCGACGGCGATCGGGCTCGCTCAGACCCGCTTCTCGATCGCGCCGCGGGCCTTCGAGGCCCGGCTCGAGCACCTCGATCCGTTTGCCACCTTCGCCCGCCTTTACATGTCTCGTCAGCCGTTTGTGGAGCTGGCGAAGGGAGTGTTGCACGTGGGCGCCTTCGGCGCGGTCACCGGTTGGGTGATCTGGGATCGGCTCGGCGAGTTGCCTGCACTCGCCGCGTCCCCGCCGGCGGTCCAGCTCGCGCTGATGGTCGACCTCGCCTGGGACCTCGTGGTGACGTCGTTGCCGGTGATGGCGGCCCTCGGCGCGATCGACTACGCCTGGGCCCACTGGACCTGGTGGCAGGGGCTCATGCTCAGCGACCAGGAAGCCAGGGAGGAGGCTCGCGAGCAGGAAGGGGACCCGCACGTGAAGGCCCAGCGGCGCCGGCGGATGCGCGAGCTCTCCCAACGGCAGGTCGTGAAGCAGATCGCCACGGCGAACGTGCTGATCACCAACCCCACCCACTACGCGGTCGCGCTCCGGTATCGGCACGGGGTCGACGCCGCGCCGGTCGTGGTGGCGAAGGGCGTGGACCACCTGGCGGCGAAGCTCCGCCAGGAGGCGTTTCGCCTCGGCATCCCGCGCGTCGAGGAGCGCCTGCTCGCGCGTTCGCTCTACGCCGCCGTGCCGCTCGGCAAGGCGGTCCCTGCCGCGCTGTTCGGGCCCGTCGCCCGGGTCCTCGCGGTGATCTACCGGCGTCGCTCGGCGGTTTCGCCCTCGCCGAGCAGACCCTCGCGGTCGAGCTGAAAGGTCAGATCGCGGCCGGTGGATGGCGCCGCGGCGCGGATCCGCAGGGTCACGGAGCGGGCTTCCGATTCCTCGCGGACCACCACGCTGGCTGAAGCGACCAGTTTGTCCCGGGAGACGCCGCGTCGCTCCAGGTGTCGGGCCACGGCGGTCGCGCGGGCCGCGGCCAGCCCCCAGTTGTCGCCGAACGGGCTCCCGGGCCGCAGGGGGGTGCCGTCAGCTTGCCCCGAAATCTCGACGATGGCCTCGACTGGCGCGACCACCTCGGCGATCCGCCCCAGGGTGTCGAAGGCGGCCGGGTTGAGATCCGCCGATCCGGCGGCGAAGGCCAGTTGCTCCGGGAGGGCCACCACCAGCGTCTGGTTGACCATGCCGATCTGCACCACGTTATCCGAGAGCGAGCCTTTCAAGCCGCGCTTGATCGACTCCACGACCGATACCGTGTCGGTCTGCATGGTCTGATGCGTCTCCGTGAGACCGATGTTGGTCGTGCCCTGGGTGCGCGAGCTGACCGTCGCGTCGGGCATGCCGCCGTCGAAGGCCGCGTTCAGGGCGTCGACGACCGCGGTCAGCTTGGCCTGGTCGGTCTGCGCGGTCGCATACAGAACGGTGAAGAACGCGAACAGAAGCGTGATGAAGTCGGCGTAGCTTACGAGCCACCGCTCGTGGTTCTCGTGCTCCTCGTGCTTCTTCTTCCTCACGCAGCGGCCTTCTGGGCGGCGCCGGCGGCGCCCTCGGCGGCGGCGGAATGCCCGTGGCCGACGTAGGGTCCGAGCATCTCCTCGACCTGGCGCGGGTTGGCGCCCGTGGCGATCACCTGGAGGCCGGCCAACACCATGGCCTTGGCCTCGACGTCGCCTCCGATGATCTTCTTGACCCGGCTTCCGAGCGGCAAGAAGATGAGGTTTGCCGTGCCGACCCCGTAGATGGTGGCGACGAACGCTACCGCGATACCGGTGCCGAGCTTTTCGGGTTCGGTGAGGTTCGACATTACGTGGATGAGCCCGAGCACCGCCCCGAGGATTCCGACCGTCGGTGCGTAGCCCCCGGCGGTCTCGAGCACCTTGCCGGCGGCGTTTCCGTGGTGCTCGGTGATGTCGATGTCGAGCTCCATCATCCGCTCGAGGTCGGCGGGGCTCGTCCCGTCGATCAACACCCGCAGGCCGCGCCTGAGGAACTCGTCCTCAACTTGGGGGAGGATTGCCTCGATCGCCAGGAGCCCATCGCGCCGGGCGACACTTGCCACCTCCAGCATCTTTTGGAGGAGCTTGCGCCGGTCGGGGTGTCCAGGCACCACCACGCGGGGGAGCAGCTTGAACAGGTAGAGGATCTCCTGGTCGGTCGACGCCAACCAGGTGGCTCCGATCGTGCCCCCCATCACGATCAGCGCGGCGGTCGGCTGCCAGAGCGCGCTCAGATGCCCGCCCTCGAGCGCATTTCCGAGGAGCACCATTCCGATCCCGAAGCAGAACGCGAGGATGGGGCTCGGGGTCATGGGCACTCCGGGGGTCGCTGACTTCTCGGCACGCCACGGGGCGTGATTTAGCCGTCAGATGGGTGGGAGAGGGTGAGTTGCACGAGCGCGGCGAGGGTATCGTCGGGGATGTCGAGCAACTCCACGGCCACCGTAATTCGGTCTGCAGGTTGGTGGTCGACTCGACGCACCACGCCCCTCGCGGCGAAGCGGCCTTCGATCTCGATCGCCAGGATCGACCCCACCCCCGGGCCGGGTGAAGCCACTTCGAAGCGGAGCCCGCTCACCGATACTTCGGCGCGGGCCCCGGCGGGCTGGAACGCCTCAGCTTCGCGGGTGTCGTCCTCGAGGCGCCACCGCACGGGGATCGGGCCCTCGGCACGCGGCGCGCCGCGGTCGTCGCTGAGGCGGTCCAGCTCTCTCGACATGGTGACCACGGTGCCGTGGGTGGCCACCGCCCGACCGGCTACCCGGTTCCGCTGGGTCAGGGTTGCGACGAGTCGACTCCCCAGCGGGATGGGGTCCGCGACGTCGAGGAGGAGGAGGTCGGGCAGCACGCGCACCAACGTGGCTGCGTGCAACACGAGCTTCCTACCGACGACGGCCAGCGAAACGGGCACTGTGAGCGCTTCGTCGAGCGGGAGGAGCACGTGGAACCCTCCATCCGCCGTCCCTTCGGGTCAGAGAGGAACCGTGCGCAGGCGAAGCTTGAGACGGCGAATTGCCTGGGCACAAATCTGGCAGGCCCGCGACTCGGTGACGCCGAGCACCTCGCCGGCCTCGCGGAGGGTCAGGTCGCGGAAGTACGACAGCACGATCACCGCCCGCTCGCGCTCGGGGAGGGCGGCGACGGCGTCGGCGACAATCCGCTTTAGATCGGCATTTTCCAGATGGGACTCCGGTGAGCCCTCGCCCGGGACCCGTTGGATGAGCGACTCGCCGTCCGGCTCGTCGGTGCACGCGGCGTCGAGCGAGAGTACGGGCCGCAGGTCGGGCTGGTATCGGGTGCTCTGCAGCTCGACCACGTCAACGCCGAGGTATCCGGCGAGGTCGCGGGTGTCGGGCTCGCGGCCCAGCTTGCCTCGAAGGTGCGTGCGTGCCCGGGAGATCCCCTCGGCGCGGCGACGGACCGCCCTGGGGATCCAGTCCGTGGCCCGCAGCGAGTCGAGCACCGCGCCCTGGATCCGGTGCTTTGCGAAGGACTTGAAGGCGATCCCCCGCGTTGGGTCGAAGACCTCCACCGCGTCCATCAAGCCCATCACCGCGGCGCTCACCAGATCATCGGCATCCACCCCAGAGGGGATGCGGGCGTGGGTGCGACGGGCGATCATCCGAGCCAGCGGGTAGTACCGCATCAGCAGGTCGGACTCGGGACGCGGACGAACTGCGATTCGAGAGCCCATTGCGTCATTCCCCGCGGGGACTCAAGCAGGATCCGTGCCACATCCCCGGTCCGACCGTCGACCAGGGCGCAACCAGATCATCCGCGGATCACAACGGGCGGTGTATCATCGCTGACAGGTTCCAGGCGGACACACCTATCCCCGATGAGTCATCCCGTCTGCGAGGCGCTCTGCGGGCGAAGATCGAGGATGAGTCGTTCGAGACCCGTGTCGGTCTCCGTGATCTCGAGGTCGAGGGTTCCAGCCAGCCACTGGGAGCGTAGGCGGGCGATCCGCATGGCGGGCGGCGGGACAACGGCTTTTGGTGAAATCAGCACGAGTTCCGGCATGCGCTCG
>CANLGQ010000117.1 GCA_947490265.1 Pseudomonadota bacterium | reverse complement strand
CGAGGCCGTCGAGGCCGTCGAGGCGAGCGAGCCGCCGCCGGAAGCGGTCTCCGAACCAGCGCCCGACGAGAGCTAGGCGCTCGCCCGGGCGCGCCGGCGCACCAGCCCGATCAGGAGCAGCGGCAGGACGGCACCCGACGTCGCCCGACCCGCGTCACACCCGCAGCCCTCGCTGGCCTGAGTGCCGCTGTCGCCCAGCGGCAACGTGCCGACGCCGAGGTCCGCGATCATCTCCTCGAGCCACGTGGTCTGGTCCGACACGACCACGGGCTGCCCCGAAGCGCCGGTCTGCTCGATGCGAAGCGCGGAGAACGTGGTGAGCGACTGCAGGTACTCGTACTCGGTGACCCCCATCGCTTGGAGCGCGTTGCGGCTCGGCAGGCCGACCGTGTAGCCCTCGGGCGCGACCGTGAAGGTCCGCGCGGCGTCCGCCGGATCTTCCGTGGCGGCGCAGACCCAGGTCAGCGTCGCCTGGTGGAGGTTCGACACCTCCTGGCCCATGTCGCCGTTCAGCTCGAAGACGGGGTCGACCGTCATCTCGCGGGCGTCGAGCGAGCTCGTGAGGCGGCTCAGGTGCGGGGCGTCGAGCACGAGCTGCTCGGCGTCGCGGAGCGGCTGGACCACGGCGGATTCGAGCCCAGCGGTGGCCGCCGCCGCGTCGAAGGGCTGTCCCGCCCAGGCGGCGCCGTAGTAGTCGAGCGCGTTGTAGTAGGTCTGCTCGTCGACCCCGCTGTTCGCCGGCATCGGGATGAATTCCCGGAAGACGTCGAGGATGGCGGTGCTGGCCGGGAAGTTCGAAACGACGAGCCGCCACCAGGCGATCGCGTCGCTCGCTCCAGCCAGATCCACCAGCGCAGCGTCGTACTGGCCCTGGTAGAACGCGCCGCGCAATGGCTGGGTGGAGCCGGCGAAATCGGTGGCGAAGGCGTGTCCGCCCGCCTCGTCGGCGGCCCGGCTGATCGTGTCTTGCCAATCGACCGTTCCGGTGAACCAGTCGTACACGAACGGGTTCGGGATCACGTGGTAGTAGCTCGTGGGGACCGCGCGGTGTTCGCCGAAGACATAGACCTCGAGCGGCATGTCGGGGGTGGCGGCGACCGCAGTGAGCTGGATCGGAATCGACCCCGTCGTTCCGGGGTAGGACATGACGATCGGTGCGATGTCGCCGGTGTCGCTCTCTTTCGTGAGCTTCAACGCCAATAGATACTGGCCCTGGGCCACGTACGGGGCGATGGCCGGGCCGACTGAGGCCGGCACGTCGTAGCCGTTCGCCGCGAGCCAGTCGGTGAGCGCCTCTGCCGATTCGGCAGCCAGCGTCACCGTCTCGTAGGGCCCGACCTCGGTGCGGTCGAGCACCTGGACCGTGCTGCTGCCGGTATCGGCGTAGCCCCCGCCGTCGGTCGACGAGGCGCTGTAGGCGTAGTCGTTGTAGTAGTAGGATCCCCCGCACTCGCCCGCCTCATAGGCCAGGGTGTGAGTGGGGCTGGTCGCGCCGGACAGGGCGTCGAACAGGCCGTTGCTCGAGATCCCGAGCTCGGGGACGGCCGGGACCGGCACGACCCAGGCGAACGACTCGCTGGGCCCGACGTAGGAGACCCGGACGTGCACCGTCACCGTGCCGCTTGGGTCGAGGATGAACACGATCTGCTCGCCCGATTGGTCGACCGGCGTCGTGTTGTTACAGAAAAAACCGCCACAAGCGAGCGAGCTGACTGCGCTCAACGCGAACCACATCTGTCCCTCCGAGTCGGCGACAGGTCAGCATACCCGACGTCAGCCCACTCCGCCCCGATCGAAACGGAGCTCTTCCGCGGTGAGCTCGCCGTAGACATCGTCATCGAAGTCGCCGAGTTCTCCGGTGTGCAGCGGCGGAGCGCCGATCGGTTCCGCGACGCCCTCCTCGTCCTCCTCGCCCTCCTCGTCGTCGGTCTCGCCGACCAGCATGGAGCCGAACCGGCGATACTCCCGCAAGAAGGCCAGGGTCTTGAGATCGGCACGGTCGAGGTAGAGCACCCCGTCGAGGTGGTCGCATTCGTGCTGGATCACCACCGCGGGGTGGCCGTCGAGTTCGTAGCGCTTGGGCGTTCCATCCCGATCGAGCGCCTCGACGGTGACGTGATCCGGTCGGGTGACCCGGGCGCGCATGCCCTCGACCGACAGGCAGCCCTCCCAGGTGGTGGTGGTCGTGGTGCCCGTCGGGGTGATCACGGGGTTGACGAAGAACTCCGGGCCGCGTTCCTCGGAGAGTGTCGCGATCACCACCCGAATCGGGACGTGGACCTGGGGCGCCGCGAGGCCGAGCCCGTCGTAGTCGTCCATCGTCTCGAACAGGTCGTCACAGAAGTTCTGGAACGCCGGCGTGCGGATCTCGTCGGCCGAAAGCGCGCGAGAAACCATGCGTAGCACCGGGTGGCCCATCTGCGCGACACGCAGGATACCCAAACCGCCTCCCTGGTCGGGTGCTGTAACCACACGCCCCCCCGAGCGCGAGCGTTAAGTCGGTGCGATGAACGCGCTGCTCTGGGTCAGCCTCGCATCCGCCGCCCCCGCCGCCTCTCCGCTCGCGGAGGGCATCCGGAGTGAGTGGGTGCCGGAGGTCCGGTTGCGGAAACGGATCGCCCACGACGATGCCGAGGTGGTGGTCTGGTACGGCGGCGAGCAGGAGGGCGAGCTCGGTCCCTGCGGATGCAGCACCCGGCCCGAGGGCGGCGTGGCGCGGGTGTGGGGCTGGGTGAACGCGAACCGCGAGATCCTGGGAGATTGCGCCTCGCTCCTGGTGAACCCCGGCGGTTGGCTCACGACGACCCTGGCCGACGACGGCGTCACCTTCCGCGCCGACACCCCCATCAAGAACGCGGCGATGATCCGAGCTCTGGCGGAATGGGACGCGTTGAACATCAGCTTTCGCGACCTGCCCTGGCTCGACCAGCATGGATTCCCCCGCAACGCGGTCTCTGCGAACCTCAGCGCGTCGGTCGGGGAGGGGCCGGCCGCGTTTCGGGTCGTGGAGCGCGGCGCGTTGCGGATCGCGATCACCGGAGTCACTGCGCGGGGACTCCACCGGCTCCAGCCCGAGCGGTTCACCTACGCCGACCCGGTCGAGGCGCTTCGGACCCTCGTTCCGCGGATGGAAGCCGACCTCGTGGTGGTGCTCGCCTACGACACCCACGGGCTCACCGACGAGCTGGCCCGCGTTCCGGGGGTGGACCTCGTGGTGGAGACCGGAGAATTCGCCCATTTCGACCCGGCGACCCGCGAGGGCACCGCCTTGTGGGCGCGCGCTTGGAAGAAGTCGCAGCGGCTGGGCGAGCTCCGCCTCGGCCTGACCGACGGCCAAATCACCTCGGCGCTCGACCGATCGATTCCCCTCGACGAAAGGGTAAAAAAGGACAGCACGCTCGCCACACTGGAGCGCGAGACCGGGAGCGCGGTCGACGCCGTGCAACAGGCCCTCCGGTGATCAACCCCATCGCCCTCGCCGTTCCGTTCTTCCTCGCCGCGATCGCAATCGAGGCCGCGCTGGCGCCCCGATTCTACCGCTTCAACGATGCGATCTCCGCGCTGATGTGCGGCGTCGGTCAGCAGGCGACCGGGGTGTTCCTCCACGCGGCCCTGCTCGTCCCGTACGCCGCTCTCGAGGCCGCAACCCCGGGCCGACTCCACGGGCCGGCGGCCTGGGTCGTCGGGATGATCGGCGTCGACCTGATGTACTACGCGTGGCATCGCTGGACCCACGAGTCGAACCTCGGATGGGCAACGCACGTGGTTCATCACCAGTCCGAGACCTACAACCTGGCGATCGCCCTGCGCCAGAGCCTCACGAGCGCCTTGTCGTCGGCGCCGTTCTACTTGCCGCTGGCGCTTTTCGGCGTGCCCACGTCGGTCTTCGCGCTCTGCGCCGCCCTGAACACCCTGTACCAATTCTGGATCCACACCGAGGCGATCGGCCGGTTGCCCGCCTGGGCCGAAGCGGTACTCAACACGCCGTCGCACCACCGTGTCCACCACGCGGTGAATCCCCGCTACCTCGACAAGAACTACGCCGGGATCCTCATCGTCTGGGATCGCCTTTTCGGGACGTTCGAGCCCGAGTCCGAGCAACCGGTCTACGGGACCGTCAAGCCCACCCGCTCGTTCGATCCGGTCGTCGCCAACCTCCATTGGCTGGGGGTGATCGCCCGCGACACGCTGGACGGGCGCGGCCTCGATCGCCTCCGGGTGTGGTGGAAGCACCCGGGCTGGCGCCCAGGGAACCTGCCGGCCTGGCCCGACCCGGCCAGCGCGCTGGCAGCCCGCACCGGTTTCTACGACCCCGTCCTTCCCGCTGGATCCGTCCCCTACGTGCTCGTCCACTTCCTGGCGGTCGGCCTGCTCATGGAGGCCGCGCTGCTCCTCCCGGACGCCGCACCCTGGCCGGCACGCGCCGGGCTCGCGCTCCACGCCCTGCTCGCCGGCTCGTCGTTCGCCGCCCGCTTCGAAGGGCGCCCTTGGTGGACGAAACTCGAAGCGGCCCGGCTCGTCACCCTGCCGGCGGTGTGGATGGCGGCGCTCGGCCCGGTGCCCGCGGCGATCGCCGCGGTCCTCGCCCTCGCTTCGCTCGGGTGGATCACCGCAGAGGCGCGACTCCGCCTGCCCCGGACGACCTGACCCGGTCGGCGAGCCCCGGAACCCCCGCTACGCCAGCGCGGACCTCGAGCTCAGCATCGGCAAAGTCGGGAGGGAATTCCCAGGAGGGCCCGCCGAGGCACGCACCGAGAAAGTGGTCCTCGATCCCCTCGAGCGCTGCGGCGTTGACCGATTGCTCGAGCCCGTGGGCCTCCCAGGGAAAGCGCACCCAGGTTACCGGCTTTCCGCCAGCCACCGCCAGCCCGACAAGCCCCGCGATCCCGGCGTCGGGGTTCGGTCCGTCGAGGCCGCCCGACCACACCAGGAGCGGCCGGTCGAGCCGTTCGGCGAACTCCGCGAGGCCCGCGCCCCCGAGCCCGTAGGTCTCGAGCTGCGTCATCACGCTCGCGCGGGGCAGGCCGGCCACCGTGCACCGGGCCAGCGAGTCGGTCGCTCCCGCGAACCGAAGCGCGGCGTAGCCACCAAAACTGGACCCGACGACCGCGATCCGGGAGGAATCGGCGGCTCGTTCGGCCACCGCCCAGGCCACCGCGTCCTCCACGTCGTGCAGCATTCGATCCTCGGAAAAACTCTCGCGTTGGAGCGACTCCCAACCGAACCCCGCGGTGCCGCGGAAGTTCACCGCCAGGGTGGCGTAGCCGCGATCCGCCCACTTCTGGGCCCGCCGCTCCAAGGTCCAGGTGAACCGCGACGACCACGGGCCCCCGTGCACCAACACGACCAACGGCCACGGCCCCGTACCGAACCGGAGGGGATCCGGCCGGGTGAGGTATGCGGAAAAGGCAACGCCATCGCGCGCCGTCAGGCGCGCGGCCTGCACCGGACGCCAAGCGCCCACCTCGGGGGAGCCGACCAGCCGGACCGTTCGGTCGTCGCGATCGAACACATGATACCGCCGCGGCTGATCGCCGGCGAAGCTGAACACCACCCACCGACGGTCTCCTGCGACCCGCTGGGCGACGTTCACGTCCGTCCCCAGGGCACTCTCGAGCCACCCGAGCTCCTCGCCGTCGCCCGTCAGCGCCGTCCAACCCACGCGCTCCGCGTTGCGCCCCAGCGCATCGATCGCCCCGGTCTCGGGATCGGGCACCAGCGAAGTGGCATCCGACCACCCCGGAGGCCCGGGAACCGGAACCGGAAGAAACCCCGTTCGTCCGAGTGTCCCCAGCGTGGACAGGTCGCGCCCGCCGAGCAGGTAGACCGGCCCGTTCCCTACGCGGGGGACCGGATCTCGGTCGACGATCGACTGGGACTGAAGGACCTCGAGCCCGAGCGGCAACCCGGCCGCGCTATGAATCGACACGATCTCCGCATAGGCGCCTTGGCCGTGCAGGATCCGGTCGCGCTGCAGGACGAAACGCGGGCCCCAATCCGGAAAAAAGACCACGTCCTCCGCCGACGGATGCGCGTACCGCTCTGTCGCGGAGCCGGTTTGAAGGTCCACCTCGAGGAGGCGAAATCCGTCGCGAGCCGTCGCCACGAACAGCTTCCCCTCTGCCCACCGCGGCTCCACCCAGCGGACTTTGCCCAGGTCCGAGGCTGCGATCGACCGCTCTCCCGCAGCGGAAATCCGCTCGATCGCGTCGCCAACCGCCAGATAGACTGCGGAACCGGCGGGGTCCGAGTCCCACCAGCCCTGCGGCGCACCGTGCGAGACCACCCGGCGAAGGGCGCCCGGTTCGTCCGCGGCGCCCGTCCACAGCGCCGTGACGCCCGCATTCGGGGCAAAGGTCCAGACTCGCCGTCCATCACCCGAGAGTCGGGGTTCCGCGTGGGGCTTCCAGGCGAAGGTCTCCGGCGGACGCAACTCGGAGGGCGGTGCGGGCAGACCGGCCCCGAACGGCCGCAGCACTGAGCCCGAAAGCTCGGCCGGCGGCGCGATGGCCTCGAGCGCAACGGTCGCCGCGCCCACCGACTCCGGGTGCCACCCCGTTGCGGTCAACACGCCCGGATCGAGCTCCAGAGTGAGCGTCGCGCCGTCGTCGCCGAAGGAAAACCGCGACCCGTCGACCGATACCAGGGTCCAGCCGCGGTACGGTCGGCCCAACGTGAGCGATCCAACCCAACGCTCGTCGACGCGGCGGAGGACCAGCGTGCCGGTCCGCGCCGGCTCGGGCGCGGGGCCCTCCCAACGCACCCCCCAGTGACCGGGTATCGGCTCCGGCGAACCGGACAAGGCGACGAGGACGAGCAGCCACATGGCTAGATCCTAGACTTTCCCAACCTACCACGGACGAACAGCACCGACAGGCAGCACAGGGCGCACGACGCCGATCCGACCAGGGTTCCGAAGGCCGCGGTCATCCCCCCAGCGGCGAGGAGGGCGCCAAAGACGAACTCCTGCACCACGCTGCCGGCCGAGCCCATGCCGTTGATGATGCCGGTCGCCGCGACCGCGGTTTTTCGCGTACCGACGTCCATCGCCGCTGCGCCGCTCATGATGGCGTCCGGCCCGTACAGGCAAAAGCCGATCACCGCGATCGCGATCCCGAACGGAACGACCCCGGCGTCGGACGCCCACCACAGCCCGGCCGCCGCCGCGGTCATCCCGGCGATGAAGATCAGGGAGATCCCGACTCGTTTTCCCCCGAACAGCCGGTCGGACAGAAAACCGATGGCCACGACGCTGAACAGGCCCGCCGCGTCGAAGGCGGTCGAGAGATACCCAGCCTGGTCTCCTCGTAATCCGTAGCTCTTTTCCAACACATAGGGCGCCCAGGACCAAAGCGCATAGCGAATGAACTTGACGAAGAAGTAGTACACGCCGACGAGCAGGGTATTCGTCAGGATTTGACCCGTCCATCCAGACTCTTCGGCGATCGCCGCGCCGCCGCCCGCCACAGGCTCGGCAGGCATCGACGGCAGGCCCACGTCCTCAGGGCGATTGCGCTGGAACAGGAGGACGAGGACCCAAGCCACCGACAAGGTAAGGGCACCCGCCACAAAGGCCCAGCGGTAGCCCATCGCCTGGAGCACCCACGCCGCCAGGGTGTTCGCCGCGATGCCTCCGACCTGGAAATTCGTCCCCCACAGGCCCATGACGGTCCCGCGCTCGGCGCGGCTGTACCACTCGCTCATCGTCCCGACGTTGCTCGACCAACCCGACGCCTGCGCGAGCCCGTTGAGGACCATCAAGGCACCGAAGGCCCAGGACCCGCTGGTCAAGCCGAAGGCGAGGTTGCACCCCACCGACACGCCCATCCCCAGCAGCAAGTTCACCCGCGGGCCCCAGCGCGTGCCGACAAAGGCGGCGACAAACTGGCCGACCATGTAGGCGACCAGGTAGGCCGCCCCGATGTTGCCGAGGACCGATGCGCTCCACTCGTTCTCCGTCCCGAGCGAGGCCTTGGCGATGTAGAACGGCTTGCGGCAGAAGTAATAGCCAGCGTAGGATGCCCACGTTGCCGCGAAGATGCGCCATCGCCAGCTGCGGATCTCAACCGGGACGGCAAGCTGCATGGCGCGCACGCTACCACCTCGCCGGTCGGCGCGGATAGGATGCCGCCGGAGTCGCGATGACCGTCAACTGGCCCGACTGGGCAACCGGGCTCGCGGTCCTCGGGCCCCTCCCGCGGATCGCCGGCGCGCTCGCGGTCGGCGTTCTCGCCTGGCTCCTGGTGATCGGCCTCGTTCGCCTGGCACTGCGGGCCACGGAGAAGATCGCCTCCAAGACCTCGACCCGACTCGACGACGACCTCCTCGCCCGCGCCCGCGGACCGGCCATGCTGCTCGGCCCGGTGGTGGGCGTCCACGTCACCGGCCAGTTGCTCGACGTGCCCTGGCTCGCGGGGATGGCCGAGCTCGTCGAGACCCTGCTTTTGACCTATGTGGCGGTGGCCACCTTCGAGATCCTGATCCTCGAAACGTGGCTCGAGAAGCGACAGGGCCTGAAGGTACCCGGTCCGGTCCGGCAGCTCGTGATCGGCGTCACCTACGGCGCGGTTCTGCTGGGGATCGGCAGTGATCTCCTGGGTTTCGATCTCACCCCGCTGCTCGCCACCGGTTCGGTGACCTCGCTCGTGCTCGGGCTCGCGCTGCAGCAGCCGCTCTCCAACCTGTTCGCGGGGATCGTGCTCCACATCGAGCGGCACCCGTCGGTGGGCGACTGGCTCCTGGTCGACGGGCGAGAGGGGGAGGTGTTGGAGATCGGCTGGCGGTCCACCCGACTCCGGATGTTCTCCGGCGACCTCTTGCTCGTCCCCAACGCCTCGCTCTTGAATGCCCAGGTGGTGAACTTCGGCTCGCCCACGCCGTGGTGTGGCCGCACCATCCCGGTGCCGGTGCCCTTCGAGGTCGCGCCTTCGGAGTTCGACGCGTGGGCGCGCGAGGTCCTCGAGGCCATCCCCGGGGTGGAGATCCCGCGCGATCCGCGCACCAAGGTCTGGCTGGTGGCGATCGACGACCACTGTCAACGGTACGCAGTGCGATTCTGGGCCACGGAGTTCCGGATCCACGACGACCTCGAATCGGATCTGCTGAAAGGACTCTGGTACAAGTTCGCGGAGCGGGGCCTGCGGTTCCCGGCGCGCTACCAGACCATCCAGGTGGCGCCCGAGCTGCCGCCAGGGCCTCGCGCCTGAGCCTTGCCGGTCGCGCAATCCGGCAGCATGTTCGAGGCGGGAGGACGGATGTGGTGGTGGGTGGCCGTGGTCTGGGGGGGCGAGGTGGTGCCGGAGCCCGCGCTGTGGGCGGGCCACCAGGTCACGGTGGTGACGCGATCGGTGCCGCTCCTCGGCAACGTCGAGACCCGACAAGACGTGCGGATGCTCTCCCGGGTGGTGGATGCCGGCGACCCGATCACCCTCGTCGAGACCCCCTGCGAGATCAAGATCCAGAGTAACGCCGCTGTGAAGCTCTCGTTTCCAGCGGGCGCCGTGGAACGGATCCCGCCGCCGACGATCCGATACATCGCCGGTTCCGACGGCGAATTCACCGGGGAGTGGATCGGCGGATGGGACAGCCTGGACGTCGATGGGGACGGAAAGCCAGGTTTCCGCGTGCGGGTCGACGCTCCGGTGTGCGGCGGCTCGATGTCGGTGGCCTCGCACACGGTCACCCGGGGGCGGGCGACGCGGGCGGGCGGCGGGCTCGACGGGTCGGTGTCGATCGCGCTGAAGCGCGACATCCTGTCGACCAGCAACCCCTGCCTCGCGCTGGTGCCGAAGCACACCGAGGAGGCGGTCCACGGGGTGTTCGCCTACCGACCCGTGGCCGCGGGCGCGACGTGCAGCAGCCTGCTCGCGGAGGGGTGGCCGGTCACCGCGGCGCCCTGACCCCGAACGGCGGGCGCCACGACTTCGCGCTCGCGGTCGGACCCCGGCTCTCGAGCCACACCGGGGCCTCCGTCGCTCCCTCCACGAACGAAACCAGGTCCGCTTCCCGCAGCGCGACCCGGACGCCGGTCAGCCAACGCCCCAAGCGCTCCCGATGCCCCAGATCCTCCGGAGGGCCGGCCACGAGCTCGCGAACGCGGCCCCCCGCTCCGGTCGCCAGGCCGACGGGGACATCGGCCAGGTAGCCGTCGCACACCGGCCCCCGCTCGAGGCGATCGAGGTGGGTCACGACCAGCCCGTCGACGCCCCCGCAGACCGCCACCGCGTAGCGCAGGAGCACGCCATCGAGCGCCCCGACCCGGAACCGGCCCTGCCACCCGTCGTCGCGATTGTGCGGCTCGCCGAGCGCAAGGGTCCCTTCGGTCGGGAACGGACCAGGGCCGTGGCGATGGGCGTAGGTGCGGGTCACCCCCAGGCGATGGACCGGCCGGTCGCCGGAGAGGGCCAGGGCCCCGGCAAACGTACAGTCACTCCACGTCGTGTGCGGGTGGAAACCCCAGGTCTCGTCGAGGAGCACCCCTTGAGCCCCCTCGAACACGACCCGTTCCGATCGGGCGATGCGCGCCCTCACCCCCTCCTCGTCAGCACGGCCGCCACGCGCCGTGGCATCGCCGAGATCTCCCGCTCGCCCCGGTTCACGAGTCGGTCGGTGCCGGATGGCGTGGGACCGACACCCGTCGGAGCCGCTCAGGTGGACCCGAAGACCAGCAGATCTCCGAAGCTGGCGCCGGTGCGTTCGACGACCTCTGCGTCGAGCGTCAGGATCGGCTCATTCCACATCAGGGCCAGGGCAACGTACACAGCGTCGTAAGCCCGTAGACGAGCAACCCGGGCGACGTGCACGGCCCGCTCGAGCAGCTCGCCGTCGAGCGGACGGGCGTGGAAGCGTGGCCCACGGATCACGGCATCCACCGTGTCAAGGAGGTCCGCCAGCTCGCCCCGCCGGGAGAGCCCGGCGATGACCTCGACGCGAAACAGCTCGGGCACGAGGAACTGCTCGGTGTCCGGGTGGCTATCGAAGAGCCGCCTTGCCCGATAGTGGTGGCGCTCGGCGGGTGAGATGGCCGCGATGAATACGGATGCATCGAGGACTGGGCTCACCTTCGCCCCTCACCGACCAGCTCCACCGCGTCGAACTCCGATGTCGGGCGCTGGATCCGGCCCAGGCTCGCCATGAGGGCTCGGTAGCCCGCTGCCTCGGCGGGAGTCAGCGTGCGTGGCCCGGTGTGGACGGGCACGAGCCGCACCGCAGGCTCGCCGTCGACGGTGATCACGGCCTCCTCCCCGCGCACGCGCACCCCCCGTACGAGCTCGGAGAGCCTAGCCTTCGCGTCCGAGAGACTCATCTTCGTGCTCATGTGGACCCCATCGACTATGATAGTTCGATCTGACTGCATGGTCAACCGCCAACGGTACCGCCGCTTACCTTGTCGCGACCGCCCCCGACGGGTGGCCTCCCTTGCATGGACCCACCGTGTTGACGGGGACCAGGAAGCGCGCGTCTCTGGGTGAAAACCGCGGGTGAGCCCCATCCGGCATGGTGCGCGAGAAGATTCATGACTGTGCTGTCAGGGGGTCCGGGGGACCGCATCGGTCCCCCGCCTATTGCACGCGACCGGTT
>CANLGQ010000116.1 GCA_947490265.1 Pseudomonadota bacterium | reverse complement strand
GGTCGCACGCGAATTCGAACGCGACGCCCTGTGGGCTGCGCTGGTGGACGCTTGTAGCGCCAAAACGACGCGCGTCGTGCTGCTCCGAGGGCCGTCGGGCGTCGGCCGCACCCGGCTCGCGGCCTGGCTGGTGGAGCGCAGCCAGGAGGTCGGGGCCGCCTGGACCGCCCACGTTGCCTGCGGGGAACTCCCCGGCGCCGCGGTCGCCCTCGCCTCCCGGATCCTCCGCCTGGATCGGCCGGGAGAGACCGCCTGGCTCTCGAAAGCAGTCGATCGGCTGGCGCCGGGACGCTCTGCCGAGGTGCTGACCGCGCTCGCTCGGGGGTTCAGCCCCGGCGACTCCGGCGGGCGGATCGCCGCGTTGCGCGCCGGGCTCGTGGCGATGAACCGACATCGCCCGCTCGTCCTGGTGCTCGACGACGTCGAGCGCGACCCCGAGATGGTGGCGTTGGTGCGCGCGTTAGTCCTCGACCCCCCCGGACCGACCCTGGTCGTGATTACCGCCTCGGAGGAGGGTCTCGCCGAATCACCAGCGGTGACCCAGTCGATTGAGCAGGTCGGCGTCCGCACCTTGGCGCTCGGGCCGCTCGACTCCCCGGCGGTGGCGGCCCTGGCTGCCGCCAGCGGCCTCGCCCCGCCCCTCGCCGGACGACTCGAGCAGACCGTCCATGGCAACCCGCGGCTCCTCGAGGAGCTCCTCGCGGAATGGATGGCGCGGGGTTGGTTGATCGCCGGCCCCGCTGGCGTCGATCTGTCCCCGACGGCGCGCCCGTGGGAGTCCGGAGCGGGGGCGGCTTGGGACGTGCGCCTGGACCGCGTCCTCGCAGACCTCCCCAGCGAGGCGTTCGGGGTCCTGGAGCGCGGGGTCGCCCTCGGACCGGTGCTCACGGAACGCGAGTGGGCGCTGGCCACCCGCGACCTGCCGGGCGCAACTCGACTCCGCACCGCGCTCGTGGACCGCATGATCGCGTCTCGGCTCCTCGAGGATCGAGGCCAAAAACTGTGCTTCTCCCAGGAGGCCTTCCGCTTGGCGGTGATCACCCGGGCCCGGGCCGCCGGCCGTTGGGCCGCCGCCGCTGCCGCCGCCGCCGCGGTCCCCGGCCTGTCGGAGGAGCGGCTCGGAACCCTCCTGCTCGAAGCCGAACGCCCCGGCGAGGCGATCGGCCCTCTCCTCGCGGCCTTGCTGCCCCGAGCGCGCAGCGGAGGCTACCGGGCTGGCCTCGCCCTGGCCGAGACCGCGGAGCGCGCGCTCGCCGCCGCGCGCTCGCCCGCCGAAGATCCGCGTTGGGGCGAGGTGTGGCTGCAACGGGCGCGGCTCTACTCGGCCGTCGATTTGGCAGAAGCGGAGGTTCAGGCGCAGCATGCACTCACCGCAGCGAGGCGCTATGAGTGGGGCGCGGTCGCGGCCGGCGCGGCGGTGACCCTGGGGCTGCTGAAGGGACGAAGCGGGGAACTCGATGCCGCCGAGCGCTTGTTCCGGACCGCGGTGGAGGCGGCGAGCGCGGCCGGCGCGTGGGCGACCGCGGGCCTCGCGTGGCACGGGCTCAGCCGGGCGGCGGCGAGCCGCGGGGACAAGGATGCCGCCGAGCGACACGCGCGCAAGGCCGCGGAGTGCCACGGGCGGAGCGACGAGCCGCGCGACCAAGTGTCCGCTTGGCGGATGCTGGCCTTTGCAGGTCTTCTCTCTGGCAATCTAGCCGAAGTGCGCGAGGCGTGCAGCGCGGGGCGTGCCGCCGCGCGGGAGCAGGGGGACCTCGTCGGGGAGCACCTGATCGTCGACATCCTCGCCGAGGGTGAACACCAGGCCGGGCACCTGGAGACGGTGGAGGCGCTGCTTCACGAGCAGATCGCGCTGCACGAGCGAATCGGGATCCTCGACAACCCGATGCCCCACATCCACCTGGCGCTGGTCTATCTGGAGAGCGGTCGGATCCCGCTGGCGCAGCACGCGCTGGCCTCGGTCACCGCCGGCCACGACGCGCCGATTCGGCACCTGTTTCACAGCGTCGCGGCCGGGGTCGCCGCGGAGGCCGGCCAGTGGGACGAGGTCGCGCACCACCTCGACGGGCTCGACGCCCTGCGCGGTCGGACCCTCGCCGTACGACCCGAGCCGGCGGCGTGCCTCCGGCGGGTGGAGGACCTGTCGCTTCGCGCCGGGCGCGACGACCTCTCGGAGCGAGCCTACGAGCTGGCGGAAGCCGAAGGCCGACGCTGATCGGAACGAACCGGCCGCGAGCCGAGGCGCGCGCGGTCAGTGGCGCTTGCCCCCTTTCCCGCCGGGCGCAGGGACGTGCGAGGGCACCGGCGCCGGACCGGTCGGCAGACTCTTCGTGGTCACCCACAGCTGATACCCCACGAACGCCAAGATCAGCCCGGTGATGCCGATGGTCATCCCGAGCGACACACAGCCCGACAGGCAACCGAACAGTCGCCCGGAGATCGAGTCGAACACCCCGCCAGCCACCTGCGCCACGCCCCCCACGTCGGGCGCGTGGACCTCGATCCGGGTCACGTTCAGGACCTGCGGCGGGGCCGGCCGGTCCGGTCTCGGGAGCGCGGCATGGCAGTACCCGCATTCCCCGTCCTCCAGGCTCTGCTGAGTGGTCGGCGCCCCGCATCCTGGACAGTTCACCAACTACCTCCTCTACTTGGCGATTGCCCAGTTCCCGCTGCCGTCCAGGCTCGCCCAGGTGCCGCTGGCCGTGCACGCACTCAGGTCCATCGCGCCGTCGATCGCCACGCTCTGCCCATCGGGGGTGGAAAGGGCGCCGTCTTCCTCGACAGGTACCGTCACGGTGACGATCGCATTGCCATTCTCGCCCACGAGGAACAGGTCGAGATCGCCGTCGTCGGTCAAGCTGCCGCTCGCGGTTCCACCGCCCGCGCCGTCGAAGGAGCCGGTGAGCGTGCCCGCGCACTCCGAGTAGGGATTCGAGCAGGCGCCGAGCGCCAGCAACCAAAGTCCACTTCGCATTTCGTCTCCTACCAGCGAACCTGTAGCCCGATCGCCTCGTCCGAGACCAGGATCTGCACGGTCGCGTAGCCCAGCGCCGCGGCTCCGCTGAGCACCCCGAGGGTCGCCATGGTGTTCGTGTTCGAGCGGACACGCTTCAACTCATCACCGTCTACCGCTGTTTCGAGTCCAGCATGGTTGAGCGCGGCCACTCCGAACAGCGCCCCCGAGCCGAGCGCGAGCCCCGTGGTCACCAGGACCGGCCCCCAGGCGATCTCGATCGGATCGCGGTTCTTCTTCGCCCGATCGGCCTTGGGCACCTTGCCACCCCCCCTCAGCCGCGCGGCGACCGGATCGCTGGTCCACTTCGGCGCGATCCACCCGGGAATGGGCGGCCCGAGGATCCAATCGGGAAAGGCCGCCCCGTCCTGCCAATACGACGTCAGCGGGTTCGCTCCGCCGTCAAAAACCTGAACCAGCGTCGGGATCTCGGCGTACGCCGAGGCTTCGAGGGTCCACAACCCGTTGACCGCGGTGGCACCGCCCTTGGGAGGAGCCAGCGCCTTGCCCTCAGGCCCGGACACCGACGGGATCGCCTGCGCGGCGATCAGCTGGCGGAGCGGATGCTCGGGGGTGAACCCCTCGGGCCAGGGGATGTCGGGATCGGTGAGCCGGGCGAAAACACCCCACCGGATCTCCGCTTCCTCCTCCTGGGTGAAGAACGAGGCAATGGCCATGAGCTGGCCGTAGCGGGCCAGCGAGCGCCGGTCCCCGGCGACCTCGAGGCACGGCATCTTCGGGCCAGCGCCATTTAGCGCCTCCGCCATGCCCTTCGCGTCGGCCTTCCCGGCCGCGACAAACGCGCGGTCGAGCGCGGCGTCGATGTCGGCCTGCGGAATCGGGGCGCTACATGCGAAATCCTGCGCCTGCGCGAGTCGCGCCAGCAGGAAAAGTGCGCTCACTCGGAGTCCCCCGTCCCGCAGACCACCGTTGTGACCTCGGGGAAGTCCGGATCGGTCGTGGGGCAGGCGTCGTCTCGCTTCTCGTCGAACCCGTCGCAGTCGCTGTCCACGTCGTCGCCATTCGATTCGTTCCCGCTGCACGGGAAAATGGTCGCGTCCGTGGGCTCGCAGTCGCTGTCGTCGGGCCAGTCGTCGCCGTCCTGGTCGGACTCCTCCCCGCAGTCCGAGTCGCAGCCGTCCCCTCGGACGTCGGGCGCATACGGGTAGACCGCTTCCGCCAACTCGTCGCAGTCCTCCCCGAGCGGCCAGCCGTCACCGTCCTCGTCCCATAAGCTGTCGAACTCGGCCTTGGTCACATAGACGCAGCCCGAGCCGAACAAGGCCGCCACAAGCCACCAGCGCATGCTCTCTCCGACGCGGAGCATACACGACCCGCAGGCCTCCCGCGCCAGCCCTAGCGGTACATCTCCTCGATCTGGCCGCGATACCGCTCTTCCACCACCCGGCGCTTCACCTTGAGGCTGGCGGTCAGCACGCCGTTCTCGACCGACATGGGCTCGGGGAGCACGCGGAAGTACTTGACGGTTTCGAAGCTCGCGAGCCCTTTGTTGACCCCATCGACATGGCGCTGGATCGCGTCGCACACCGGTTTACCGGTCGGGTCGGCCGCCACCCCCTGCTGCCCGGCCCAGATCTCGAGCCCCTCTTTGTCGATGCTGAACAGCGCGGTGCAGAAGTTGCGGTTGTCGCCGATCACCACGACCTCCTGCACGAACACCAGACCCTTCAGGCGATTTTCCAGTTTCACGGGAGCAATGTACTTGCCTCCGCTCGTCTTCAGCAGCTCCTTCTTTCGGCCGGTGATCACCAGGAAACCGTCGCTATCGATCGCGCCCAGGTCTCCGGTGTGAAACCACCCCTCGGCGTCGAAGGCGTCGGCGTTGGCATCGGGCCGGTTGTTGTAGCCCTGGGTGATGTTCGCGCCCTTGGCGAGCACCTCGCCATCGTCGGCGATCCGCAACGTGACGCCCGGGAACGGCATTCCCACCGTCCCAACCCGGATCCGGCCCGGACCCGTAGCGGTCAAGGCGGGACAGGTCTCGGTGAGGCCGTAGCCCTCGAGCAGGGTGACGCCCATCGACATGAAGAACGTATGGACGGCGGGGCTGAGCGGGGCTGAGCCCGAGAGCGCGAACTCCAGGTTGTCGAAGCCCAACCGAGCGCGAAGCTTCGACAGCACGAGCGCGTCGGCGATCCGAAGCTGCAGGCCCAGCCAGAAGGGAACCGGGAGGCCGGACGACCGAGCGGGGATCGCGCGCTCGCCCACCCCCATCGCCCAGCGGAACAGTCGCTGGCGCATCGGAGGCGCGCCCGCGACCGCACCTTCGATCTTCGCCTTCATCTTCTCGAACACGCGGGGTGCGCCGGGGAAGAAACCCGGTTTCGACAGAACGAGGTCTTCGCCCAACGTGGGGACGGACGACAGCACCAGGGGAGCCGCGAAGAACGGCCCGGCCAGTTCGATCAGGCGGCCGAAGCTGTGGGCGAGCGGCAAGAACAGGAACAAGCCGTGGGACCGCACCGCTTCGTTGAAGAGCGCCACCGCCTCGGCGCTCTCCAGCATCGACAGCATGTTGTGATGGGTCTGAATGACCGCCTTCGGAGGACCCGTGGTCCCCGAAGTGTAGGTGTAGGTCGCGATCTGCTCCCGGCGAATCGCGGCCTTGCGCCGGGCGATCTCCTCTCGCATCGAGGTCAGACGCTCAGCGCCCCGCCGCTCCAGCGCGTCGAGGCTCTCCCAGTCGTCAGCCGGCTCGAGGCCAGCGGGATCGATCACCACGATGTGGCGCAGCGGGACCTGCTCCGGCGCGTAGTCCTTGTCGAAGAACCGGAAGCCAGCGCGCATCGCGCGAACCTTCTCTAGCTGGCTCCGATCCTCACAGATGGCGACCAGCGCCTGGGTGTCCCAGTGGCAGTACCCCACCTCATCGGAGAGCAGGCTCGCGTACACCGGCACGGTGCGCAGCCCCACCATCATCGCGCCAAAGTCGCACAGCACCCATTCGAGGCGGGTGTTCCCGATGATCGTCACCGTGGCGGCCTCGGGGAGGCCCCCCGGGATCGAGAGCAGCCCGGCCCCCACGGCCTCCAGCCGTGGCAGGACTTCGCGCCAGGTGACGTCGGCGAACGCCCCGCCGCGCCGCACCCGCAGCGCCACCCCGTCGGGGGACCGGGTCGCCCGATCGGAAACCATCTGGCCGAGGCTCGGGTGAGACATCGCGGGCACTCCTGTTACAGCGGGTCGACGAAGCTCACGCTGTATTGAATGGACGGGGACCGCCTATCTCCCGGTCTTTCGCTCGTCCAACCCCATGCCACGAACGGGCGCAACTGGATCGCGCCTTGCCAGAGGACCATCGGTCCCCCGCCGACGGTCGGCAAGTGGGGACCCGGCGAGGTCCCATCGAACAAGAACCCCTCCTCCGCATACAGGGACGCGAGCAGCGAAAAGTCGAAGACCCCATGATCGACCGAGAAAAACTCTGGACGCACTTCCACGAGGCCCGCCAGCGCTCCGTCGCCCCGGGTGCGCGCGCGGCCATAGCCGGTGAACGCGGTCTCCACCCCGAGTTCGTTGCGCCAGATGCCACCGGTCATCTCCTTCTCCCAGAACGGCCTCGTACCCGTGGTTCCGAGCGCCAGCAGCCGGCTGCCGATCACCAAACGGCCGCCGATCGCAGGTTGCCAGTGGATCAAGCTCAAGAGCGCGGCGCCCGCGGGGACGACGGTGCCCCCCAGCGCCGTACCGCCGCCGGAGAGCGCCAATTCCCCGCGCCAGCCCTCGCGGGGCAACGGCCACCGGTCCACCGTGTCGAGCCTCAGCCCGGCCGACAGGTCGGTGAACACCCCCGAGCCGAGCCCGAAGGGACCGTCTCGTTCCAACAGGGTTCCCGCGCCGGCCTCGGCCGTGGCCTGGCGAAGGTAGACCTGGCCGAAGAACTCGACCGGGCCGCGCAAAGGAGCCGCCGCCCCGAACAAGCCGAGGGGCCCCCCGACCGCATTGCCGCGCTCCAGGGCGTCGGAGCGGATCACGCTCACATCGTCGCCCCCCACACCCGCATAGGCCAGGTTTTCCCAGGCCCGATAGCCGGCGCGGCCCGTCCAGTTCCACCGGTCGCGCCAGTCGACCTGCAGGTAGTCGTTCGTGTAGTCGAAGGCCACCGTCGTCCAGATCTGGGCGGTGAACTTGATGTCGTAGCCGAACTCCACGTCGGGGGGGCGTCCGTAGACCTCGCCGGCAACACCGAAGCCCCACCCGTCGGTCGAGTTCACCCCGACCAGCGGGAGTCCGAGGCCCGACCACCTCAGCGGCTCGGCGAGCGCCGAGGCGCCCAGCCATCCCCAGATCATGGATCGACGATGGGCATCACGTCGAACCACCACGCCGCGACCGCCGCGGCGGCGATGACCGGCGCAGTCCACAGCACCGTTGGCTCGGGAGGGTCACCGACGGCGAGCCCCTTGGCCTTGTCGATCCGCCACTGCAGCACCCTCGCCAGGTTCCGGAGCCGCCCCCGAGCCGCCAGGACCCCGAGGCCGACCGGCAGGTAGAGCACCGCGAGCCACAAGGTCGTGTCCAGCACCTCCACCCAGCCGACGAGCGCGCCAACCCCCATCACCAGTTTCGCATCGCCCGGCCTCTCCACCCCGAGCATCCACAGCGGGTAATGGATCGCGAAGGCGGCCAACACGCCAAGCAGGGCAAACCCGGATTCTCCGTATGCGCTGTGGATCACGACGCCGGTGAGCATCATCCCGAACGTCACGACGTTGGGGATCCGGCCGGTTCGGCTGTCCGTCCAGGAGGCCCACCCGAGCCCGGCCGCCCACGCTGCGAAGATCATCGGATCGGTCATCGATCCACCTCTTGCGGCACCAGCTCGAGCCCGACCACCGCCTCGACCTGGTCGGCGAGGACTTGGAGGCGCGGGGCCAGCCACGGCGCCAGGGCGGTCGAGGCTCCCCACGCGCCGACTGCCACCGTGACGAATACGACTCCTCCACGCGAGGACAGACCCGGCGGCGAAACGGCACCCGCGCCCGAACCGGCCGGGCCTCTGGCGCCGCCTGGTGCGTCGGATGGAGTAGGCTGTGCCACGTGGGGCCCCCCCCGGGTGGGATTGTTGGCGCAGTCTGACATCCAGACGTTCGGCAAGTACCAGATCCTCGAGCTCATTGCAACGGGGGGGATGGCCGAGATTTACAAGGCTCGCCTCGAGGGAATCGGCGGGTTTCAGCGCACGTTTGCCATCAAGCGCATCCTGCCCAACCTCTCCCAAAACAGCGAGTACATCGCGATGTTGGTCGACGAGGCCAAGGTCGCAGGGCTCCTCTCGCATGCCAACATCGTGCAGATCCTGGATCTCGGGCAGGTCGACGCGATCTGGTACATCGCGATGGAGTACGTCCACGGCCGCGACCTCGGCGGCGTGCTCCGCCGGGCCCGAAGCAAGGGGTTGTGGTTACCCGTGCCGCACGCGGTTTTCATCGCGATCGAGCTCCTCAAGGGTCTCGAGTATGCCCATCAGCGGCAGGTGATGCGGGGCGGGCGGCCGGTGGCGCTCAACATCGTGCACCGGGACATCTCGCCACCCAACGTCCTCCTGTCGTTCCAGGGCGAGGTCAAGCTGACCGACTTCGGGATCGCCCGAGCCAGTTTGAAGGCCATGGAGACCATCAGCGGGGTGGTGAAGGGCCGGTTCGATTACATGTCGCCGGAACAGGCAGCCGGAGCCAAAGACCTCGATCAACGCTCCGATTTGTTCTCGGTGGGCGTGGTCCTCTACGAGATGCTCACCGGGGTGCATCCGTTCCGCACCGACACCGAGATCGGCACCATCGAGCGGATCCGCACCAACCAATACAGCCCGATCTCCAAGCGCAATGCGGAGGTGCCGTTCGCGCTGGAGGCTATCGTCGACCGCGCGTTGCGCTCCGACCGCAACGAGCGCTACCCGTCCGCCACCGCCTTCAAAGAAGCATTAGACAAGTTCTTTCATGATTCCGGGTTCATCTTCACCCACGCGACGCTCTCCGCGTACGTCAAGGGGCTGTTCCCGGAAGCGCTGCCCAAAGTGAGCACCAGCACCCCAGCGCCCCGACGCGTCCGACACCGCCGCAGCGGCGAGGAGACCGACGAGATCGATCTCGAGCCCGAGACCGCCAGCGACATCCCCACCCACTACCACGACAAGCCGGGAAGCTCGTCCTCGATCGTGCCGCGTACGCCGATGACGCCCACGAGGAATGGCCCCACGTCCGGTTCGACCAACGAGCCCAGCGCGCTGCGCCCGGCCCCCATCCTGGCCCTCCCCGGATTCACCGACGATACCCAGGAGGACCCTCGCAACGAGTGGGACGACGACCAGCCGACCGCGATCCGGCCGAACCCGTTCGGCGAAGAGCAGGTCACGCTGATCCGGAAAAGCCCGCTGCTGGAGGCTTCTGATCCGGCCGCACTCCGGGCCGAGCGCACCGCCGGCGAGGCGAAGACCGCCACCCGGGGCCGGTCGACGCCCCGAGCCAAGTCCGATCGCCGCCCGATGACCAACGCCATTGGTTGGCTGGGTTGGGTGCTCGCGCTGCTCAGCCTCGCCCTGGGTCTGTCCCTCGGCGCCGGGTCGGTGTTGATCCTCACAGCCCTGTTCGACGCGGGCTCGACTCCCCAGTCGGGAGCGACCCTCCGCGTGCTCGCCCCGCCGAAGACCGCAGTGGTGGTCAACGGCGAGGCGGTCGGCTCCGAGAGCCGGGTCGAGGCGGACAAGCCCCTACACATCGAGGTTCGGCTGCCGGGCCACCAACCCTGGAGCCAGGATCTCACCCTGCTGGAGGGCGAGGTGCGGATCATCGTCGTGACCCCGGCCGAGGTCGCCCCGACGCGTCCCGCTCCCCCGGCCCCCGCGCCGGCAAAGGCAAAGGCGAAATAGTCGGATACACCGATGGAGCGAGGCGGGCGTGTCGGAGTTGGCGGTCGGGAGTGCGAGGAGCATAGCTTGGGCGGCGATCAAGCAGCTTCGCCCCAAGCAATGGACGAAGAACGGCTTTCTCCTCGCGGCCCTGGTGTTCTCGGGAGAGTTCCTCGATCCGGTGTCGGTCGGGCGCGCCCTCGCGGGGTTCGTGGCGTTCTGCCTCCTCTCGTCGAGCGGCTATGTGCTGAACGACTACCTCGACCGCGACGCCGATCGCCGCCATCCCAAGAAGCGACACCGTCCGATCGCGTCGGGCGCCTTGCCCGTTCCGGTGGCCCTGGCGGAGATGGGCCTCGCGGCAGCCGCAGGGGTAGGGCTCGGCCTGTGGCTGGGGCTACCCTTTCTAGCCGTCTCTCTGATTTATCTTGGGACGACCCTCGCGTACTCGTTCTACTTCAAGCACAAGGTCATCCTCGACGTCATGTTCCTCGGCTCGGGGTTCGTTTGGCGGGCGATCGCCGGGGCGGTCGCGATCCAGGTCGCGGTGAGCCCGTGGCTGTTTCTCTGCACCGCTTTTCTTGCCTTGTTTCTGGGTTTCAATAAACGACGCGCCGAACTCCTCCAGCTCGGGGCCGACGGCGGAACTCGAAAAAATCTGGCGGATTACTCGCCCAAAATGCTGGAGCAATACCAGTCGGTCGTCACCGGAAGCACCGTGCTGTGCTACGCCTTGTACACGGTCCTCGGCGAGACCGCGTGGATGACCACCACCATCCCGTTCGTGCTCTACGGGATCTTCCGCTACATCTACCTGGTCGATCGCCACGGGGAGGGAGGGGCGCCCGACGAGACCCTTCTGTCCGACTGGCCGTTAATGGCGACGGTCCTCGGTTATGGCGTCGTCGCGATGGCGGTGATCCTGGCCCACCACCACGGCGCGCTGCCCGTGCTGATCGCGCCGGGATAAGCGCCCGGTCCGGGTGCCGCATCGACGTCCTTCACTGGCTCTTGCTTCCGCCGACCGCCCTCCTTTTGTGGGGGCTCGCGATGTCCGCCGGCGGGTTCGTGGTGAGTCTCGTCGAGCGCGGCGTGCCGGTGCAGATCGAGGGTCGAACGCTCTCCCTCGTCATCCGAGAGGCCGTCGCGCGCACCTGGTTCCTGGCGTCGTGGCCGTTTGGACTGTGGACCGGCCAGCCAGAGATCGGAGGCCCCCCAACCTTCCGAAAATCCCCACCCATCCTCATGCTCCCAGGCTATGGACAGAACCGGAGCTCGCTCGTCTGGCTGCGGCGCTTCCTCCTCGCGCGCGGCTTCCGCTGGGTTTGGGCGGTGAACCACCCGCGGCGGAACGCGAGCCTCGCCGAGCGGGCAGCCAGCCTCGGACGCCGCGTTGCCGAGCTGAAAGCCGCCACCGGCGCCGACCAGGTCGATCTGATCGGGCACAGCATGGGGGGATTGGTCGCCGCGTGGTACTGCCAGCGGCTCGGCGGGCAGGAGCACGTCCGACGACTCGTGACGATCGGGACCCCTTGGCGCGGCACCCGGCTGGCGGTTCTGGCTCCGGCACCCGTCGCCCATGAGCTCCTGTATGGCTCACACGTGCTCGACGGGCTGGCCCCGCCCGGGGTCTCGGCCGTTTCGATCTGGAGTCCCGATGACCCGATCGTCGTTCCCGCTCAGTCGGCCGTGGCGGACGGCGTGGAGAGCGTGCGCGTCGACTCC
>CANLGQ010000115.1 GCA_947490265.1 Pseudomonadota bacterium | reverse complement strand
TGCCGCAAGGTCCCCGGTGGGGAAGAGAAGAAACCCGAGGCCGGCACGCCGGCGGGAGAAGTCGAGATATCCGCAAAGAACCGGGACCTCCGCCTCGCGGGCGATGTGGTAAAACCCGGTGCGCCAGTGCGCGGTGCGCTTGCGCGTGCCGGAAGGCGGGATGGCCACGACGAGCTGGTCGGCGTCCCGGTACCGGCCTGCCACCTGACTGACCATTCCATGCGGAGAACGCCGGTCAATCGGTATTCCACCGAGCCACCGCATGAACCAGCCGAACGGCCAACGGAAGAGCGTATGTTTGCCCATCCAGGAGATGCGCACGCGAAAGATGAGCGCAGCGGCCAGCATATGGGGAAGGTCCCAATTGCTCGTGTGGGGCGCAGCGATCAGCACCGCCTTGCGGTGCCCGCGGGGGATCTCCCCCTCGACGTCCCAGCCAAAGGCGGTCATCCACAGTCGGCCGATCCAGTAGCCCAGCCAGCCAGTCGATGGTCCGTCGTGGGACAGGTCGCTCGAGCGCATGCTCGACACCCTCTGGTGGGCTCGGCACTGGGTGGGGTGGAGCCGAGAATGGGACTTGAACCCACGACCTGCTGATTACGAATCAGCTGCTCTACCAACTGAGCTATCTCGGCACCGGGCCGGGCGGTTTAATGTCTCGACCGGCCGACGTCAACGCCGCTTGGTCGTCGGTCGCGACAGGGGATAGACAGCGGAATGCGCATCGTTTCCCCGGCATCGGCCGGTCGCCGCGGCCTCCGGAGCCTCCTGGGTGTTGTCGCTTTTTGCGCTTCCTTACTCGGCTTCGCCTCCGCGTCGGCTGCTGAGCCTCTCCTGGTGCCGGAGTTCACGCCGGCCTCGCCGGGTGAGTTCGCGCTTGCCGGGATGCTCGGGATTCAGGTCCGCGATCGCCTCCTGGCCGATGGTCACATCGTGCTGACCGAGGAGGTCGTCGCGCCGGTGGTGGGCGACGCCCTCCAGAATTGTGCCGCTCGGCCCGGGTGCCCGTCCGAGATCCTGCCCCGGCTGCCGGCTCGCTTGGCCGTGGTGTCGCTCATCGGGCGTACGCCCGAGGGGCAACTGGTCGCCTACGTCCGCTTGTTCGTCGGTGCCGATCCGCGTCCGATGATTGGCCGCGACCTGCTCATTCTGCCGGGGCAAGAGTACCAGTTCGCGGACGAGGTCTCCGGCGTCGTGCGCGAGTTGCTCGCGATGGTCGGACCGAGCCCCGATGCGGTCTTGATGGCCGCTGCCCGCCTGATCAGCGGGCAGGGACTCGGCGAGGTGACGCCCCGACCGGTTCCGGTCGCCGCTCCGGCGCCGCCCGTCCAGCCAGACCTCGAGGTCGTCGACCTCGACACCCCGATCGAGCGCGAACGGCCAGCCCCAGCCCCCTCCGGGCGGAACTCGTCCGACCCACCGACCGGCGCGCCAGACAGTCGCCCCCTCGACGAGATCCTGGCGGATACTGGGATCTTGCCCCGGCACGTCAGGGGCTCGGAGCAGAGCCTGCGCCGGGCGGGGCTCGACCCCCGCGATTGGGTCTTCAAGAATTCTCCCCATGCCGGGAGACTCGCCTTCGACGTGCAGGCCGGTCTCGGCATGGGCGACGTGGAGCGCGCCGCCGACCTTCGGGCGACGCTCGATGTAGACGGCACCCAGACCGAGACCTGGTACCAGGAAGGCCCGTTCTACGCCCGCCGCCCCCGCGGGTCCGTGTCCATCGGCTACGCGCCGACGACGCGGGTCGACTTTGGGCTCCTGTTCGGCGTGCAACATGCGAACCGGCTCCTGACCACGGGATTTGCGCGCAAGCTCGAAGACGGCTCAGTCCTGGTCGTCGCCAACCCCCCGCAGACGCTGCAGGCCCTTCAGGTCCTGTTGCAACCCCGGATTCGGGCGTATCTGGTCCCTCTCGGCCCCGCGAAGCCCTACCTGTTCACAGCGCCCGAGTTTCGGTTGTTCGATGCGTACAAGCTGGACCAAGGGACGACCGTCCCCAGGTACGCGGTACCGCCGGGCGGGGCGATGTTCGGGTGGTGCGGAGGTGGGGGGGTGATGGTGGACCCAGGACCGATCGTGGGCCTCTTTGCAGAGGGGGCCTACACCCGACTCTTCGGGACGAGAAGTGGCCCGCGACAGAACGGCGTCTGGTCGTCCGCCCTGCCGGCGCCCGCTGTGCCCACCCACAACACGTTCGCCATCACCGGCGGCGTGCAGTTCCGGATCTGACCACAACCGTGGGTACCTCGCTGCTCCTGCGACCGTTTGAGACATTCGGTAGAATGTTGCTTGGTTTTCTCGAGGAGCTCGGCCGGGCTGCCCGGATCGCCAGCCTCGGGACGGTGAACGTGTTCCTTCCGCCGTTCCGGCTCGGGCTCATCATTCACCAGATGGAGTTCATCGGGATCCAGAGCTTGCCGATTATCCTGCTGTCCAGCCTGTTTACTGGCGCGGTGTTCACCTACGAGTCCTACGAGGCGTTCCACCTCTTCGGGGCCCAGGGTTACGTAGGTGGAACCGTGGGTGTCGCGATCACCCGTGAGCTGGCCCCCACCCTCACCGGGCTGCTGGTCGCCGGCCGGGCGGGTTCGGCCATCGCCGCAGAGATCGGATCGATGCGGGTGTCCGAGCAGATCGATGCCCTGAACGCGATGGCGGTGGATCCCATCAACTATCTCGTCAAGCCGAGGCTGATCGCCTCCACGCTGACCATGCCGATGCTCACTGCGATCTTCGATCTGGTGGGGATCCTCGGTAGCTACCTCGTCGCCGTTCATGTTCTTCGGCTTTCACCGCCGGAGTTTACCGTCAGGCTGCAGGACTGGGTCGACTGGGATGACGTGCTGGCCGGGCTGTTCAAGGCCACGGTGTTCGGTTTCGTCGTCGGGGCAGTCGCCACCTACAAGGGCTACTACACGGAGGGCGGGGCTGCGGGGGTCGGACGCGCCACCACGACCTCAGTGGTGGTCGCTTCGGTCGTCATCCTGATCCTGAACTTCTTCATCGCGTACTTCGTGACGTCGAGCGTGTCCGGGTGAGCTGGCCTACGCGGGCGGAGCTCGCTGCGAAGGCCGCACAGATGACGCGGGACCCGGTCACCGGTGAGGTGGCGGCGATCCGCTATGTCGGCGTGTACAAGGCCTTCGGGACCCATGAGGTGCTCAAGGGCCTTTCGGTCTCGATTCCCCGCGGCAAGATCACCGCCATCATCGGTCGCTCGGGCACCGGCAAGTCCGTTACGATCAAGCACGTCATGGGCCTGCTCCGTCCCGACCAGGGGCAGGTGTGGGTAGGAGACGACGAACTCGCCGCGATGAGCGACCGCAAGCTCCGAACCGTCCGCAACCGGTTCGGGCTGGTGTTTCAGAACGCGGCGCTGTTCGACTCCATGTCCGTGTTCGACAACATCGCTTTCCCGCTCCGCGAGCACACCCGGATGCGCCGGGCTGAGTTGCAAGCGAAGGTCCGCGACATGCTGGCCCTGGTCGGCGTCCACCACGCGGAAGACAAGTTGCCGAGCGAGCTCTCCGGCGGCATGCGAAAGCGCGTCGGGCTCGCTCGTGCCCTCGTGCGCGACCCCGAGTTTCTCCTCTACGATGAGCCGACCACCGGCCTCGACCCCATCCTGACTGCCGCGATCGACGAGCTGGTGGTGCATACCCACCACGCGCGCCCTGGCTTGACCTCGGTGGTCATCAGCCACGACATGGCTGCGGTGCTGCGGATCGCTGACAAGGTCGTGATGCTCGTCGACGGCGTTCTCGCGCACGAGGGGACGCCGGATTACTTCCACGCGTCCACGGATCCGCTCGTGGTGCAGTTCTTGACTGGCTCCTTGCACGGCCCGATGAAGGTTTGATGGCGACGACCGAGCTCAAGGTGGGCCTTTTTACTGCTGTCTCCACCGCGATCATCGTGTTTGGCTACTTTTGGTCGGTCGACGGCATGTTGGCACCGGGAGAAACGGCCTACACGCTGAACCTCACCGTTCCGAACGCCGATGGCGTTTGGGAGGGCACGCAGGTCCGCATCGCCGGGGTGGAGGTCGGGAGCATCGAGCGGATCGAGCTGGACGGGAACCAGGCGCGCCTGGTGCTCCAGATCAAGGAGACTGCCGAGGTTGCTACGGACAGCTTCGGTGAGCTCGGGAGCAGCGGGCTTCTCGGCGATCGCTATGTGCGCATCACGCCGGGCGTCGAGTCGTCCACCCTGCCCGATGGCGGCACGCTGCCCTATGGGGAGCCCCCGGGCGACTTCGACGCGATCACCCGGCAGGTCGAGACCATCTCCGAGGACGTTGCGGCCATCACTTCGGTCCTGCGGGAGGAGATCGAGAACGACGAGAGTCGCGACCACGTGCGCTCGACGTTGGCGAATGTCGATGCGCTGAGCGCGGAGCTCCGCCTGATGGCGGAGCAAAACCGAGCGAACATCGATGCGATTGTGGAGAGCATCCGGCGGTTGAGCGCGAACCTGGAGAGCGTGACCTCAGAAACTGGCCGCGACGTGGACGAAGAGATGGAAAAGCTCAAGACCGCGACCGATTCGCTTCAGCGGACGCTCGACGACATGGAGTCGATCACCGGGAAGGTAGACGGCGGGGAGGGGACGATCGGGGCCCTGGTCAACGATCGGGCCACGGTCGACGCGCTGAATGAGACCATCGAGAACGCGAACGCCGTCATCGAGAGCTTCTCCGGGCTCCATGCCGAGGTGTACTACACCGGCCGGTACTACGTCGGGACGGATCCAAAGGATCCTGCCTTCTTTTACGGCAATCCCTTGGCGTTCCACGGTTCGAACACCCTGGGGATGGAGCTCCATCCCCAGGAGGACTTTTGGTGGGTGTTCGAGGTCAACGATTACCCACAGGGCTACATCACCGCTACCGAGCGGTACTATCCCGACACGGGGTACCACTACGAGGAGTGGACCCGCGAGCTGAACTATCGCTTCACGTTCCAAATGGCGAAGCGTTGGTTTAACTTTGGCTTTCGGCTTGGCATCAAGGAGGGGGGTGGGGGCGTCGGCGTCAGCTGGTACACCGCTCGGGATCGCTTGATGTTCAACCTCGACGCGTTCGACTTCACTTTTGGCGCCTACCCGGCTCTCGAGTCGAGCGGGATCCCGAACATCCGGCTGGCGGCCCGGTGGGAACCGATCGACCATCTCTACGCCGAGGCCGGCATGGAGCAACTCGCCCTCGGGCTCGTGTATGACTATTCCACGGCTTATGTCGGAGTAGGCTTCCATTTCACGGATGATGACATCAAGCTGCTCTTCGCCACCCTCCCCCTCGGCCTGTAGCGGCAGGGCCAGGTTGGGCGGGGAGTCGGGGAGCGCGCCGCGACCCGGGGCATCGAGCGGGCGCGCCCCCTCGGAATGCCCCCGTGGGAACGGCGGGGCAGCGGACTTGTCCATCCCCTGACGGGTCCGCCTTTACTTCCGGAAGGCCGCTCTGCTATCCAAGGTCCGCGTTGTGCTGGCAGTCGGAGGAAGCGTGGCCGGGAAGAAGAAGGAAGAAGTGGACGCCGCAAAGGACTTCTTCGGTGGGGAGGAGGACTGGTTCGTCGACGAAGACGCCGCCCAACAGGCCTCGTCAGCGGCGGCGCCCCCGGCACCCGCGGCTGCAGCGGCTCCCGCGCCCGTCCAAACGCCCCCCTCGTCGCCTCCCGCGCCGCCGCCGGCGCCGGCGCCGGTCCCGAGTGCCGAGACCTCCGCGCCCACGCTGATGTTCTCGCTCGATCAGCTCCCGGAGATACCGCTGCCCGACGAGAAGCCCGCCGAGACGCTTACCAGCTTTCCAGCTACCGAATCCCTGGAGCCGCGGCCGGCGCCCGAGATGCCCGAGGTTCCCGCACCCGAGTCGCGTGTCGAGTGGCCGCTGGCGGATGCCGTCGTTCCGCCTCCATCGGAGGCTCCCACCTCGCCTGGCTCTCAGCCCGACCTGCCCGATCTCACCCAGGACACCGAGTTGGCGGTGGCGCCGATCTCCGCGCTCGCGGCAGCCCCGTCGGCGTCGGTGACGCTAACGCCGTTTGAGGACCGGAGTCGGAGCGACGCTGCAACCCTGGAAAGCACCGAAGAGATGCAGGGGGAGATGGTCGAGGCGCCCTCCGAGGTTCTGGTTCGCGAGACGGGTTCGCCCTCCCCCGCGCGGGTGGAAGCGCCCTCTGGACCCACTGAGATCGCGTCAGAGGAACTCCCGCAGCCGCCGCTTGCCCGGTTCACGCCGGGAACCGAGAGGGACGACTGGCGGTCGGCTGTCGGCTTCCTCGAGGGAGAGGGATCCAGGGACCCGGGGCGCCGTGGAATGTGGCTCGCCTTGGCGGGGCAACTGGCGATCAACCGCGCCGGCGATCCGAGTACCGCGGAGAGGCTACTCAGCGCCGCCGCTGATCAGGGCGCTGCGGACGCGACCAGCTATCGGGTTCTTGAGGAGGTGACTGCTTCCTCGGGGCGTTGGGAAGCTGCTCTTTCGCATGTCGAGGCGCGCGCCGTGCTCACCCCGGGCGCCGCAGCGGCCGACGCCTGGTACGAGGCCGCCCTCCTGGCGCGGCACCAACTGGGCCGGACCGCAGATGCGCTGGTGCACCTGGAGGTTGCGGCCGCGGCTGATCCCGACCACTTCGCCGCATGCTCGCTCCAGCGCGACTTGCTCGTGGAGACGGGCGATCGCTCGGAGGCATTGACTGAGGTTCTTGGGCGAATGGCGCGTCTTTCCGACGGCTGGCTCGCGTCTGAGGCCCTGGCTGACCAAGCCGAACTCTATGCGTCCATGGGGCGCGTCGCGGACGCCCGGGCGTCGTGGGAACGGGCGGCGGCGAGCTCCCCCGGTTGGGGCCTCGCGTTCAACGGTCTCGAAGCGGCGCTGCTCGCCAGCGGCGACCACGCCGGATTGGCCGAGCTCTATCGCAGCGAGTCCGGGGTGGGTGGGCCCGACGAGGCGTGGTGGCGCGTGCTCGAGGCGCGGCAGTTGGCGGAGCTGGGGCGGGTGGACGACGCACGCGCGGCGTGGCAAGCAGCCTTTGTCGCCGGCGATTCGTCGGCGGTCCTCGAACTCGAGGCCGCTGAGCGGGCGCGCGGTGACGTCGCCGGTATCGCTTCCGCCCTCGCGTTGCTGGCTGGTCCAGGGGACTTGTGGGCGAAATGGCGACTCGCCGTGGCCCAAGAGGCAGCGGGATCGAATCGCGACGCGCTGGAGAACTACCAGGCGATTCAGGCGGCCGATCCTACGGCTTGGCCTGCGGCCGATGCGGCCGCGCGCCTCCTGAAGACTGTGGGCGACGCGGAGCAGGTGCGCTCGGCCTGGGGGGCTCGTCTTGCGGCGTCCTCCGGCGACGAGGCGCGTGCGGTGGCGGTGGTCGTCGGCGAACTGGCGGCGGCTGCTGGCGATGTGGTGGCGGCGGCTGCGGCGTGGGAGCCGCTGGTGGTCGGCAGCGACTTCCCCGCGAGGTTGGCCGCGCTTGCTTTGACCCAGCTCTATCGGACGACGGGCAACAGCGCGGGCCTTGCCGCCGTTTCGCGGACGCGAGCGAGCTGGGAGTCTGAGCCGCGTCGCGCAAACGATCTGCGGTGGACGGCTGCGACCGGTGCGGTGCCGGTGGATCTGGCGCTGGCCGTGGAGATCTTGGCGACCGACCCAGGCCACCCTGGGGCGCTGGAACGGGTGGTCGCCGAAGGCGGGCTCGCAGCGGGTGCCGCGTGGGAAGCGGCGATGAGCGGCGCAGATCCTGCCCAAGTCCCCGCGCTGGCGTACCTCGCTGCGCGGGCATGGCAGGCGGTGGGGGACGTGGGGTCGGCCCGACGGGCGGCGGAGAACCTGGCGATTGCGCATCCGCTGGTCGACTTGCTGGCGGCTGACCTCGATGTGGGCCGGATGGAGCGTTGGCGGGCCCGGGCCGAGACCGCGTCAGACCCCGCCGAACGGGTGTGGGGCTGGTTCGCCTGCGGCGCGGCCGAAGACCTCGCACAGCTCGTTGCACAAGACCCGGGCCATTCCGGCGCGTTGGCGGCGATCGAGGTCCTGCGGCTCGGTGACGCCGATCCGACCGCCCGAATCGAATTCTATGCCGCCGCGGTGGCTGGCCCGCCGAACCCCGCGCGCAGGGCGGCGGCGCTTCGGCTCGCATCGGAGCTCGCTGTTGCGGGTCGTCGTGGGGAGGCCATTTCGGCACTGTCCTCTCTGGAAACTGTAGATTTGCCCGAACTTCCACTGCGGGCGGCGTCCCGCATGGCCGAGTCCCTCGGCGATTTCGCGCTCGGTGCGCGGCTGCTCTCGCGCGTTGACGCCCCGCAAGCCCAGCTCGAGCGCGGGCGACTCCTGGATGCTGCGGGCGACGCCAATGCTTCGCTCGCCGTGTACCGCAAGGTCCTGGCCGAGGCGTCCGAG
The DNA here is from genome assembly GCA_947490265.1 of Pseudomonadota bacterium. Taxonomy (GTDB): domain Bacteria; phylum Myxococcota_A; class UBA796; order UBA796; genus CANLGQ01. The sequence goes on along the minus strand of CANLGQ010000115.1, from coordinate 3,379 downwards.
CGTCGGGTCGCCCTCGATGCCGGCCTCGGGGTGGCCCGGACTGCCCTCGCGGTGGGCGATCGGGCTGGCTGGATCGCAGGCCACGGGGCGGTCGCCACGTCCTCCAGCGCTGCCGCACAGCAGGCCGCCTATGCGGGATGGGTGGCCGCTTGGCTTGAGGAAGATGCCTTGTTGGACCAGGCGCTTCCGTTCGCCCACCAGGCGGTCGCCGGCCGGCCGGGCTCGCTGGACAACTTCGAGACGCTCCTCCGGATCCTGCAACAGCGGGGCGACTCCGCCGCGATCCGAGCGCTTCTCGAGGCGACCTTTCCCGGTGATGCCCTGCGGCTCGCGGATGCGCTCGAAGCCGCTGGCGATCTCGCCGGGCAGATCGAGGTGCTCGAGGCCGCTGCCAGTGCGTCCGCGGCCGAGGTCGGACTCTTGCCGGTCTTGGTGCGCCTCGAGGTCTTGCTTGCCCGAAACGGTGCCTGGCAGGGCGTTTACGACCTGCTGACCCGCCGGCGTGACCTGACCACCGACGAGGGGACGAGACTCGCGATCGATGCGCGCCGCCGTTGGTTGTTGGCCGAGAAGCTGTCGGACACCGAGCAGGCCTGGGACCTGTATCGGCAGCTCCATCTCGACGCTCCGGCTGATCGCGAGGTCACGACCGCGTTGGCGCGCATCGCCGCCGCGCGGGGCGAGCATGCACTCGCCGTGCAGTTCCTCCGAGAGCTGGCCGAGACGGCGGTCGAACCTGAAGATGCCGCTCGTTGTCAGCGCCTCGTCGCTTCCACCTCGGAAGCGATGGGCAACCCGGCGGGGGCGCGGCAAGCCTACCTCGACGCGCTCGATCACGTGCCGGACGACCTCGAGTCGATGGCCGGACTGAAGCGTTTGGCGCGGGCCAGCGACGACTGGCCGGCGTTGATCGCGGTCCTGCAACGCGAGGCGGGGCTCGCCGATTCGGTGCGCAAGGTGGAGATCCGGCGCGAGGTCGCGCAGGTTACTGAAATACAGGGGGGAGACCCAGGAATTGCGATCGAGGCGTGGCGTGGCGTGCTGGAGCTCGCGCCCCGCGACCCCGAGGCGCTCGACCGCGTCTACCTGCTCGCGCAGCAGGGGGGCCAGTGGGCCACGATGGTCGAAGTCGGGTCGACCCGGGTCGACCTGGCTGCCCCCGAAGAGCAAGGCGCCCTGCTCGACCTGCTGGGAGACATTGCGTCCCAGCACCTGGATCCCGGCGAGGGGGTGCGATTCTACGAGCGAGCGGTGGGGGGGGGCTACCCCTCGGTCGCAGCCGCTCGAAAGCTCGAGGCGCGATACCGCGGCCGTTCCGAGTGGAAGCAGGCGGCCGGCGTCCTCGAGGTGCTCGCGAAGCACGAACCAGAGACCTCCGACCGAACGGCGGCGCTGCTGCGCCTCGCCAAGATGGAGATCGACCTGCGGCGCGACCGCGAGGCCGCCGCCGGGTTCTACCAGCGGGCGTTTGCGCTCGATCCGAGCAACGACGTCGCGAGCCGTTTTCTGGCGACTTGGCTGGTCGACTCAGGCAAATCGGTGGCAGCCCTTCCGGTTTTCGTGGCGCTCGAACCGCGCGTCGAGGACAACCAGGATCTCGACGATCCAGATGTGCGGCTCGAGGTGGCGACCTATTGGTTCCAGTTCGGCGAGCTGCTGAGGACGGGCGGTCGGGCGGAAGAGTCGGTCGCCCGGTACGAGCGCGCGCTGGAGCTCAATCCGGCACACCAACTCGCGCTCGAAGCCGTGGGCTCGGTTTGGGTTTCGATGAACGACTGGAAGAAGGCGGGGAAGGCCTTCAGTCAGCTTCTCCAGGTCACCGGGGGACAGGGCGAGCGGGGCAAGGTGGCGAACGCCTACACTCAGCTCGGCCTCGTCGAGCGGGCCCTCGGGAGCGGGGAAAAGGCGGAGAAGCGTTTCGCGAAGGCCCTCGAGGTCCTTCCGAATCACGTCGGCGCCTTGAAGGGCACCGGCCGGCTCGCTGAGGATCGACAGGACTGGAACGGCCTGATGACCATCTTCAATGCGGTGATCGTGCATGCGACGGTCCCGGCGGATGTCGTCGAGGCCTACATGACCAAGGGACGAGTGCTCGACGAGCACCTCGGGCGCGCCGACAAGGCGGCGCAACACTATCAACGCAGCTTGGACTTCGACCCGAATCAACCGGTGGCGCTCCTTCGACTGGCCGAGATTTCGACCCGTACGGGGGACTGGGCCCAGGTCGCTGCGCTCACCGACCGGGGGCTGAAGCTCCAGCCCGGCGCGGATCTCGCACGGTGCCGTCCCGCCCTTCTGCTTCTGTTCGCGGTCGCCGAGGCGAAGCAGGGGACGGCCCCGTCGGGTCGGGCCGAAGAGGCAGCCGCCGCCGATCCCCGATTCGCGGTGCCGGTCGCCGATCTCGACGCGGTGCGGGCTGCGGTGCGCCTCGCCTGGTAGCGACCGCGCGCCGCGGTTCAGCCGGTGGCCGTACCGCCATAGCGAGTGGAGAGCGCGGCCCCGATCCCCACGAGTCCGGCCGCAGCCACCACCAGCCACCCGATCCAGGGCAGGCTGCCGACCGACGCGAGGAGCAGCACGCCCACCAGGAACGCGACCCATCGGCCGTGGGGTTTGCGCTCGAACGGCAGGTGGTCCCCGATCGCCTGCGAAAGGCCGACGAATCCCAGCATCCACGCGGCGGACAGCGCACCGAGCAGGAGCAGAGACACGGGAAGGCCGAGCCCCAGGGTCAGGACCGTCAGCAGGATGGAGAACACCACGATGAACCCGGTCGCCAAGCTTCCCACCACCGCTGAGCGGACGGGACGATGCTCGATGGCCCCTGCGACCTGCGCCACGCGATTCGGAAAGACCCCGACGGCGAGAACACCGGCACCCGCCAGGGACAGCGTCAGCACGGCCCGTCTCAACAGCATGGCCCACATCGAGGCTTCGGCCTCGTCGACCACCGGTCCGATGGAGGAGAGGGGAACGCCATAGAGGAGCTGGTCTCCTCGGACAACGCCCCCGGGGGCGACCTCGATCTTGCCTCCGAATGAGGTGGCGTCGCCGTCCACCCGACCTCCCGGCAAGACGTGGACGTCGCCGCCGAACGAGGTCGCTGGGCCGGTGACGTGCCCGAGCACCCGCACGTCGCCAACAAACGACACCGCTGAGTCGACGGACTCCCCGGCGCCCACCACCACCGGACCGGTGAATTCTACGCGATCCCGACCCCCGCGATGCTCGCCTTCGCTGGCGTTCGCGCGCTGGTCCTCGCGGAGCGCGTCGAGTTCGGCGCGCAACGCCGCCACCTCGGCCTCCAGGGCCGTCCTGTCCTCGGGTCGGCCGGGTTCGGCGAGCGCCAGACGTGCCAACAGGGCGATCATCGGAGGCC
>CANLGQ010000114.1 GCA_947490265.1 Pseudomonadota bacterium | reverse complement strand
GGAGGCCCTGCTCGCCGGCGACATCGACTTCGCGGTTCACTCGTTCAAGGACATGCCGACCGAGACCCCGCGGGGGCTGCGGTTTGGGGCCGTGCCCGAGCGGGAAGATCCGGCGGACGCCTTGATCGGGGCATCGCTGAACGCGCTTCCGCCCGGGGCGATCGTCGGCACAGGGTCGGTGCGCCGTCGGCTCCAGCTGCTGAACGCCCGCCCGGATCTGGAGATCCGGGGGATCCGCGGAAACGTCGATACGCGAATCGATAAGCTCTGTCGTGGAGAATTCGACGCCATCGTGCTCGCGGTGGCCGGGCTTGCGCGGTTGGGTCGGTTGGACGTGATCGCAGAGCGGCTCTCCAGCTCGGTGATGGTGCCGGCCCCGGCGCAGGGCGCGCTCGCGGTCCAGTGTCGGGCCGACGACGCCGACACCGGCGCCGCGTTGGACCGCATCCACCATCCCCCAACTGCGGCCTGCGTCGCAGTTGAACGCGCCTTTCTGGAAGCGATTTCGGGAAACTGCAACGCCCCGGCTGCCTGTCACGCGACCTGGGAGGGAGACCTGCTGTCCGCCGTCGGCTACTTCGCCACCGATGCCGACGATCCGCGGTCCGGGCGACGGCTCGAGCTGCGGGCCACCGCGCTCCACGGCGTCGCGTTGGGCCACGAGCTGGCCAGGCGGTTGACCGCGTGAATCGGCGCGCAGCGCTTGGTTTCCTGGCAGCGTCGCCCTGGGCTATGGGGGCCGAGCCCGCCCGTTTCACGCAGACCCTCCCGCCGCGCGGGCAGCTCCTGGCCGAGCCCGGTCCGCTCGCGTCGGTAGCGGCGGACGTCCTTCGATGGCTTGCGGCAAACCCAGACGACCCTGCCGCATCGGGCTCAGTGCTGGCGGGAGCGGGGTCGCACGCCGAAGCCCAAGCCACCCTTCGGTGGCTGGTGGAGGTGGAACGGGCCGACCGAGGCGCGTCGGCCCAGCGGCTCTTGTCGCCGGATTTCTTGGCGGAACACCTTCGCTTCAGGCAATGGGTTCCGGATCGGGCTGGCGCCGAGGCGCGGGGGATCGCGCTCGGTGAAGGGGAGATCCGCCTGACGAAGTACCTCGCTTGGCGGGTGACCGGACGCAGGACCCGCGAACCGGGTTTCGACTGCGCACTCTACGAAGTCCCCACGGATGAGCTCCACGTGAACGTAGCCGGCCGAACCGACCTGATGCGTTACCGCTTCACCCGACGCGAGGTCCTCGACGGCGCGTTCGAGGCGGGCGGCCCTGCCGCGGGCGGCGCTCGGGCCCTCGCATGGCTCCCGCGGAGCGCCGTTCATGAGGCGCTGATGCAGGGCACGGTGGTCGTCGTCTTCCCGACCGGGCCCGAGTTGACGCTGAACGTCCATCGGAACAACGGCGTGGCTTGGCGACCGGAGGTGGCTCGCCAGCCCGAACTGCAGGGGCGTCTCTGGTATTTTCGTGAGGTGGTCGGGCTCCAGGGCTACGGCGGCGACGACAAGGTCCTGCTGCATCCGCGCGTGGTCGTGGCTGGTGACGTCCTGTCCCTGGGCCTTGGAAGCCTGTTCGCGCTCGTGTGGGCTGCGCAGGGTCAGGAGTACATGCGCCTCGTCGTGCTCGCCGATACCGGTGGCGCGTTTCACCCGAACCTGTTCCAACTCGACTGGTTGGTCGGGACCTTCGCGAACCGAACGGCGTTCGAGACCGCCGCGTCCGCGATGCCCGATCGCGTCCGCGCGTTCGCTGTTTCCGCTCGCGGGGGGGTATGATGAAGCGAGAGGTGAGGTTGAAAATGGGCATCTGGCCGGGTATAGTCGGGTTGACGGTGGCGTGTGGGAGCACCGACTTCTATGCAGCCTGTGAGGCGGCCGCGCAATGCGAGTCGCTCGTGCCCGAGTCGGCTACCGCACAGTGTGTGGAGAAGGAGCAGGGCGGGTTCTGCACCTGGTCCTGTCAGTCCGCGCTCGACTGCGCAGGCGACGCGGATGACGAATGGGAGTTCACCTGCGCACCGTTCGAGTCGAGTCCCGGTCTGTACTGTTTCCCGCACTGTAATCAGGAGGTGTCGGACAATCTGGCGTGCCCTGAGGGGTACGGCTGTCGATCGACCGGCGGGGGTGCCGACAACGAGAGAATCTGCTTTCCGCTGTGAAGCGGCTGCAGGGCCCGTCCGCTTCGCGGGAGGTCGGTTCGAGGCGTTCCAGCGCCCAGGAGAGAGAGCCTGTGGAATCCGATCAGCCCGCCAGTCCCGTTCGGCCGGCGACGACGACCTCGTTCCCGGCTCCGAGAAGGGTGTGTGTCGTGCCCTGGCGGTTTAGGGGGGCACGTGCCCGTCGCCTTCTTGTTCTCCAGCTTCTTCGGACTGCCGTTCGACGCGTCGGCGGAGGAGCCCGCGTCCCGGGCGGTGGCTTTGCACATCCCTTCCGGCCCGCTGGCCGGGCTCATCGTGTACCTCTCCGCCGGTCATGGTCGCCTGCTGCACCGAACCGCCGACGGGCGACCGCTCGCGTGGAGTTGGCAGCGCGACCCGCGATACGGAGTCCGCGAGGACGAGTGGACTGGCGACTTTGTTGTCGAGGATCTCGCTGGGCGGCTCGAGCAGGCGGGGGCCACCGTGGTCACGCTTCGAGAACGCGACCCCCGGTCGGTGGGGTTCCTGGTCGACGACGCCGACGCGGGGTTCGCGGTAGAGGGCTCCGGCGGGTGGGCCGGGGCCGATCAGGCGTGGGGACCCGGCTGGCGCGATCTCGAGGATACGGCGCGGGCGACTTGGTCGTTCACGGCGCCGGGTAGCGGAGTGTGGCGGGTCTACGCGCGCTGGGTGTCAAGCCCGGATCGGTCGGCCGAGGCGCGCTACACGGTGCGGTCGCCGACTCGGGACGAGGTCTGGACGATCGATCAGCGGCGCCATGGTGGGATTTGGTGGCCGATTGGCACCGTCGAACTCGCGGAAGGCCAGAACGCCGAGGTTCTGCTCGACGGGGCGGGTGGCCGATTGTCCGCCGACGCGGTGCGGATCGGCGGCGGCTCCTGGGCCCCGGGGCCAGGGTACGAGGTCGCTCCCCTTGCCGAGATCGCCCCGATCCACCGGCAGTCCAGCCTCGGTGGACCCGCTTCCCTCCTCTGGCTCGACGATGGAAGCGAGTCGTCGGACATTCGGTTCCGAGCGCGATGGGCGACCTGGGCGAGCCCGACCCCGGAGGAGGCCATCTTCCTGTCGATCCACACCAACGCCGGGCGCGGACGCGGCAGCGAGATCTACGCCGGCGTGGAGCGCGATCCCCCGCTCGATCCCCAGCCGGGTAGCCTCTCGCTCGCAGGGGCGATCGTGGAGGCGCTTCCCGCGCATCTCAGGCTGGTGGCACCTGGCTGGCCTGTCGACGCGGTGCGCCTCGGAGACTTCTCCGAGGTCTCCCCTCGATGGCAGCACTTGCCCTCCGCGCTGATCGAGGTGGGGTTCCACGACCACCCGACGGACGCGCGGTTTCTCAGAGACCCGGCGTTTCGGGGCGCTTACGCAGAGGCGTTGGTGGATGCCGTCGCGCGCTGGCGCATGGGCTCGGCCGTGATCCCCGATGCGTTTCGACCTGTGGTGCCGGGACACCCGCCCGGCGACCGGCTGCCGTGAAGGCAGCTACCCCCGCGCCGCCAGGGGGACATAGTGATTCAGCACCGGCCCGGTGTAGATCTGGCGCGGCCGGCCGATCTTCAGCGTCGGGTCCTCCTGCATCTCCTTCCACTGCGCGATCCAGCCGGGGAGGCGGCCGAGAGCGAACAGCACCGTGAACATGTTGGTTGGGAAGCCCATCGCCCGATAGATGATGCCCGAGTAGAAATCGACGTTCGGATAGAGCTTCCGCTCGATGAAGTACGGGTCGTTGAGAGCCGCCTCCTCGAGCTCTTTGGCGATCGCCAGCAACGGATCGCTGACACCAAGCTTGGCGAGCACGTCGTCCGCCGCCTTCTTGATGATGCGGGCTCGCGGGTCGAAGTTCTTGTAGACCCGATGACCGAAGCCCATGAGGCGGAAGTTGCTCGTCTTGTCCTTGGCGAGCGCGACGTACTTCTTCACGTCCCCGCCGTCGTCGCGGATTTGCTCCAACATCCCCATGACTTCCTGGTTGGCGCCGCCATGTAGCGGGCCCCACAACGCGCACACGCCGGACGCGAGCGAGGCGAACAGGTTCGCTTTCGAACTGCCGACTAGCCGAACGGTGGAGGTCGAGCAGTTCTGTTCGTGGTCCGCGTGGAGGATCAGCAGCAGGTTCAGCGCCTTCTCCAGCACTGGATCGACTTGGAATTCCTCGGCGGGAACAGCGAACATCATTCGGAGGAAGTTGCCGCAGTAGCCCATGCCGTTAAGCGGCTGCACGAACGGCTGACCAACCGAGCGCTTGTAAGCGAACGCGGCGATGGTCGGCACCTTTGCGATCAGGCGGGCGATCGTGAGGTCGAGGTTCTGCTTGTCGACGTCGAGTTCGTCGGGGTACCAACTCGACAGCGTCAGGAGCATGGCGCCGAGGATCGCCATCGGGTGTGCGGTGGACGGGTAGCCCTCGAAAAACCGCTTCATGTCCTCGTGAAGCATCGTATGGCGGGTAACGCCCGAGCTGAACGTCGCGAGGTCGCTGGAGGTGGGGAGCTTCCCATAGATGAGGAGATAGGCGACCTCGAGGAACGACGAGTTCTCTGCGAGTTCCTCGATCGGGATGCCGCGATACCGCAGGATGCCTTGATCGCCGTCGATGAACGTGATCGCCGATCGGGTCGAAGCCGTGTTCATGAACGCTGGGTCAAGCGTTACATAGCCGGTCTTGGCGCGGAGGGCGCCGACGTCGAGGGCGCGTTCGCCCTCCGACCCGACCACCGTGGGGCACTCGAACGTTTGGTTGCCAAGGGTAATCACCGCCTTTTCCGACAAGCTCCCTCCGATCGACTGCCCCGGCCGAGGCGCCGGGCACACACCCTAGCGCGCCGCGGGGGACTGAACCAGGGCTCAGGCGTGGTTGCGCACATCGATCCTCGACAGGGGCAGAATACTGTGGTACCAAGCCGAGTATGGCCGCACCGCGGTCCCTCGACTTGCCTCCCAATGTCTCGGCTCCGCAGTACGCCTAAGCTACTTGGGTGGCTGCGGTGCTCGGTGCAGTCGCAAAGGGAGGCCCTCATGGAGACATTTCTGCGGTTGGGACGCTGGTCGGTTCTTGCCGCGGGGGTACTGGTTCCCGTCGTGGCGCTCGCCGGCGTAGGAGCCCATGCTTGGCGGATGCAGGCGCCCCCGCAGTCCGAGGAGGATCTCAGGGAGCGGTTGGACCTGGGTGCACACCGCCTGATTGGCTGGAGTGACGCCACCTCCGAGCAGCAAGCGTTGATCGAGGCCACGCTTGACGAGGCGGCCCCTACTCTCTGGGATCGGCACGTCGAGCGGGCAGCCCGTCATGTCGAATTCCTGGGCCTCCTCAGCGTCGAACGAGTGGATCGGGAGGCCCTCGAGGCCCTGCGCGTGGAAGCGGTCGTGTCCTTCGACGAGCTCAGTCGGGACTTGGTCGGAACCATCGCTGATATCGCCGAGAGCCTCTCGTTCGAGCAGCGGCGAGCGCTGCTTCAACATCACGACGCGTTGTGCAACCTCGACTAGTGGCCGTGCCCCTTGCCCGATTCGGGCGTGCTCGCCGTCTGGAACGCACTGAACGTTGCTTCTCACTGCCGCTCGTTTCCGCGTCGGCGCCGCAACGATCGAGCCATGTTACAGTCTGGCGTATGGGGTGAGTATGGCAGGGGCGGTCCGTCTCCTCGAGGTCAGCCTGCGCGACGGTCTTCAGAACGAGGCCACCGTGGTGCCGACCCACGAGAAAGTCGCGCTCGCTCACCAGATGGTAGGGGCAGGTTTCTGCGATCTCGAGGTCACTTCGTTCGTCCGTCCGCGCATGATCCCGCAGCTCGCGGACGCTGCGGAGATCATGGCGGGGCTGCCCCACGTCCCGGGGGTGCGGTACTGGGCCCTGGTGCCCAACCAGGTCGGGCTCGAGCGCGCGCTAGATGCGGGTGTCCGCCATATTGGGACGTTCTTGTCGTCCAGCGAGACCCACAACCAGAAGAACGTGAACCGCACGGTGCGCGAGTCGCTCTCGGAGCTGCAGGGGGTGATCCACACCGCGGCGGCGCACGGCGTGGTCGTTCGCTCCTATGTCTCGACGGTTTTCGGGTGCCCCTACGAGGGCGACGTGGCCACTTCGCGTTCCCTCGACCTTGCCTTGGCCCTGCTCGCCGCGGGCGCCTCCGAGGTCGCGCTGGGGGACACGACCGGGATGGCCCACCCCGAGCAGGTTCGTCAGGTGATCGAGGCAGCGGTCGGTTCCGGAGTTCCGATCGAGCGGATCGCTCTGCACCTGCACGACACGCGCGGCACCGCGCTGGCGAACGCCTACGCGGGATGGCAGGCGGGTGTTCGCATGTTCGACGGGTCGCTCGCGGGGGTCGGCGGGTGCCCGTATGCTCCGGGTGCAGCCGGGAACGTGGCAACGGAGGATCTCGTGAACCTTTTCGAGTCGATGGGGGTCTCCACCGGCGTCGACCTGGAGGCCGCCTGTCTAGTCGGCAATCGCCTCGAAGGGGCGCTCGGGCGTCCTCTTCCGGGTCGGTTTCATCAGTATTTCGGGGCCGCCCGCGCTCCGGCCGTTCAGCGCGCGAGTCGGAGTGCCTGCTAACGGATGGACCAGGCGTTCCTGCAAATTGTTGGCGGCGCGCGGCGCGGTCTGAATGTGCCGCTCCATGCGGACCGGGCGATGGTGATCGGCCGAAAGCGCGGGGATCTGATCCTCGACGATCCGCTCGTGAGCAGTGGCCATTGCCAAGTCTTCCTGCGTGATGGCCGGTGGATCCTTCAGGATCTGGGGAGTACGAATGGGACCTCGGTCGATGGTCGAGCGGTCCAACGCGAAGTGCTCCTGAACCCCGGCGCCGAGATCGTCGTCGGGGCGTCTCGGATGCTCCTCTACGTGGGCGACGAGGCGCCCGATGCCGCAGAAAGCCGGAACAACGCGCTGGAGATCGCTTGGCTCCTCGACGAGGAATTGGTCGAGTTGCGGGCGCCGGCCGAACGGCGCGGCCCAGTGGATGTCATCGGACAGGACCTCCGGCTACCACCTGGGCTCAATGCCGTCATCGAGGTGGTCGCGGGACAAGACGCCGGCCGGGTGTATCGCTTCAACCGTGGAAATGTCCATGTAGGGCGACGTCAGGGGGAGGTTCCCCTGAACGACGTCGAGGTTAGCCGCCACCATGCCGTGATCGAGGTGTTCGGCCGCGACATGATCTTCCTGCGCGATTTGGGGAGTACGAACGGCACCTATCACAACGGAAGGCGCATCTCGTCGTGCAAGGTCCAAGCGGGCGACACGATCGGGTGTGGAAAGACAGTCATGAAGCTTCAGATTTCCCGGTAGCTACAGGCGCAGTCCAGCGCGAACGTCGCTCGAGTAGGCGGCGGTCAGCCGCTGAACCGCTTGGCGGATCTCGGCGTCGTCCGATTTCGGCATCGTCGGTCGGAGGACGAGAAAGAGGTCGGAAGGCGTGCTCTTCTGGATCCCGCGCCCTCGAAGGCGTAGCCGAAGCCCGGATGCGACCCCGGGGGGAACCGTGACCTTCACGTCTCCGGTTGGCGTCGGCACCGTGATCGAACCCCCATACATGGCCTCTTCGACGGTGATCGGCACCTCCATCTCCAGGTCGTCGTCGATCCGCTTGAGGATGGGGTGTGGTGCCACGCGCAGCGTGACGTGAAGGTCCCCTGCGGGGCCGCCCCCACGCGGTGGAAGTCCGTGCCCCCGCAGTCGCAAGCGGCCCCCGTCCTTCGCCCCGGCGGGGATGTGGATCTTCAGCGCCTCCGCGGTCCCGTCTGCGCGGCGCAGACGCAGTTCCTGATCGGCGCCGTTGACGGTGCTGAGGAAGTCGACCTGGATCTCCGCCTGCTGGTCGGCTCCTCGGCGAGGTGGGGCGCTACGGTCAAAGCCACCGAAGCCACTTCCGAAGAGGCTTCCGAGGAGATCCTCCATGTCCACACCGCCCGCCGGGCCGCCGCCGAGCGGGCTGCCTCCTGCGCGGAACCGGCGGGCTTGATTCGCATCGAACCCGTGGCCCAGGGACGCCTCGCCAAACTCCTCGTACAATTTGCGTCTTTCGGGATCATCGAGCACCTCGTACGCGGCGCTCACTTCCTTGAACTTCGCCTCCGCCTTCGGATCCTTGTTCACGTCGGGGTGGTACTTCTTGGCGAGCTTGCGGTAAGCTTTTCGGACGGTGTTGCTGTCAGCGCTGCGGTCGACCCCGAGCACGCTGTACGGATCCATGATGGTGCCCCGGCCTCTTCGCAAGCGAGTATGCGCCCTCGAAGATACGGCCTTCCCTGACTGTGGCAAGGGGGCCCTTCGATGACGTCGCCAGCGTCCCGCCGTTGGGAGGTCGGGTTGTCCCGCCTCCGGCGCGCCGAGGACCCCGACCGGGGCGAGCAGCTTCGTTGTGCGATGATGTTCTTCGCTACTTGGGGCACTGTGGCCGGCGTCCACGCCACGTTGTGGAGCCGATCGGCGCCTGACCTGATCGTCTGGCTGCGCGCATCGGTTTTCGCCTGCGCCCTGTTGGGCATCCTCCTCACGCATGAGTTCGGCCACCGGTTCGCGGCACACCACCTCGGTATGCCGGTTTCATGGCCGCTGTTTCTCCCCGCGCCACTGTTGTTTGGCACGTTCGGTGCGCTACTCGGGCTGCGCGCCCCACCCCGAGATCGGGAAAGTCTGCTGGCAATGGCGCTGGCGGGGCCGATTGCGGGCCTGCTGGGTGCCGGTGTCCTGCTCGCCCTGGACCAGGCGGTGCCGCCGTTTCCGGCGGCCGCAGGCGCCCCGCCGGTGTCGCTCGCGCTTCCGCTCGGGTGGCGGGCAGCTGCGGCTGTCGGTCTCGCGCCGCACTGCGTGGATCCAGCAGACCCGATCGCGTTCGCAGTGTGGATCGCCGTGTGGATCACGGGCGCCAACTTGTTGCCGTTTGGGCAACTCGACGGGGGCCACATCTTCACGGCGCTGTTTCCGGCTTGGTCGAGAGCGGCCGGAGTCGCCGTTGGCTTCGCGCTGCTTGTGGCGGGACTGGCCTGGTCCGGCTGGTGGATCTGGGGCTTGACGCTCTGGGCGTTGGGAGGCGCCAACTCGATCGTGCCCGAACGCCATGGAGCCCCGACTCGGTCTCCGGCGGTCCTGGCCGCGCTCGCGGTCGTCGCGTGTGTCGGCTCGATCGGCGTCGTGCCCTACCGCTGATCTGCCGCCCAACACGCCAACGCCACCGGGTCCATCGTGACCCAGAGCACCTTCTCGGCGCGGACACTCACCCGGCCACTTCGTTCGCCAGGGATGGGCCGCACGTCCCGGATCCGGGCGTAGGTCACTTCGGCGCTCGCGCCGGCGCCCAGGCGCGCGGCGTGCAGGGCGATCTGCCCAGCGCCCAGTAGCGTTTCGAGCGTCAGGGTCTGCCCTTTGGCCATTCTGATCAGGAGGTGCGCACCCGGTGCATTCCGGAGGTGCATCCACCAGTCCGTTCGCCTCGCGAGCTGAAAGGTCAGCTGTCGGTTTCCCAATTCCGATCGTCCGACCAAGACTTCCTGCCCTCGGGGCCCGACCCAGCGCACCCAAGGAGCGCGGGCCGGCACTTCCGGCCGACCGTGGCCGGCGGGTAGGAACCCCTCGAGCGCGCTCAGGGCGGAAGGATCGGCCTCAGCCGCGGCGATCGCCGCCTGAAGCGCGGCAGCCTGAAGGGAAGTCTCCGCCTTGCGGGCACCGGCGAGGGTACTCGCTCGCTCGAACCTCCGGGCCTGCGCATACAGGGCATCGAGGTTGGCTCCCGGCGCGCGTCGCGGGTCCAGACCGATGGTCCTACCCGGCGTCTCGCCGGTGGGATCGCTTACGAAAATCGACTGAGCGCCTCGCCGCACCTGGTGGAGGTTCGCAGCCAGCAAATCGCCATCCTCTCGGAGCGCGGGTGCCTTGCTGCCTCGCAGGAGGTCTGCCTCGAGACGTTCGAGTCGCCGTTGCAGGCGGGCCAGTGCCCGACGGCCCCCGGCCACAACGCCCGTCTGCACCTGCCGAAGGCGGAGTTCCACCTCTCGCTCGGCGAACCATTCCTCCGCAGCGTGGTTCGCGCCCCAGGGCGCGGGGGACGCCGGCGCGAACCGAGGCGGGTCAGGACGCGATAGGTGACGGGCAAACGGCGAAAGTTTGGTCACGGGCCCGTCGTGGGCCGCGACCGGTTGTCCGTCGCACAGCAGCCACAGGCCGCCGCTTCTACCCGTGAGTCGAAGGTGTAGGTTGAACGAAGAAAAAATCAGATCAACGGCGCGTTCGTCCGGCAGCCGTAGCACCCCCCGGAGCGTCGCGCCCAGGCGCGCGCGCAGCGCTCCCTGAAAGGAGTAGGGCCGCGCCGGGTTCGGTGGTCGCGCGGTGACGTGGTGGACTCGGGCGTGGTCACCGCGCGGCACGAGGAGGAGGTGGTCAGTGCCGAACCCGAGCACCACCCGGTCGCGCCCGGGTTGCCAAGCACCATCGAGGCGCCGCCCGACGAGACCGGCGATCTCGGGGAGGACGAGGTCGATCTCCGCGATGCTCATTCCCATGACGCGGTCCCTTTCGAGGCATATAGCGGCAGGGCGCTTGGTGGAGGTTTGATGACGGGGTGGCGCCTCGCGGTGTCGTTCGGGATGGCAGTTCTTTCGGGAGACGCTCGCGCGGAGGAATTCTGGGTGGAAGGGCCCGCCAACGTCGCGAAGGCGGACGCGATCGCGCAGCAGGCGGCTGGGGAGAAGGCGGGCCTCTCGGTGCGCGTAGTTCGTCGCTACGTCGATGATCAGGGCTGGCGGTATCTGGTCGTCTCAGACGAATCCGACGCCGAGTTGGATGCCGGGAAGGCGGCGAAAGCTCTCGCTTCGGCGATCGCTTTACCCGTCTCCCTCTTCGTTCGCGATGGGAAGTCGGCGCGCCAGGTCGGCCTCATCGAGTCGACCGCCTCCGCTCCAGCATCGGCACCGGTAGAGCAGGATCCCGAGGTGACGGCGATCCTCCAGCGGTCGGTGGCGGCGCACGGGGGGCCGGATGGCGGACTGGCGGTGGTCGATCGGGCGACGACCGTCCGCTTCGAGTACGAGCGCCGGATGGAGAGTGGGCTGGTGGTGAAACACGTGTATCTCCGGAAGGGAGAGGACCGTTCACTTGCGGTGAAAGTACTCGCCGGCTCGGGGATCGACAGCGAAACGCGGCTGGTGGGCGGCGCCGCGTGGCTGCAGACCGGTCATGATCCGTTTCAACCGCAAGACGTTGCGCGAGCCCGCGAGCTCCTGGAGCAGGCCAGTCCATCGGGAATCGTACCCTTTGTCCTCGTGTTTGGCCCTGTTGCAGGTAACCGCTCCGAGTTCTCGCGCCTCGCGCGTGGTGAGCCCACCGCGGTCGCCGGTGAGGCGGCAGACAGCCTTCGATTCGAGGGGGACCGAGCATCCGGCCCGATGACCCTGGATATCAGCCAAAAGACGGGCTTGGTCGTCCGGATCAGCTTCGAGGATGGCGATCTGGTTCACCAGTACGAGGAGTACCAACCGGTCGCCGAGCGCCTCGTTGCTCCCCGCAAGATCACGACGTGGCGTGAAGGGAAAGTTGTAGAGACTACCTCGATTTCCGCCCTGGTGCTCGACGCGGCTCCGCCGGACGGGAGCCTTGCTACCCCTGTTCCTTGACATCCCTTGGTGCCGTGCATAAGGACGCCTGCGTTCGTGGGGGTTACGCGTTCAGCCCAGGCTGGCGTAGCTCAACTGGCAGAGCAGCTGATTTGTAATCAGCAGGTTGCGGGTTCAAGTCCCTTCGCCAGCTCCACATTCCTCTGATCTCTGAACTTTGCGACGGGCCGGCTGGCCCACTCTCCTGGGGGGATGCCCGAGTGGCCAAAGGGAGCGGGCTGTAAACCCGCCGGCATTGCCTACGTTGGTTCGAATCCATCTCCCCCCACCCTTTTCTCGTTGAGCGCGTTGCGGGAGTAGCTCAGTTGGTAGAGCATCAGCCTTCCAAGCTGAGGGTCGCGGGTTCGAGTCCCGTCTCCCGCTCCATCTCGGTCGGACCCGGCATGCGGGCCGACCTCGTCATCAGCCCTGGTAGCTCAGTGGTAGAGCACCCCCTTG
>CANLGQ010000113.1 GCA_947490265.1 Pseudomonadota bacterium | reverse complement strand
TCGCCTGCAGCCCCACGCCCGGGTTGACACTCGGGGAGATGAAGAACTCCGGGTCGAGCGTTACTGGAATTCCTACGTTTCCGTGCAAATCCCACACGTCGCCGATCAGGTACCGCATCGGCACCTGGATGATGGCGCCGATGGCGCCCCCATCGACGAGTTGGGCGTCGAGATCGAGCCGAACGGCCAGATCGAACTCCGCCGTGTCATAGGCGAGGTAGCCGACGCCGAGCGCCAAGTGGTGGTCCCAGTCGGTGTCGGGACTCAGCGCGAGCCCGGTCGCCACCCGAACATCCACCGTGGGTGCGAGCCCATAATCGACGCCCAGTCCCGCGCCGATCAGGTCGGTCCCGCCGAGGTCGTCGGGGATCAGCGTCCAATCGAGCCCGAGGCCGACCTGGGCCATCCCCTTGCTCATGGTGAGGGGACGATACCGATAGATCTTCGGGTACTTGTCCTTGTTGATGGGACCCACCTTGTCGGGCCCTTTGCCGTCTTTTCCCCCGCCTGCGTACGCCTCCTGCTGCGCCATGAGACTCGAAACGACCGCGACCGCGAGCACCGCGCGAAACCAATGCGTCATCACTCCTCCTCGGATCCGGGGCCGTCCCCTGGCGCGGTGAGTATAGCCATCGCGGGATCCGCGAGGAAGACGTCACCAGCACTCGGTTCTTCAAGAAAGAATTGGGGCTCTCCAACCGACCACGCGGTCCAAACGAGCGCCGAACGAGCGGGACGGATTACACAGCCTCCGGATGGAACTTCAACCCGGCGCAAAGATTGGGCGCTTTGTGGTCAAATCGGTCCTTGGAAAGGGCGGAATGGCCACCGTGTACCTCGTCGAGCACAGCGAGCTCGGCACGCACTTCGCGCTGAAGGTCATCGATCTCCCCAGCAAGATGGTCCGCGATCGCCTCAAGGCCGAGGGGCAGATCCAGGCGCAATTGGTGCACCCGAATATCGTCCGGGTGTTCGACACGATCGAGGTGGACGGCTGTCCCGGGTTGGTGCTGGAGCACGTCGACGGTCCGGCCCTCGACGAGATGCTCGAGGCGGGCGGTTTTACGCTCGAGGAAGCCGACCACCTGGTGCAGGGGATCCTGCGAGGCGTCCGCGCCGCCCACCAGCGCCAGCTCGTTCACCGCGACCTCAAGCCGGGCAACATCCTCCTCGCGCGCACGCCTGAGGGGCTGGTCCCCAAGATCACTGACTTCGGGCTGGCAAAAGTGGGGGACACCGATCGGGTCAGCCTGTCGCACACGAAGACCGGCCAGGTGATGGGCACCCCGGCTTACATGGCCCCCGAGCAGTTCAAGAGCGCGAAAGACGTCGACGTGCGGGCCGATGTGTGGGCGCTCGGCGTGCTGCTGTACGAGTTGGTGACCGGGCGGAGGCCGTTCACGGGCGAGGACCTGTTCGAACTCCACGATCAGGTCCGACTCGGGGTATATCCGGTGCCTTCCACCCTGGTTCCCCAGCTCCCCGAGCGGATGGAAGCGGCCATCCGAAGCGCGCTCACCTGCGAGCTCGATCAGCGATGCCCCGACGCAGCGACCCTGCTCGCGACCTGGCGGGGAACCGAGGAAAGCAGCATGACCGGCGCGGCGTTTCGCGGGGCTACCCTGGAGCGCGCCCGGCAGATCGCCGACCATCGGCCCCGCACCGCCCCGCCGAAATCGACGACCACCACCGCCGGTCGGCCCTGGTGGGTGCTCGGCGGGGCGGCCGCCGGCTTCGCGTTCGCGGTCGCGGGACTCGGGATCGCGGTGGTCACCGGCATCGCGGTCTGGGTCGGCCTCGGCGCGGGCCAGGTGGACGAACCCGCGCCGGAGGAGCCAACCCATCTCGAGCCGGCGACGGAGGTCCAGGTTCCCACCCCGCAACCCGTCGCCGAGCCAGTCGCCGCGCCCGAACCCGCGCCGCCCCCCCCGAAGCCCGCGGTACCCGGCCGGGTACCCACGCCCCCCGCGGCAGCCACCGGCAAGGTGGTGATCCGCGGCGAGGCCGACCGCGTGGTGCTGGTGTCGGCCTCGGGAGCGACGTTTAGCCCAGGGACGGTCCCAGCCGGGGTATACCGTTTGATCGCTACGTTCGGTGAGGTCGACGACGCGAAGACCATCAGCGTCGTGCCCGGTCAGACCACCGAGGTGATCTGCTCGCCTCAGTTCAAGACGTGTCGCGCGCGCTAGACCTTGCCGGGCTGAGCAGAGCCGCCGCGTACAGGGCCCGCTCCGCCGCCTCCGCGGGCGTCGCCGCCACCGCCGAGAGGTGCCCCATCTTTCGGCCCGGCCGCGCGTCGGCCTTGCCGTAGAGGTGAAGTCGCACGCCGGGGATCGCGAGCGCCGCGGCGAAGTTCGGCTCGCCCCCCGACCACAGGTCACCGAGCAGGTTCGCGATGGCGGTGGGTTCGCGGATCGCCGTGCTGCCGAGCGGGAGGTCGCAGATCGCGCGCACGTGCTGCTCGAATTGGCTCGTCACGCAGGCCCGCTCGGTCGCATGGAAGCTGTTGTGCGGGCGCGGCGCCAGCTCGTTCACCAGGAGATCCCCGTTCGCGAGCAGAAACAGCTCGATCGCGAGCACCCCCTCCAGGGCCAGCGCGACCGCGACCGTCCGCCCGATCTCCTCGGCCCGCGCCAGCACCGCCGGCGGAAGCGGAGCCGGAATCGCCGACCAGGCGAGGATCCGGTCCTCGTGGTGGTTCAGCGCCGGCGGGAACACGACCACCTCGCCCGAGGGGCGGCGGGCCACCATCACCGAGAGCTCGGCCTCGAGGGGGAGCGCGCGCTCCACGACGGCGGGGCCCACGAGGGCAAACGCCGCGGCGGCGCTGTCCGGGCCGAGAATGCGAACCTGGCCCCGGCCGTCATAGCCGCCAAAGCAAGCCTTTGCGTACGCATCGAAACCGAACGCGGCCGCCGCGGCCTCGAGCTCGGACGGGTGGGTCGCGAGCGCCCATGGCCCCTGCGGGAGCCCGTGGCGAGCGAGCCAGGCCCGCTGGCGACCGCGATCCTGCACGATCTCCAGGATCGCCGGCCCGGGGCGCAGCGGGGCGCGCGCGGCGGCAGCGTGAAGCGCCGGCAGGGCGATCTTCTCGATCTCGAGCGTCACCACGTCACATCCGTGGGCCAGCCACGCCGCGGCCAGCTCGTCGTCGAACGGGGCGGTCACCACGCGATCGGCGACTCCGCGCGCCGGGCAGGCTGGATCCGGGTCGAGAGCGTGCACGCCGTAGCCCATGGAGCGGGCGGCGATGGCGGTCATCCGGCCGAGCTGTCCGCCACCGAGGATGCCGATGATCCGCCCCGGCGCGATCACGGGACGTCTCGATGCTGCAACACCTCGTCGCGCCGAGCCGCGCGCCAGGCGGCCAGCCGCTCGCGGACCTCCGGATGCTTCAGCGCGACGATCTGAGCAGCTAGAAACGCAGCGTTGAAGGCCCCGGGTGCACCGATCGCCAGCGTACCCACCGCGACGCCCTTCGGCATCTGCACGATGGACAGCAGGGCGTCGACCCCGTTCAGCGCGGTCACCGGCACCGGGACGCCGAGCACCGGCACCAGGGTCTTGCTCGCCACCATCCCCGGGAGATGCGCAGCACCCCCGGCCGCGGCGATGATCACCAAGAGCCCCCGGGCCTCAGCGGTCTCCGCGTACTCGAACATCCAATCGGGCGTGCGGTGCGCCGAGACGATCCGGACTTCGTGCGGCAGATCGAGCGCCACCAGCAGCTCGCGCGCCGGCGCCAGGACCTCGAGGTCGCTCCGGCTGCCCATGATGAGCCCGATCCATGGATCTGCCACGCGCGCCCCCGTCGCCGTTTACCGCGCCCGCCCGCGTTCCGCGAGCCGGCCGGCCACCGCTTCCTGCAGGTTGGCGGGGATCCCTTCGGCGCGCACCGCGGGCAGCCACAGGTCGAGCTCGGCGTCGTCCCCCCACCGGCACAGGACCGCAACCTCCTCCGCCGGGAGGGCCGCATGGCGAAGGCGCTCGAGAACCTCGTGCCGAAGCACCGGATCTCCGAGGTCACACAGCGTGGTGACCGCCCGGAGGATCGCATCTTCCACGGAGTGGACGGGGTCGGCGGGATCGGGCTCCAGCAGCAGGCCGGGATCGTGCGCGCGGAGCGCGGAAACCAGGAGGTCCCCGATCGCCCGGTCGCCGAGCGCGGCCGCGAGCCGGGCTCCCTCCGCCACACAAGGGGCTTCTGGCATCCGCACCAACCCCGCGGCGAGTGCCCTCGCCATAGCGGGCTCGAGCGACCCACCCAGCACGAGCTGAACCACCCACTGCCACGGGCGCAGGCCGGCCACGACCGTGCCGCCGAGCCGGCAGTCCGCCCGAACGAGCAGGCCGAGCTCGAGCGGGGAGTCGACCCGGCGGGTCCCGGCATGCAGGGGAAAGGTCACCCGATCTCCGAAAACGCGGCCTTGTAGTTGGCAAACCGACCACCAGCCTTCCAGGCGCGATACACCGCCTCCCCGGTTCGGGCGTCCCCCTGGGCCAAAATGTACTCCACCCACGCCCATCGGGCCGAGGTAGGCCTGACCTCCACGCGCCCGCGCAGGCCCTTCGCCAGCCGGGCCAGCCGCTGATCCACGACCGCGATCCCGGCGAAGGGCGCCCCGTCGAGCGGGGTATGGCGCTTGGGGACGAACGGCGCCACCCCGAGCGCGACCCGGGTTCCCCGGGACGCAGCGGCCAGCTCGAGCGAGAAGCGGATGAGCTCGTCGAGGTCCTCGTCGGTTTCCCCCGGCAATCCCACCATCATGTAGACCTTGAACGTCTCGAAGCCGCTGCTCGCCGCGATCTCGGCACACGCCAGCAGGTGCTCCTCCGTGGTCCCCTTGGAGATCCCCTTTCGCAGCCGTTCGCTCGCCCCGTCGCTCGCCACGGTCAACGTGCGCGCCCCGCTCTCTCGAAGCCGGCGGGCGATCTGCGGACGCACCTTCACCCGATCGGCGCGAAGGGAGCTGATCCCGATCTGCCGCCCGCTCTCGACCAGGGTGTCGAGCAGCTCCGGGAGGCGGGGGTGATCGGAGATCGCCGCCCCGACAAGGCCCACCTTTCGCGCTTCGGGCGGGATGAGGTCGAGGATCCGGGAGGCCTCCACGAGCCGCATGCCCCCGTTCGTCGAGCGCCGCATGACGCAGAAGGTGCACTGTCGATGGCAGCCGCGCTCCCCCTCCAGCAGGAACATCGAGGAAAGTTCGGCGTCTGGCGCCAGAATCGCGCTGCGCGCGGGGAGGTTGTCGTCGTTCGCCCGGGCGATGGGCGGCACCGGCCCGCCCCGCGACGGGACCCAGCCTCCCGGCAGGAGGGCGATCGCATTGAGCCACGCCTCCCCGGACTCTGCCTCAAAGAAGGCAGAGACTCCGGCGAGGGCGGTCTCCTCGCCTTCGCCGAGAAGCATGGCATCGACGAACGGCCCTGCGGCCTCGGGGTTCGCCATCGAGATCGGGCCCCCAAGCAGGATCCGGGGGTGACCCGGGCCGCGATCCGCAGCCAGCGGCGGGATCCCGGCGAGGTCGAGGATCTCGATGAGCCCGGCGATCTCCAGCTCATACGCCAAGGAGAACGCGATGAGGGGAAACGAGCCGAGGGGGCTGTACGTCTCGCAGGAGACCGGGCGGGTGCCCGAACGGCGCCACGCCTCGGGATCATCGGGGAGAAAGACGCGCTCCGCGGCGATCCCGCCCTCGCGCAGCAACGCCAGGATCCGCTGATACCCGAGGCTGCTCATGCCAGCCCGATACGGCGACGGGTAGGCCATGGCGACCCGACGCGACCCCGGCGTGAACCAACCGCCTGGGCCGACCGGCGTTTCGCCTCCCACGCGGCGCCGCAAGCCGTCCACGAGTTCACGTGAGCTCATGGGCGCTGTGTATCTCGGCGCACGCGCAGCGATGTTACCTGATCGGGAGAGGTTCTCGAATGATCGCCGCCCTCCTCCCCCTGCTCGCCCATGGCGCCGATCTCACCCAACAGCTCACCTGGAACCTCTCGGTCAAGGGTCAGGTCGTCGGAACGCGGAGCGTGACCGTGAAGTTCGTCGCGGCCGACAACGCTCAGCAGCGGGTCCTCGAGTCGTGGACCGAGCTCCACGGCCAGGCGGGCTCGGTTCGCCTCGACTGGCGCCAGCGCCTCACCGCGGTGGCGGTGGGCGCCGACCCCGCAGCCTTCACCTCGGTCGTGGACGAAGGGGGCCGGGTTCGGGAGGTCCAAGGACGGTTCACGCCCGCCCAGTGGACGGTCTCGGTGAACGCCGATGGGCGGGTGAAGCAGACCGACTGGCCGGTCGGCAAGATCGATCTATCCACCGCCGACCTGATGGATCCCGACACCCGCTTCCCCCTGGCCCACTTCGAAACCGCCCGGATCCTGTCCGCCGAGTCCGGCGACGTCGTGACCGGCACCGTCAAAAGCCTCGGGCCGACGCGGCTCGACGTCAAGGGCGAGTCGGTTCAGTGCACGGGTTTCCAATGGGACAGCGGCCAGGGTCGGCAGACGTTCTGGTATTCGCCCGAAGGATTCCTGGTGAAATACGAGATCACCCTGCTCGGGATCCCGATGGTGGCCGAGCTCGCCAAGCCACCGCCGGGCGGCCTCGACGACTTTCCCGTCGCGGTGGGAACCCCGACGATCGCGGAGAGTGACCTATGAACAAGGCCATTTTCGCCGTGCTGCTCGGCGCGTGCTCGCCGTTCGACGAGGGCGGGCGCACGGCCAGCGATCCGGTTGCGCCGGTTCCCGGCCCGACCGACCCGTGCAATGCCCTCGGTCTGCCCAAGGTCGCGCTGCAAGCCGGAACGGGGGAGGCCCGCCTCGACATCGCCGGCGACTTCACGGTCCGCACCCAAGACGGACCGTGGACGTTCTCCGAGGCGTTCACCGGTTGCGAGACCTACCTCTTCCTCCCGAGCGTCCAGTCCCAAGTCGGCCGGGTCATCTGGGACGACGACGGCCTGGAGTTCCGGGAGCGGTTACCCGCGAATACCCACGTTTTCTTCGTGAGCACCGACTCCGACCGAGCCGAGATCGACGCCGACCTCGCGGTGGTCCAGGATGCCGTGGAAGAGGGGCTGAAGAAGCTCCCCGAGGCCGAGGAGGACGCGGTTCGCCGCCGGCTGCACTACGTCACCACCGGGCTGCCCGATCTCCAGGACGAGTGGGTCGGTCGGCTGTTGGTGAGTCCCGGATACGGCTTCGGGATCGATCGCGCCCAGCGGATCCGCGACATCGGCATGCTCGGCGCGGCCCCCTCTTTCTCCGACGACTTCTCCCAGAACGCCTGGGAGGCCGTCCACTACAACTGGGAGGCCGAGCGCGATGCCAAATCCGCCGCCGACGGGGCCACCGTCGTTCCGTCGTTCGTCGGGGCGGTGGTCGAGGACTCGGGATGGGCGGGGATCCGCACCTATGCCGATGTTCGCCTCCCCTCCGCCGAGGAAATGGGCGCGTTCGACACCCTGACCCTCGACCTCTCGATGGAATGCGTCGGACCCGGCGAAGTCGGAACCTGCCCGGAGTGGGACCGCATCGTGGAGGTCTGGCTGTGCCAGGTCGATGACCCCGACGTGTGCGACATCGAGATCGGACGCTGGATCTCGGCGTACTCCCGCGAGGGTCGCTGGCTCTCCGACGCGAGCTACCTGCTCCCGCTCCTGGCCGACGGCGGTACTCGCCGCCTCGCCGCGTACTCCATCGACCCGTACGAACTCACCCTCGACTTCCGGCTGTCGACCCAGGGCGTGCCGAAGCCCGCGGCCACCGAAGTGGTTTGGCGCGGATTCCCGGGGATGGATGATAACTATCTCGCCAACTTCCCGTCGCGGGAAGTCTGGATCCCGGCCAACGCGACGCACACCGAGCTGTCGGTGGTGGTCACCGGCCACGGGATGTCGCCGGGCCTCAACTGCGCGGAATTCTGCGATACGAAGCACATCTTCACCGTCAACGGCGTCACTCAGACGATCTCCTTTCCCCAAACCGGGGAGCTCGAGGACTGCCAGGACCAGACCTTCAGCGGGACGATCCCGAACCAGTACGGCACGTGGTGGTATGGGCGCGCCAACTGGTGCCCGGGGAAGGTCGTCGCCCCGCTTGTGCTCGATTTTACCGACGCGGTGACGCCGGGGTCCTTCGCCGACGTGAGCTACACGGCGGAGGGGCCCCAGGGCCCGATGCCGGGCGGTGGCGCCACCATCGACCTGTCGGTGTTCCTCACCTCTCGGCGCTGAGCCCGCTCACTCGAGCGCGCTCCGCGCCCAGGTCGCGGATCCCACCGCGATACCGCTCTGATCCCGGATCGTTGCGGTGATCGTGGGATCCGCCGCGGTGGTGTCGACGTCGAGGTCGATCCAGAAGTTGCCGCCATCGGCGCAGGCCAGGAGTTCGCCGCCGAGCGCCGCACAGCTCGTGAGGGAGGTCTGGGCGAGCGGCGAACTGGTGATTTCGGGGAGCGGGTAGCCCGGCGCGTCGAGTAGCCGCAGCTCGGAGCGGTGGATGTCCCCGGAGAGCAGGAGCACCCCGCCGATCTGCTCGTCCGCGAGGGTCTGAAAGAGCGCGTCGCGTTCGGTGGGGAAGTCGTCCCACGAGTCGCCGGCGCCGGTGAAGCTCCACTGGCTGCCGTCGATGACCAGCTTGAAGGTAGCGTTCGAGGCGACTAGCTGCTCCGTGAGCCAGGCGTGCTGCGCGAGGCCGAGCAGCGACCCCTCGACCCCCCGCCAGTACCGGTCGTCGAGGAAGATCAGGTCGACATCGCCCCGGGTGTGGGCAAAGAACACCCCGTCGACGTCGGCGAGACCCGCGCCAGGGTTCGCCCAATACTCGCGGAAGGCACGGAGAGCCTGCTCCTTCCCCGGGGCGGTCCCCAGGGTGTCGTTGCCGACGAAGTCGTGATCGTCCCAGGTGGCGAGGGTCGGCACCGACCGGACCAAGGCGGCGCGTTCAAAGCGCTCGAGCGACCAGCGATAATACCAGCGCAGGGTGTCGAGGTCGGCCGAGTTCGCGTAGTGGTTGTCGCCGACGAAGGCGAAGAGATCGGGGTTTCCCCCGAGGATCGAGGCGAAGATCCCCTGGCTCTCCTCTTTGGAGCACGAGCCGAACGACAGTCGCCAGGTCCCCTTGTCGCCCGGACGCGGGGCGGTGGTGAAGGTGCCCGGGGCGTTGGGGACGCCATCGACCAGCACCTCGTAGGTGTAGGCGGTGGACGGCTCCAGGCATCCGACCTCAAGCTCTGCCGTAAAGTCGTCTTCTGCCGCCGGATAGGCCCAGGCGGCCACCCGGGCGGCGGTCGGATCCGTCGAGGGCCAGATCCGCGCCGAGACGGGCCGCGTCGCGTCGGTGCGCGCCCAGACGAGGGCGCTCGACGCCGTCACCGCGCCGAGCAGCGAGCCGTGGGTCAGCTGGCGCTCCCAGGCGCTGTCACAGTCCAGGTGCAGCCCCGCCGGATCCGACCAAACCGGGGACTCCCCGGCCTCGGTTCCGATCGCCACGTCGAGCGCGGCACAGTAGGCCGGAAGCCCGTCGAACCGGAGATCCATCCGGATCGGCTTCCACTGGTTCGCGCCGTTGGTGACCCGCAGCTCCACCCGGTCGAGGTCGGCGGGGTCGAGGTCGAGGTCGGAGATCATCCAGACCCCAGTGGCCCGGCTCGCGAGCTGTTCGCCGGTCGCACCGTTCAAGGGGAAGCAGACTTTCTCCGCAAGGCACAGCTGGATCGTGTCGTCGTCGGTGCCGTCGAACTCGCCCGGGCCGGTCGCCACCGTGACGGTCAACGTGCGGATCCGGCGCGGCGCGGTCGGAGGACCGGGGTCGGGGACGTCGCTGGCGCAGGGGTCGGTGGTCCCCGTGGGCGGGGAGCTCACCGGGGGCGTAGTCGGCGGGGAGCGCTGGGAACCCGGCGGATCGGGTGCGCAAGCGGCGAGGAGCAGCAGGACGAGGCGCATGGGGTGTCCTCAGCCGCCGATCGCGGCGGCGGTGGGTTGGCCGGGCCGCCACGCGGGAAGCGCAGCGGGAACGACCGGGAAGAGGGCGCAGCGGCGACGAGAGAGGTCGTAGACCCCGTGGAATTGCCCGATCACATCGAGGCCCAGCAGGCCGTCGCTCCACCACGGGCGGTCGCGGTCGATGAACACCAGGTCGTGGAGCGTAGCGCCGGCGACGCGCACCTCGTCGAGGTGAAAATACTGGAGATCGCGCAACTCTCCGCCTGGCGCACCGGTTCCGCGCACCAGCACGCTGGGCTGCACCTGAGTCACCTGGAGGTCGGCCGCGGCCCCGCGAACCCAGGTTTGGTCCGCCCCGGTGTCGAGTACCGGACGCAGGGTGTGGCCACCGAGCTCCAGCTTCAGGAGCAACCGCGGCCCGAACCCACCCTCGGGGCGCAAGCGCTCGGTCGTCCCGAGAGGGCGGGTGCGTGGATCGGACAGGGTGATGGTGGCGGTGGTCGGGTCGATCTCGAGGACAAACCGGCGAAGGACGTCGATCCCGAGCACGCCGGCCACCGCCCCTTCCGCCGGATCCTCGATAGACGAGGTGCTCCCCAGGTCGCGCACCTGGCACGGCACGTCGCGGAGCTGATGCTCGCCGAACTGGACCGAAGGCAGCCAGGTACGCCGCGCCACCGCCGAACCCACCTCGCCGCGGATCCGGGTCCGCCCCCGAACCGGGAGGCCGAGCCCGGCGACCAACTGGTCGTCACAGGTCGTGCGGGCGTAGCCCGTGTCGAAGAACAGCACCTGCTGGCCTTGTGGCGTTTCTACCGGCAGATACCACCGGGACTCGTCGGTGCTCACCCCCACCAGTGGCAGCGACACCGGCGCGCCATAGCGCACGTGGAACGGGTGACAACCCGCCACCATCGCGAGGATCAGCGCGCGGTACAGCCCGGCTCCGGGAGGGCGTCGGTCACCCCCTGGTCGGCCCAGTACGACGTGGGCTGGGACCGCGGACCCGCGTAGGGATCGACCACGACGAGGTCGGGATCCTCTACCTCGAAGTGCAGGTGGGGAGCCGAGGAGTTTCCGCTCGACCCGATCCGCCCGAGCACATCGCCGCACCGGACGGCGGCGCCGACCGCGACCGCGACCGAGTCCTTCTGCATGTGCCAGTACTTCGTCCTCCACCCGTCGGAGTGTTGAACGATCACATAGTTCGCGACTCCCGAATTCCCGTCGCACGACACGGCGGTGACCTCCGCGTGACAGCGATCGTACTCCCCGTCGTGGGCCTCGACCACCACCCCGTCGGCGGCCGCGACGATGTCGGGGGAGCCGGCGTCCATCGCTTCGAAGCTGCCGTCGAGCATGAAGTCGGAGCCATCGTGCTCGTCGTAGCAGTTCGGGAACGGGCGGCCGAGGTAGTCGGCACACAGCAGCGACGCCAGCAAGCCCGTTTGAACCACGGGATCGTGATCGACGCCGATGCGGGTGTAGATCCGGTCGCGCTCCGGGATCGGGAAGCCAAACGGGCCCGGAGGCGCCCCCGTGTCGGTCGGCTCGGCTGGCTGTGGATCGCTCGACGGCGCTTCCGGAGCGCAACCGAGCAGGGTGAGCGCGAGGAGCATCGGCCACCCGTAACGGGCGTGGCCGCCTGCCGCCTCCGCGCGCCCCCGTCAGAGGACCGCAGCCACCAGCGTGGCGGTGGCCGTGGCGTCGAGCTTGCCGAAGCCCTCGACCGGGACATTGTCGAACGTGAGCGTGTGCCCGAGCTTGAGGTTCAGGACCTGGCTCGCCTTGACGAGGACGCTCACGGTATTGGACACGCGCGTGTCGCTGAGGTCGAGGACGTTCTCGTACACTTCGACTTGCTCGGTGACACCCAGGTTTTCAGTGAGCACCAGCGTCACCGCCACCATCAAAGCCCAGCTCCCCTACCAGCGTCGTCGTCTTCGTGGCCACGAACCCGCGGCTGACCCCCAACTGCTCGTGCGTCCGCGCGTCGTACCCCGCGAATGGATCGATCAACCCGGCGACGAGCCCATAGATCGAGCTCCGCTCGCCCACATAGCGATCGCAGCGAAGATCGAGCGCGGCCCGTCCGGCGGTCGTGACGAGATCCGCGGCGCGCTCAGACGCATCGAGCGAACCCGAGCCGTCGCCGTCGACGCGTCCCCGTCCAAAAACCCCGGTCGGTGTCGCCCGGATCCTCTGCAACTGCGATCGCCGCGAGCAGTGCGAACATTGGACTTCCCCTTTGGG
>CANLGQ010000112.1 GCA_947490265.1 Pseudomonadota bacterium | reverse complement strand
GCGGGGAGCCGAGGGTCGAGGGAGGGCTCGGGCGGGTTCGGGGAGGAGGTCGGTCGGAACGAGATCATTGGGGAGTGTGATGGTCTGAAGGCGGGGATCCCCGCACACGGGCTCCGCGGCGGGCTCGGTAGCGCTGCTCAACTCCTCGGTCGCCACCTCATCGGGGCGCACGTCGGTGACCACCGGCTCGTCCCCTGGCCAGTCGAGGGGGAGGAGCTTGAGCTTCAGCTCCCGTTCGGCGAAGCGGTGGATCACCGGTTGGGTGACGTAGAGCCCGGTGATCTCGACGCTGAACTCCTCCCGGAGCAGGTGAACGATCCGACGCAGATCGAACAGCTTGATCTCGCGGGCGCCGAGGTCGAGGCGAGTGGAGCGGCCGCCGATGGCTGCGAGGTGCTCGGGCATTCGAGCGCGGATCCAGTCGCGGAGCGGCTCGAACGGCAGATCGTCCGGCACCTGGAGGACGGGGACGGTCTCGGCAAACCGAAGGACAAGGGGGCGTTCGGCAGGTGCCAACGCACTCGCGAAGCCGCTGGGAAGCGGAAGTTCGAGAGACATGGGGGCTCGGGGAGGTGCGGGGGGGGGGGCGTAGCGGGAAGTGGAGGGCTGGGGAAAGCGTACCCTGCGCGCTCCCGCTTCCGCAAGGCGGTCAGCCGAACAATTGGCCTTGGC
Organism: Pseudomonadota bacterium; assembly: GCA_947490265.1. Classification (GTDB taxonomy): domain Bacteria; phylum Myxococcota_A; class UBA796; order UBA796; genus CANLGQ01. Next base: position 11,557 of record CANLGQ010000112.1, on the reverse strand, counting down.
GGTGGTGTTCGTCGTGCGTTGGCGCCCGGGCGAGCGCGCGCGAGGCGCGAAATACCGGCCGCGGAATGGCCTCTTGCTCCAATCCGACGGCACGGACGGCGGGGAGCGCTTCCCGCTGACGTCCCACCGCCACACAGACCCCCGTGCACCCGGCGCGGGCCAAGCCGCGGTGCGCGGCTTCCTCGGCGAGTGTCGGCCGGTTGTTCTCGTCGCTCAGATGGGCCAGCATGAGGTGGCGCAGGCGGGATGACGCGCCAGCGGCCACGAGGTCTGCTGCCTGCTCGTTGGAGAGATGGCCGTGATTGCTGCGAATTCGCTGCTTTAGCGACCACGGGTAGCTGCCGGCGAGGAGCAACTCGGGGTCGTGGTTGAATTCGAGCACCGCGATGTCCAGGCTCGAGAGTTGCCGTTCGACAAGCCGCGTGGCGCGCCCGAGGTCCGTGATCACGCCGACTCGAGTGGGTCCTACTTCGATCGTGTAGCTCACCGGCTCGGGGACATCGTGTGGCACCGCAACCGGCTCCACTCGGAACCGACCGACCGCGAACGGGGTACCGGCGACCACCGTTCGGTCGACTCGGGGGACGACCTTCTCGTGGAGACCCCGCCGGGTGCCGGCGGTGAGGTAGAACGGGACGCGGTGGCCTTGCCGCTTCTCCAAGGCCCGATCCAGGACCGCAGCCCCACCGACGTGGTCGGCGTGCTCATGGGTGATGAGCACGGCCTCGATCCGCGCCGCGCCCAGGCCGACCGCGGCCAAGCGCAGGAAGGTCTGAGTGGGCCCGAGCCCACAGTCGACCAGCACGCCTGCTCGATCGGTACCGACGTAGGTACAATTTCCCCGAGAGCCGGAGGCGAGCACGCAGACGACGGCATCTTGGTGAAAGAGGGGGAGCACGGCAGCCCGAGGCAAGGAAGGGGGAGCGAGGCAGGTGGCGCTAGCTTATCTTGGAGCGGCGAGGGGATGGAACCCCGCTTCAGGAGCGTTCGACGTGGCGACCCGAATTGGACAGGTTCTGACGGTATTGGCGAGCGTGCTCGCGTTGGTGGTCTCGGGGTACGCGGTGTCCACCTCGCGATCGCTCGCGGCCGAGGTCGTCGAACTGCGCGGGGTAGTGGAAACGCAGCGCGAGAGTCCGCTCGGCGGGGCGCTCGGCGGGCTGGTGCAGCGCGCGGTCGGCACAGCGCGGAAGGCGCCACCGGTTCGGACCGGCAAGGCGACGGCGGGCAAGGCCCGGGGTGGAAAGGGAGGAAAGCAACCCGCCGGGGCGCGGAGGAAGGCGAGGTCCGGCAAGCGCCCGCGCTAGGTTATCGGCAGGGGCGCTGCCCCTGCAACCCCGCTGGGGGCTGGCTTCGCCGCCCCCCAAGACCCCCCGGCGCCGGCTGGGTTCGATCGCCTGGCGGCCCTCCGCCGGCGGTCGGCTCTCCTACTCGCAGCCCTTCGGATCGAGGCGGACCCGAGCGCCGGAACCGCCCGAAACTCCGCTCCGAAGTTGGGCTGCGCCCTTCGCAAAGCCTGGAACGCGCTCGCCGAGATCGGCAAGTGAAACCACGGCCGCCGGGTCTTGCGCGCACCAGCATGGGGTGTTGGCGAGGCGTTCCCAACTCGCGATCGCCTGCGGTGCCAGCGCCTCGGTGAGGCACGTCATCGCCATCGCGCTCTTCATTCGCCCAAGCCAGGGCGCTACTTTACCCGGCTCGATGCACGCCGCGTCGCCCCACGGGGGGCGTCCGAGCCAGGCGCCCCAGGTAAGGACCGCCGGGGCGTTCGGGCCCGTGGCCTCGGCGAGCGCTGGCCAGTCCACGCGGGCGGTCCCCACGCCGGCGCGGGCCTCATCGGCCGGGATGTCGATCGCCAGTCCAGGGGTGTGCCGAACCAAGGCGCGGAGGAGGGGACGGTCCTCGGGCTTCGGATGGGTCGCCAAGACCTCGCGCAGGGTCTCCGCGCCCACGAGCGTGGCGTGGACCGCAGCGCAGGCTGACGCCTCGTCTTTGCGGGCGCTGCCGATCCGCTTGGGGACCGAGCGGAGAACGGCGAGGTCGTCGGCTGCGATCCCCAGGCGGGGATCTGCGAAGGGATCGCGCTTCACCCGCTGGCGTTCGTCGCCGCCGCAGCCAAGCAAGGCGCCTAGGAAAAAGAGCACAATACCCCCGCGACGATGCCGAGTGAAGCGACCGCCAAGACCCCGCCGAGCGATGCATATATCATAGCCTCCTGGGGCAGCGACGGTGGGATTTCAGCGGGTTGCAGGGGACCGGCGAGTCCGTAGCCCTGGGTGACCCCGACAGGGTAGCTTTGGAGCGGATTCGTCGACGTTTCGGCCATCGCATGCACCTCGGCGGCCCGGAGATCCTGGGCTGCGGCGTCCAGGATTCCGGCCAGGTGCGCCGCGGACGGCCGGGTATCCGGGTTCTTGGCCAGCAACGATGCGACCAGTTCGTCCAGCCAGTCGGGGAGTCCCGCGACGTGGATGACGAGCGGCGGCGGCGGCGAGCTGACGTGCGCTTCGAGAACCTTCATGGGGCTTCCGAGAAAGGGAGCACGACCGCAGACTGCGGCAAAGAGGAGACATCCGAGACCATAGACGTCGGCCGCGGTGCCGATGGGATCTCCCCTCGCGGCCTCCGGCGAAATCCACTGGGGGCTCCCGATCTGCATCCCGGACAGGGTGATCCGCTCGGCCGCGCGATCCAGGGCGATGCCGAAGTCGACCAGAGTGGCTTGATCTCCGCGTCGGACTACCACATTGGACGGGCACACGTCGCGGTGGACGATGCCTGCCGCGTGGGCGTGTGCCAGGGCGTTGGCGACCTGGCCGACGATCGCGAGGGCGCGCTGAGTCGGCAACGGTCCCTCGCGCAACAGCGTCTCGAGCGTGGGGCCGACCACCAGTTCCATCGCGAACCACGGGCGGCTGTCGGGGAGGCAGCCCCGGTCGAGGACCGAAGCGAGGTTGGGGTGGTTGAGCGCCCGCACGGTGTCGTACTCGCGTTCGAAGCGGAGGAGCGCGCGGGGGTCCTCGGTGAGATGCGGGCGGAGGATCTTGAGCGCGGCCCGGGACCGATCTCCCAGGTCCCTCGCGGCATAAATATCCGCCGTTCCGCCGACGGCGATCCGGCGGAGGACCAACCAGCGATCGCCGATCGTGGTTCCCACCGGCGGATCGTCTTCGCTGGCTCGCGCGTTGCCCACGTTCTTCCGCTACCGTGTTCTCCCGACGCGCGCCTGTCCCTCGGTGGGGGTGTTCGCCTTGCGCGGTCGCCTCGAGCCTGTTGCGATGCTACGTCCGAGCCCCTGGGGAGCAACGCATGGCGCGGCGGACCACAACGGGCAAACCGGCATTCGAGCCGGTCGTCATCGGAGAGCCGTCGCTCGGAGCTGCGCTGGTGGCTTCGCTCGAAGCCGCGGCGCCCGTCGACCGCGGCACGCATGGTTTCCACACCTACCCCGCCGGATTGCACCCCGACGCTGCTCAAGGGATCCTCGCCGCGCTCCCCGGCGACTCCGTGCTCGACCCGTTCTGCGGCGGTGGCACGGTTCTCGTGGAGGCCCTGCTCGCCGGACGCCGGGCCGTCGGCCGTGACGTTTCGCCGGTTGCGCTGCGCGTCGCCGGCGCCCGCACTTCGGTGCTTCCCGCCGAGGTCGTGTCGCGCTTCCGGGCCCAGGGTCGCGCGATCACGGAGCTCGCTAAAGAGAGCAAGGACCTACCGTCTCCCACGATACTGGGCTCGGTGGAGGGGTGGTACTCGGAGCACGTGCTGCGCGAGCTGGAGGGCCTCCGGCGTGGCATCGCCGCGACGGAGGGTCCGGTGCGGCCGCTGCTCGAAGCCGTCTTCTCGTCGATCCTGGTGAAGACGAGCTGGCGGAAGTCCGACACGAGCGCCCAGCGGGAGAAGCACGATCGACCGTCGGAGACGACGGCGATCCTGTTCCACAAGAAGGTCCGCGATCTCGGGCGCAAACTCGATGCCTTGCGCGAGGCGGTTCCGGCCCAGACGCCCGCCGCCGACGTCCGGGCGGCCGACGCCCGGAACGTCCGGGTCGAGCCGGTCGACCTCGTGCTGACGAGCCCCCCGTATCCCAGCACCTACGACTACGTGCCGCTCCAACACCTCCGGCTGATCTGGCTGGGCGAAGGCCACGCGCTCGACGCAGGGGGCCTCGACGAGATCGGCGCGAGGCGGTACTGGCGGGCCGGCGCCCGGATGGCTCGAAAGCGTTGGGTCGAGGACACTCGCCTGTGGACGCGATCGGCTTCCGCGAACCTTCGACCGGGTGGATCGCTCGTCATCCTCATCGGGGACGGGCTCTCGCCGGCCGGGACCGTCGACACGAGCGAGGCCACCGAGGAGGCGGGAAAACAGGCCGGCCTCGCCCTGGTCGCGCGGGCCAGTGTGGAGCGGATGGACCACGCGCGGGAGCGGGCCCGGTGGGAGCACGCCTTCGCCTTCCGCAAGGGATAGTTGAGGCGGTTCGCCGACCGCTTAGCGAACGTACTCAAAGTCGAGCGGGCGCCCGTCGATCCCGCGCGGCGGGGCAGCGATCCAGTTCGCCATCTTCCCGGGCTCGTGGACCGGCTTCATCAGCGAGGCCACGTACGCGCGGTCCGCGTCTGAGGGGAGCCATTCGGCCCGGTGGGCCTCGAACTCCGCGAGGGGGATCGCGTTGCCGTTCGGGTCGAACGCGTGGGTGGCATAGACGCCCTGCCGGCGGTGGAACCGCGTCGAGGGGAGGCTGAATTCGAAGTCGGTCACGCCCTGGTCGCGCACCGCCTTGTTCCAGCGTTCCAGAACCTTTTGGCAGTCGTCACGATATTCTTCTCGAAGAACCTCGTTCATGGCGTTCCGTAGGGGAACGTCCTCAACCACCAGGCGACCGTCGCGCAGCAGGGGGATCGCGTGCGTTTGCCCGAGCGCGGTGTGCTCGGTGTACTTGGACATCTCCTTGTACCGTCCCTTGAGGCCGGCCGCGAAGAAGTCGGCGGCATTGCTGGAAATTTCTCCGCCGAACAGGTCGACCGAGTAGCTGAACCAGTAGTTGACCCACCGTTGGATCGTCGGCAGGTCGATTCCGCCCTGGGCCCGCGCATCGCCGTTTGGATCTTGCTTCATCAAGGTGCAGGCGCGCTCGATGATCCGCCGCACGCCGGTCTCCCCGACGAACAGGTGATGCGCCTCCTCGGTCAGCATGAAACGGCAGGTTCGAGCTAGGGGATCGAAGCCGGATTCCGCGAGGGCGGCGAGCTGATACTTCCCGTCGCGATCGGTGAAGGTGGTGAAGCAGAAGAAGGTGAGCCAGTCCGGGCACGGCTGGTTGAACGCGTCGAGGATTCGCGGCTTGTCGGGGTCGCCCGAGCGGCGCTCGAGGAGCGCGTCGGCCTCGTCGCGCCCGTCGCGGCCGAAGTACCCGTGCAGCAGGTACACCATCGCCCAGAGGTGGCGACCTTCCTCCACGTTGACCTGGAACAGGTTTCGGATGTCGTACTGGCTCGGGCCGGTCTGCGCGAGCCAGCGCTGCTGCTCGACGCTCGCGGGCTCGGTGTCGGCCTGGGTGACGACGATCCGCTGCAAGGTGTTGCGGTATTCCCCGGGCACCTCCTGCCAGACCGGGGAGGCGGCGTTGTCGCCGAAGCCCACCAGCCGCCCCGCCTCGGGTGCCTCGAGGAAAATACCCCATCGATACTCGGGCATCTTCACGAAGCCGAACTGCGCCCATCCGCCCTTGTCCACCGACACCGCGGTTCGGAGGAACACGTCGCGTTCCTGCCACCCTCCCGCCGGGCCCATGTCGTTCCACCAGTCGATGAACGCCGGCTGCCACTTCTCGAGCGCCCGCTGTAGGCGCTTGTCGGAGGAGAGATCGACGTTATTCGGGATCCGCTCGCTGTAGTCGATGGAGGACATGGGGAGGGCTCCTGGGCTGGAGGCTCCTAACGCGGCGGCGGGCGGGTCGCAGGAACCGACGGACTCGTCCCTCAGGTTCGGCGAAAGTCGAAGCGAGGCCGCGTGGGGTGGCCATACAGGGTGAGGGCACCCTCCTCACCGACGGCATTCGGCCGCTGGAAGATCCAGTTCTGCCACGCCGAGAGTCGCCCGAAGATCTTGGTGTCGCAGCCCTCATTCCCGACGAATCGCAGGTTTTGCTCCATTCCGGTGAGCGCGTCAGGGGAGAGGCTGATCCGCTCCTCGATGGCGATGCGGATCTCGTCGTCCCAGTCGATCGCGTCGGGCGCGAGGGTCACGAGGCCCGAGCTGAGCGCCTCTTCCGCGTGCATCGGGTGTTCGCTTTCCAGGAGGTCCTTCGCGCGCTGGGGCTCGCGCGCGAAGCGGGCCTGGAGTCGGGAGATTGCGGTGCCCATCGGATAGGTTCCGCCTGAGGCGGCGCGGGTCGGGTGGAGCGTCGGCCCCGCCTCGTCGTCAGACAGCATGTACGACCGGTCTGCGGCGAGCGCGAGCTCGAACAACGAACCGACGAAGCAGCTTCCCCGGTCGACGATGGCGAACATGGACTTGGCGGTGTTGTCCAGTCGACGAAGTACGCGAGCGCGGAGGAGCCGAATCTCGGTGGCGAACCAGTCGCCCGGGTTGTCGTGGACCACGGCGTCGTGGGCCAGCACGGCGTCGGGGTCGCCCTCGGTCCGGAGCAGCACCAGACCCACGGTGTCATGGTTGAACCTGAGGTGAAGGAGCGCGTCGTCGATCTCGCGAAACACGCGAATGGCCCAACTTTCGGCGCCTTCGTCGCGAAGTGCCGACGCGCTTGCAGGGGCCAGAGCCTCCGGCGCGCGGACCGTGAGCGTCGCGACGCGCGCTTCGGCGTCCAGCGTCAGCTCCACCGAGCGATATCGCCGGGTGCGCCCGTCGACCTGCGAGTTTACCGGGGAGAGGGGGACGCCCTGGCTGGCGCGCGTCGGGCTCTGCGCGGCTAGATCGGCGGCAGCCGCCGAAACCCCCGCCTCCCAACGGGATCGGGGGAAGGATCCATCGATCAACCCGTAGCGGAGCGCGTCGCGCGCCCGAAAGCCCTCGGCCTTCGTGCAGAACAGGTCGGCGAGATCCCGGCGAACCTTCCGCTTGTCGACGAGCCGGGTCAGCCCACCGGTACCGGGAAGCACCCCGAGCAGGGGAACCTCGGGCAGGGAGACCGCCGCGTTGCCGTCATCGACCAGGTAGATGCGATCGGCGGCGAGCGCGAGCTCGTAGCCGCCCCCCGCCGCGGTCCCGTTGGCGGCGCAGAGGGATCGGAGCCCGCTGTGCTGGCTCGCGTCTTCGAGCGACAGGCGCGTCTCGTTCGTGTACCGGCAGAAGTTGACCTTGAAACCATGGGTCGAGCTGGCCAGCATCCGGATGTTGGCGCCCGCGCAGAACACCTTCGGCAGCAGGCTCTCGAAGACGAGCACCCGCACTTCGGGGTGTTCGAAGCGGAGCCGTTCAATGGCATCGGCGAGTTCGATGTCCACGCCGAGGTCGTAGCTGTTCTGCTTGAGCTCGTAGTCCTCGGGACGCAGGCCGTTTTCCTCTTTGATGTCCATTCCGAGGCGAGCGATCGCACCGTCGATCGCGAGCTTCCAATGACGATAGCGTTCGGGATGGCTTTGAAAGGAGGCGACGGGCTGGTGGCGAACGGCGCTGGCCATGGCAGACTCCCGGGCGAGACGCGCCCATAGCGCGATAGAGGGACGCGTGCAGCCGATCCTCCCGCCACCCGGCCCTGCGCTCGCCCTGCTGGCAGTGGGCCTCGCTTGCCTGCAGTGGATCCTCGGCCGGTGGCGCGACCTGTCCCCCGCGGTGGTCGGGCTCGTGGCAGCCAGCCTTGCGCTCGACAGAGGACTTCCGACCGGGCAATTCGCCTCACTCGCCGGCATCGTGTGCGCCTTCGGCATCGCCCGGTCGGCGTCAGCCGATGTGGCCCGTCCGGAGCTGGGATCGGCGGTTCTTGCGTTGTCCCTTCCGGGATTCTGGGCCTTTCACGCGTTGGGCTTTGGGGAGGAGATCGCGGGGCGAGCGGCGGCCGGGTGGAGTCTGATCCTGGGTTTCGGCGGTTGCGTGGTCGCGTTCGAGCGGCGCCCCGGCGCTCCCCGGGTGCGATGGGTGGGCCGGATCCCGGTGGAGCAGGGGCCGAGCGCCGGCCGGAAGGGTTAGGGGCCCGCCATGTTCGGGATCGGCTGGGGCGAGGCAATCCTCATCGGGCTGTTGATGCTCCTCGTGTTCCCAACCGAGGATCTGCCCCGGATCGCACGCGATCTGGGCAAGCGCTACGGTCAGCTTCGCCGGACCGCCGACGAACTCCGGCGGGCCTTCTTGCTCGAGGCCGACCGCATGGACGCCACGGGCCGAGCCGCGGAGCTGAAAGAGCGGAGGCGCAAGCTCGAGGAGGAGCGGGACCGGCGGCTGGCGGAGGCGCGGGCTCGCGGTCAGGTCGCTCAGGTCGCTGTGGAAACACCCGTCGCCTCGCCTGTTCCCGTGACGATCGAGGACGATCCGGAAGCGCCTGCGGCACCGCGCGAGCCGCCACCGTGAGCACGCCCGACCCGGTTGACGAGCACCGGATGCCCCTGGTCGAGCACCTGAAGGAGCTCCGGACGCGCCTGATTCGCGCGCTGATCGCCGTTGGGGTCGGTGTCGGGATCTCGCTGTTCTTCACGGACGAGATCATTGCGTGGATCCGGGCGCCCCTCGACGATGCGCTCCGCGTGACCGGGGTCGAGGGGGGGCTGGCCCTCGTGAACAGCCCGTTCGAGGGGGTGAGCGTGTGGATGCGGGTCGCGCTCCTCGGTGGCCTCGGGATCGGGTCGCCCGTAGTCGCTTACCAGGGCTGGTCGTTCGTGGCGCCGGGGCTCTACCAGCAGGAACGTCGCGTCGTTGTCCCCCTCACCCTGTCCTCGACCTTGCTGTTCCTCGGTGGGGGCTTGTTCTGCTACTACGTCGTTCTTCCGAAGGCGTTTCCGTTCCTCCTTCAGGTCATCGACGTGACGTCCGCGCTGTCCCTCGAGGGGTACCTCTCGTCGATCGTCCAGATGATGCTAGCCTTTGGAGCCTGTTTCCAGCTCCCGGTCGTGACCTGGTTCTTGGCGCGGTTGGGCTTGGTCGACGGGCGAGACCTGATCCGCTTCTTTCGCTACGCCGTGGTCCTCATCTTTGTCGTTGCGGCCGTCGTCACGCCTGACTCGAGTGTCATTACCCAACTCCTGCTCGCCGGGCCCCTTCTGATCCTCTACGGCGTGAGCATCGGCGTCGCGTGGATGTTCTCCACGAAGCAGCGCGAGCCTGCGTGATCCCTGCGGGGGTCACCGGGGCGACTTGAGGATCCCTGGGAATTGGACGCCCGCGCGGGGATCGATCCCCTGGTAGTTCGGTGCGGCGACCCCGAGCTGGACCTCGAACGACATGGTCGGCAGGTATACGCGGCCATCCTTCTCGATCAGGCCCTCGGGCGGGTTGGGGAACGGGCCAGCGATCTGGAAGGCGCTGACCACCGCATGGTCGAGCTCACCGCTCCCGGACGCTTGGGTCACCTCGATGAATTCGAGTGCGCCTTGGGCGTTGAGGATCACCTCCACCGTGGTGTCGTACCCTGTGCGGGTAAGTCGCACTGATGACGGCATATTATCGAGGTTTTGCGTCCAGTAGAAGTTGACGAGGCGCCGGATCCGCTTGAGGTAGCCGGCGTAGAGGTACTCCTTGGTGTTCAACGCGAGGTGGTCGCCAATTGCTTCCTTTATTCGGTCGTTTTGTGGCGCACCCATTAGCTGTTGGTCCCCGGCGGGCGAGAACATCGCCGGTTTCTCGATCCCCGGCTTGTTCGTTCGGTCCCACGGGGACGGGAGCGAGGTCAGGGTGCCGTCGCGATCTGGGTCGAAACGGTTGTTTCCGACCGTCGCGCCGCTCGACTGCTCTTGGACGTTCAGGTCCTCCACCGCCTCGCCCTTTTGGGCCACGTGCTGCTCGCGACTGTAGGTCGGAGCCAGAACCTCGGGATTTACCGCAAAGTTCTGGGTGCGGGTCTCCCGTTCGACGGCGTTGTCGTGCTCGGCCAGATAATCGGCTTGATCGGGTCGCTTCTCCTCGACGGGGGGCGCGGTCTCGACGATCTGGCCGTCGAGTTCGGGCTTCTCGCGCTCCGCCTCGTCGTCCTCCGGTGGCAAGGGGTCCCGTGGGGGCAGGATGACGAGCGACACCGGCCGCTTCTTCGGGGGGGATTCGGCCTTCGGGAAGAAAGGGGCGACGCTGATCGCCAGGGTCGTCAGGCCCACGTGCAACGCCATCGCGCCCAGGACGAAGGGAATCCAGCGGGCCAGTCCGTGCCGGGGGTGTCGGACTCGGGCCAAGCCGCCTCCAACATCAACGTAGGTGCCCGAAGGCATCTAGACAAGGTGGATCGGAAATCGCGAGGACGGAGGGTGGGAAAGGTGCTTTCCACTCACAGGGAGGTTCCGACGAACGGGTTGCGGTACCGGAGCGTGACCTCGTGCCACAAGGGGGCCTGGCGCGCGAGGTCGACTGGAAACGGGGGCACCCGCTGGGGGATCGAGCGCAGCGCCAGCAGGTCCAACTCGGCATTCCCGGACGTCGAGGAGAGGTAGGCGCCGCTGATCCGTCCATCGGGGGCGACGCGATACCGGACGCCGACCGGCCCGCCCACGCCTCGCGCGCGGTCGTTGATCATCAGCTCCTGCGCCTTCCAGCGTGCCATCACCGTTTCCTCGAGGGTCGCGACGTACCGACCGAGGACCGTCCCTTCCAAGTCGGCCGCCGGCGCCCAGGAGGCGGGCAGGTCGGCTGCCAGCGGTGGCGCAGTGGACGCCCGACCGGCACCCTGTCGCGGATCGGCAAAGGCCGGCCTCGGACCGAGCGATGACCGATCGATGGGCCCCCAGCCGAGCGCTTCCCGCAGTCGATCCACCGGGTCCGAGGTACCGGGCACTCGGGCGGTGGTCACGGCAGGAGACGGCTCGGTCGCCGGGGCGGCGGGGGCTCCAGGGGCGGTTCCCTGGCCGTCCGTTCCGCCTTGCCGGGCCGCGCGCGGGCTCATGTGGTCCGCTGGCGGCGTACCCATTCCGGGCACCGGGCGCGGGATGACCACCCGAACCACCGTCGGTCGCCACCACGCTGGATCCGCCGGCGAGCCCCCAGGACTTCCCCCCGGGAGCGGGTCGCCCCCATCCGACGCGTCACCCAGGAAACCGCTGGTGCCCATTCCGTCCGAGATCGACGCGCGACCGCCATCGCCTCCTTGCGCACCGCTCCGGGCGCGCCCGGTAGGCACGCCGGCCGCGGGATCGTTCGCCGGGGCGTCGTTGTGGTCGTCCGTCTCGGAACCGGGGGAGTCTCGTCGACCGAGGGTGGGCTCGCTCTGCGGCCCTGGACGATCGGGCGACACCGGAGAGCGCGTGGAACGCGTCGCGCGCGTGTCCCGGTCGGAGATCGCGATGGGGTCCAGCGGTGCCTCGCGTGGCGCGTCCGGGTCGGAACGCACGAAGGCGACGACGGACTCGGGGGGCGCCTCGCGGGGCGGCTCGGCAGGGTCAGGACGTGCAGCGCGCGGAAGTTCGGCCGT
>CANLGQ010000111.1 GCA_947490265.1 Pseudomonadota bacterium | reverse complement strand
TCTTCACCTTTTACAACGCCACCCCGGCCCCGATGTGCTCGGTCATTTTCGACGGGAGCGACACGCTGACACCGACCGGAAGCCCAGCGACCCCCAGCGGTCAGGCCATCTTCGAGTCGTGGGACTTCTCCGCCCAGGCCAACGACGGGTGGACCGACTGTGGGACATTCAACGGCGGCGACCCTCGAAACTGGATCACCGGGCGTTCGTGGACCATCGCGCTGGGGGAGATGGTGGATTCCACCACTACCCTGCGCAACGCAATCGAGGCTCAATACCCCGGTACCTGGGCGGCCGACTGGCAACCCTCGGTGTTTGCCACCTTCCTCGACGTCGGCGCGGCGAACGCGGTCGAGGTCGGGTGGGTCTTTCAGTTCGACCACACCTGCTACAGTCTAAAATCTGGCGTACTTGCCGAAAATAAACCGACCGGCCCCCTCGACGCCTGGGTCGGAAACCCCGGCGACTGGACCGTGCTCTCGATCAGCGCCCTCCCCTGAATGGACGAGCGCCGCAGCGCAGCCTGGTGGACGCTGCTGCTCCTCTTCGCTGGATCCGGAGCCTCCGCTCTAATCTATCAGCTCGCCTGGGGCCGGGCGATCCATCAAGTGATCGGGTCCACCTCGGGCGCCATCGCCACCGTCCTGTCGGCATTCATGGCTGGACTCGCCGCGGGCGGTTGGGCCGGCGGTCGACTCGCCCGACGGGTGCGCCGACCGCTGCGGGCCTGGGCGATCCTCGAGGCCGGGATCGGATGCTACGCCCTCATTTTCCCTTGGGTTCTCGCGGGATGGGTCCCCGCCTTTCGGTGGTTCGCGGAGAGCCCCGCGCTCCCGATCGTGCGCTTCGCGTGGGTCGCCGTCGCGCTGCTCCCCGCCACGACCGCGATGGGGGCGACGCTCCCGATCCTGGCCCGCTTCGCCACTGACGCTGCCTCCGGAGTCGGGGAACGCATCGGGAGCTTGTACGCTGCAAACACGGCGGGGGCGTTCCTCGGCGCGGCGGTCGGGGGGTTCCTCCTCCTCCCGGAGCTCGGGCTGGGGACGACCACCCGAATTGCGGCGGCGTTGAACCTCGGGCTGGCGGTCGCTGCCGCCATCACCGACCGAGGCGTGGAGGCCGAGCCCGACCTCCCCGAAGGCGGCACCTCGTTGGCGCGGCTGGCCGCCGTCGTCGGTCTCGGGGGCTTCGCCGCCCTGGTCGGCGAGGTCGCCTGGACCCGGGTGTTGGCCCTCGTAAACGGCCCCACCGTGTACGCGTTCGCCGGAATGCTGGTCGCCACCCTCGCCGGACTGGCCGGCGGCGGGTGGGTCGGCGGCTTCCTCGCCGATCGCGTGTCGAACCGGTCGGGCCTGCTGGCGCTGCTCCGCGTGAGCGCAGGGGCATCCGCGTTCGGCCTGCTCTGGATCTGTGCCGAGCTCCCGTACTGGTACGTGTGGACGTTCGATCTCGCCGGTGGGCAGGAGATCCCGGAAGGTGGCTGGCTCACCGGAATCGCGATGGCGGCGATCGTCCTCTCCCCTCCAGCCTTTTTCTCCGGGGCGGCCTACCCGGTGGCCGTCGCCGCGGCCGGCGGAAACTCGGCGCCGCGGGCAGCCGGAACCCTGGCGGCGGCAGCGAGCCTGGGGGGTGCGGTCGGGGCGCTCCTCGCCGGATTTTGGATGTTGCCGGCGCTGGGAGTCACCGGCACGGTGGCGGTGGCCGCTGGCGCCGAGGCGCTCGGCAGCCTGCTCGCCGCCGGTCGAACCCGCGCGCTCGGGTTCGGGGTCGCGCTGGGCAGCGCGGTGCTGTTCGTTCGTCCGCCGTGGGATCAGGCCACGATGACATCGGGCATGTACCTCTACCTCAGCCGTTTTTCCGACCACTCCCGCGCGGCGATCAAGCAGTCCACCGTGAGCCCCGACATGGTGTTCTACCGGGAAGGGAAGACCTCGGTGGTCACCGTGGGGATCAACAAGGTCACCCACAACATCTGGCTTGCGAACTCCGGAAAAATCGACGCCTCCTCGCAAGGGGATCGACCGACCCAGGTGCTCGTGGGGGTGATGCCCCTGATGCACGTCGAGCGACCCGAGCGGGTGTTGACGATCGGCCTGGCGAGCGGGATGACCGCCGGCGCGACCGGCCTCGTGGACAGCATCGCCCGGCTCGAGGTCGTGGAGATGGAGCCGGCGATGGCCGAGGCCGCGGCGTTCTATGACGCGCACAACTTTGGGATCCTCCGGGATCCTCGGCTCGAGCTCCACTTCGACGACGCCACGAGCCACGTACGGCTCGCCGACCGGTCGACCTGGGACGCAGTGATCAGCGAGCCCAGCAACCCGTGGATGGTCGGCGTCGCGGGGTTGTACACGGCCGAGTTCCTCGACGAGGGCCGGCAGCGCCTCAAGCCGGGGGGCATCTGGGCGCAGTGGGTGCAGGTCTACGGCCTGGATTCCAACGCGCTCCGCACCACGCTCGGCACGTTCGCCGACACCTTTCCCTACGTGCTCCTGTACGGGATCGACGACATGGCCGACATCGTGCTCGTCGGCTCCGACCACCCGATCCGCCCGACGATGGCCAGGGCGAAGGCCCTCTTCGCCAACCCGCGCGCGGCGGCGGCGCTGGCCGACATCGGGCTACACGGCCCCGCAGACCTCGTGGCGCTCTACCTGATGGACCGCGAAAAGCTGGAGACGATCACGGCCGGCGCGCGCCGAAACACCGACGACAATCTACGGCTCGAGTACCAGGCGCCGCTTCGCTTGCACCGCGACACACTGACCGCGAACCTCCGAATGTTGCGCAGTAACGCTCTGTTTCCGAGCGACGCCACCGAGGACGGCGCGGAGTGGGCGGCCATCGCCGAGGCCTACGAGCGGCGCGACGAAGCGAAGTGGGCCGGAGAGGCGCGAAAGCGCGCGATCGATCGGTTGCCGGAGGATCATCCGGTGATCCAGGCGTGGCTCGCCGGAGGCGCGACCCCCGGCGAGCCCTGACCGGCCTCAGGCCTCCGACATCATCCCGCGGAGCCGCTCGTCCGACCGGCTGCCGATGGAGCCGGTGATCGCCTCTACGAACGCGTCAAAGGGCACCGTCTTCTGGGCTTGCGAGCCGAACCGGCGCAGCGTCACCGTTCCGTCCTCCACTTCCCGCTCCCCAATCACGAGGGTGTTGGGGATCTTCTGATTTGCCGCATTCCGGATCTTCTTGCTGACGGTGTCAGCCCCGACATCGAGCTCCGCCCGCACGAAACGCTGCCGCAACACCTCCACCCGAGCCGCAGCCACCGCGTCGAACCGGTCGGCCACCGTGATGAACCGCGCCTGCACCGGCGCCAGCCAGGTCGGGAAGGCACCCGCGTAGAACTCCACCAGGAAGGCCACGAAGCGCTCGTGGGTACCGAGCGGTGCCCGGTGGATGACGTAGGGGACGTGCTCGCCGTTGTCGGAGCCGCGGTAGGTCAACCCGAGTCGCTTCGGCACCGCGAAGTCGATCTGGCAGGTCGAGGCCGTCTCCTCTCGACCGGTAACCGTCCGGAACTGCACGTCGATCTTCGGTCCGTAGAACGCCCCTTCGCCGGGGGCCTCCACGTAGTCGAGCCCCACCAGCGCCATCGCCTCCCGAACCTGCTGCTCGGTCTTGGCCCACGCCGGTGGGTCGTCGACGAACTTCTCCTTTCCCTTCGGATCCGCCGGATCCCACGTCGAGAACCGGAAGAAGTACCGATCGCGCGGCAGGCCGAGCACGTCGTAGACCCGCAAGTGAAGCCGCATCACCTTGGCGAACTCCTCCACGATCTGGTCAGCGGTGCAGTAGATGTGGGCGTCGTTCTGGCACATGCCGCGCACGCGGAGCAAACCCGAGAGCGCGCCGGAGTCTTCGAATCGGTAGACCTGACCGTACTCGCAGAGCCGGAGCGGCAGGTCGCGGTAGGAGCGGAGTCGAGCCCCAAAAATCTTGTGGTGATGGGGACAATTCATCGGGCGCAGCCGGTAGCGCTCCTTGATCTCGTCTTGTCCCTCGTGCACCTCGTGTAGCTCCATCGGCGGGTACATATGGGACGCGTAGTAAGGCAGGTGACCCGTCTGAAAATAGAGCTGCTCCTTTGCGATCTGGGGGGTGGCGACTTTGACGTAGCCGTCGAGGAACTCGAGCTCCCCCATCAGCTTCTCGAGTTCGTGCCGGATGGCGGCCCCGTTCGGGAGCCAGAGCGGCAGTCCCTTGCCGATGTCGTCGTCGATGGCGAAGATATCCAGATCTTTCCCAAGCTTCTTGTGATCGCGGGCGATCGCGTCCTTGTGTGCCGCGACCTTCGCATCGACCTCGTCCTTCGTCTCATAGGCCCATGCATAGATGCGGGTCATCATCGTGTTTCGATGGTCGCCCCGCCAATAGGCGCCGGCGATGGACCGGAGCTTGAACCCCTCCATCGGCAGCTCGGCGGTGTTCTCGACGTGGGGGCCTTCGCACATGTCGACGAACGGCCCGTTCGTGTAGAACGACAGGCTCTTCAGACCTTGCTTCGAGATGAGCTCCGCCGCGTACTCCCGCTTGTAGGGCTCGCCCATCCCGTCGATTCGCGCGAGCGCCTCGTCCACCGAGAGATCTTCGCGGGCGAACGCCTGGCGAAACTTGATGATGCGCTTCATCTCGCGCTCGATCTCGGGGAAGTCGGTCTCCGACAGCGGCTCCGGAAGGATGAAGTCGTAGTAGAAGCCGTCCTCGATGGCAGGCCCAAAGCCGAGTTTCGCTCCGGGGCGCACCTTGGTCACGGCCTGAGCGAGCACATGCGCGAGGCTGTGCCGGATGCGAAACAGCTTCGGGTTACTCGCCTCGAGATCCAGGTCCATGTCTCCTCCCCGCCGCCCCTAACCGAAGGGCCCCGTTCTGCGCTTGACAGGCGGCTGAGATCGGGGCACCCTCCGGCATCTCCGGGAGGCAAGGTGCAGATCGAACTCGAGGGGAGGCCGTCGTACCCGATGGCGACCGTCAAGCTGGCGAAGGGCGAGTCGATCGTCGTCGAGGGGAGCTCCATGCTGGCCATGGGCCCGGGCCTCGGCGTCGAGACCACGTTCAACGGCGCGCAGGGCGGAGGACTCGTTGAGTGGCTGACCGCGGCCTTCGTGGGCCTCGTGCGCAAGTTTGTGGCCGGCGAGACCTTGTTCGTGAACATCTTCAAGGCGCGGACCGAGGGCGCCACCGTGATGATCGCCCCGGCACTCGTCGGCGACATCCTCGACATCGAGCTCGACGGCACCCGAAAGGTAACGGTCCAGGCCGGCAGCTTCCTGGCGAGCGCGCCGACCGTGAAGCAGCGGCTGATCTGGGGCGGCATCGCGATGCTGTTCTCGGGCGAAGGCGCCTTCTTCCTCGAGTGCTCGGGCAAGGGCCACCTTCTGATCAATTCCTACGGCGCGATCGAAGAAGTCCCGATCGACGGTGAGTACTTCATCGACGACGGCCATGTGGTGGCGTGGGAAGGGAAGCTGTCCTACACCCGCAAGAGCGCTGGCGGCCTCAAGGCCACCCTGCTGTCGGGGGAGGGCCGCCTGTTGCGCTTCAAGGGACAAGGAAAGGTCTGGATCCAGACCCGCAACCTGTCCTCGTTCATTCAGTGGATCACCCCCTTCTTCCGCGGCTGACCGGAGCTCCCATGCACATCGAGGTTCAACATCGGCCGGCGTATGCGCTCGCGGTCGTGAAGCTGTCGGCGGGCGAGACGGTGGTCGGGGAGGCCGGCGCGATGGTCTCCATGGACAGCCACCTGAGGATGGAGACGAAAGCCGCCAGCAAGCCGGATCAGGGCATGATGGGTGCCCTGTTCTCCGGGCTCAAGCGGCTCGTCGCGGGCGAGTCCTTCTTCCAGAACCGCTACACCGCCGAGGGGAGAGGCGGCGAGGTGACCTTTGCCCCGACGCTCGTGGGGGACATCGAGACGTACCAACTCGAGGGCAAGGCGCTCATGTTGCAGTCCTCGAGCTACCTCTGCTCGGGGCCCGACGTGACCGTCGACACGAAGTGGGGGGGAGCAAAGACATTTTTCGGAGGCGAGGGCCTGATCATGCTCAAGGCTTCGGGGACCGGTCCGATCGCCTTCAACAGTTTCGGCGCGATCCGGCGGGTGGCGGTGGACGGCGAGTTCACCGTCGACACCGGGCACCTCGTCGCCTTCGAAGACACGCTCAAGTTCACGGTCGGCAAGTTCGGCGAATCGTGGAAGTCGTTTATTTTTGGCGGAGAAGGCCTGGTCTGCAAATTCAGGGGCACCGGGACGCTCTTCCTTCAGACCCGGAACCCCCAAGCCTTCGGCCAATTGATCGGTCCCCTCCTCCCCAAGCGGCAGAGCTGAACCATGATGCACGAAATCAAGAACAAGCCCGACTACGCCTCGCTGCACGTCACGCTCCAGCAAGGCGAAGCGGTCGTCGCCGAGTCGGGCGCCCTGATGGGGATGTCGGGCGGGGTCAAGATGGAGACCTCGATGAAAGGCGGCCTGTTCGCGGCCGCGAAGCGGGCACTGGGCGGCGAGTCGGTGTTTCTGAACACCTACACCGCGTCGGCCGACGGGCAACGATGCGACTTTGCGCCCCCGACGCCGGGCGACATGCTGCACATCCCGATGTCGGGGAACACGGTCATGGTGCAGCGGGGCTCCTACGTGGCGAGCTCCGGCACGGTCACGGCCGATGCCAAGTGGGGAGGAGCCAAGAGCTTTTTCGCCGGTGAAGGGCTGTTCATGCTGAAGTGCACCGGGCAGGGCGACCTGTGGATCGGCTCGTATGGCGCCATCGCCGAACACCGGGTCGAGGGGACCTACATCGTCGACACCACGCACGTCGTGGGGTTCGATGACTCCCTCACCTACACGGTGCGGAAGGTAGGGGGGATGAAGTCGTTTTTCCTCTCGGCCGAGGGCCTCGTGGTGGAGTTCAGCGGGCACGGCCGGGTCTGGTTTCAGACGCGATCCGCGCCTTCGCTCGCCGGGTTCCTGAACCCGTTCCGGATCCTCGTCCAGAAAAACTAGTGTTCGGGGCCGTTTCCGGCGTTCGCCATTTCGAACGCCTCGTCGACCGCCCGATCCACCGCGCGGGCCGCCCGCCGGCGGGTCCACAACCACAGCGCGCTCCCGCCGAGCACGGCGATCAGGAGCATCGCGAGCCCGACCACGGCGAGCGCCGGACCGGGGTGTTCGCGAACCTGCCGACCGGTCCGAATCACCATGTCCCTCTGCCGTTCCAGCATGGCACCCTCCGCATCACTGAGAGAGCTTAACCGGCCGGGAGCACCGGGACCGCGTCAATTCCCGAAGGGAGCGGCAGCCCCTGAGCCCGGGCGAGCGCCACCCGTGTGTTGGCGGCCGCCCCGTACATCAGGGCCTCAGCGACCGCCACGACGGACCGGGCCTCCAACGCCTCGAGCCGGGAGCCCAGGACCCACTGGTTGAACGCCCCCATCGCCGGTCCACACCAGAGCTGGTAGTCGCGCTTGCGGTCGGCGTCGCCGACCCGGGCCCACCGCGAGGTCTGGCCCAGGTACCACCGAAACACGAGCGCCATCCGATGATGCCCGTCGCGCGACGCTTTCTCGAGCTGGGCGGGGTCGCGCGCCCCCCAGTACGACTGGCACTCCGCCCACACGTCGTCGAACGTCCGCTTGAAGAGCTGGGTCTCGATCTTCTGCCGCTCCACTGCAGGGATCTCCTCGAGGGTGCCGTAGCCCTTGTACAGCTCGTAGAGCTTCGCCGCGCGCTGGGCGTACATCGTGCCGCGACCGAGGACCTGCACTTTGGCGCCGATCTCGAACATGTCGGGGGCAGGGCCGGTCGCCATATCATAGAATTGCGCCTCGAGAAGCAGCTTCTTCGCGACGTCGCTCGTTCCGGCCTCGGGTGTGGCCTGGTTCACCGAGCCGGTGAGCACGTAGTCGGCGCCCATCGCGAACGCGGCCCAGATCGCCGCGGGGGTCCCGAGGCCGCCGGCGGCTCCGACCCGCGGGGTCACGCCTCGGGCATTCCACCCGAGCTCCCGGGAGATCCGATCGCGCAGGCGCTGAATCGAGGGAAGGAGCACGACGAGCGGCCGGTGGTCGGTGTGTCCACCGCTGTCGGCCTCGGCAGTGATATCGGTCGCGACGGGGATCTCCCGCGCCATCGCGGCTTGATCCGCGGTCAACGCACCGATCTCGACCAGCCGGCCGACGATGTCGTTCGGAGCGGCCCGCAGGAATCGCTCGGCGACCTCGGGTCTCGACAGCTTGGCGAGGACGGCGTTCGGCGCGATCACCCGGCCATCGGGGCCGCGGTGGATCCCATGCAGCCGGAAGCGCACGACCGCCGGGGTGAGCCCCATGTACGCGGAGGCCGAGATCCTCCGGACACCGTACTTCAGGTAGAGGTCGACGGTCCGTTCCTCGACCGCCGGTTCGGCCGGGTTGTGGAGCAGGTTGAAGCCGTAGGCTCCCTCGGCCGGCATCTCGCGCTGGATGCGCTGCAGCGCGGCTTCCACCGCCTCGAGCGGCAGACCTCCCGATCCGAAGAAGCCGATCATCCCGGCCCGCGCCATCGCGAGCAGCATCTCCACGCTGCCGATGCCGCCAGCCATCGCCCCTGCGATGTAGCTCCACTTCACGCCGTGGGCCTGCTGAAAGCTCCGGCTCCCGAGCTCGGCGGGATCGATCGCGCGCACCACGCCGCGCAGCGGCTCGGCGCCCGCACCGCGACCGTGGAGCCCGGCCCGGTACCAGCGCACCTGATCCCCGACGTCGGCCACGGCGTGGAGCGGCACCCCGGGATCCCACAGCGCCGACTCGAGCTCCTCCACCTCGGAGGCCGGCTCGGGCCGGAACCACGGGCCCTCCCAGCCGCGATCTACCGGCGGGATCTCCACTGGCTCGTCCACCACGGTCGTCGTCCCCCACCGGACGCTGAGGCGGCCCCCCACGCGCTCGCGCTCCCGCTCGACGGCCACCGAGAGGTCGCCATCCACCAGGAGGACCTCCGCCACCCCCGGGTCGCGGAGCACGCCGACGAGCGCCTGCTGGCCGAGGGCGGCGAACGCCGTCTCCAGCCCCCCACCGCCTCCGACCAGATCCTCAGGGTCCCCGTCGGTCGGCACGATGCGGATTGCCGCGGCGCGATAGGCGGCCAACG
Source organism: Pseudomonadota bacterium (assembly GCA_947490265.1). Lineage (GTDB taxonomy): Bacteria > Myxococcota_A > UBA796 > UBA796 > CANLGQ01. Next base: position 3,228 of record CANLGQ010000111.1, on the reverse strand, counting down.
CCTCGAAGTGACGAGCGACGGACATGCGGGCTTCCCCCGCCGGCACGTAGCCTATCCGTCGGCATCCGGCGACTGGAGCGAGACCGCGGCGTACATCGCGCGCTCCTCTGCGTCGGAAGGGAGCCGAAAGCTCCCCACTGGCAGATCCGGCCCGAGCGTCAGGGGGCCGAAGCCCACCCGGGCCAGGGCGAGCACCTCGTTCCCCCGCGCGTGAAACATCCGCTTGACCTGGTGGTAACGTCCTTCTCGCAGGGTAACCCCGACCTCGCGCGGGTCGGATCCGAGGTCGAGGAAGGCGGGCAGCACCGGCTCGCCGTCGAGGACGATCTCCCCGGTGGTGAACGCCCGGATGTCCTCGGGGGTCGCTGGGTCGCGTAGGGTCACCCGATAGCGCTTCGGCAGCTTCCATCGGGGATGGGTGAGGCGATGGATGAGCTCGCCGTCCGTCGTCAGCCAGATCAGCCCGGTGGTGTCCTTGTCGAGCCGACCCACCGGGCTGTAGTCCGCCCGCCAGACCGCCTCGGGGATCAGGTCGAGGAGGCACGGGTCGCGCGGATCCGAGGTCGAGGTGACCACGTTCTGGGGCTTGTGGCACAGGAGGTGCCACTGGATCCGCGGGGGCAGGACCGCCCCGTTGACCGCGATCTCCTGCCGCAACGGATCGATCCGGCGAGCCCCGTCGCGCTCGGACTCGCCATCCACGGTCACCTTGCCCGCGCGAACGAGGTGGCCAACCTCCCGCCGACTCCCGAGGCCATGTCGCGCAAGCACGCGATCGAGGCGCTGCATCAGCCGCCCGGAAGGAGCTTCTCGAAGAGCTGAAGCGTCTCGAGCTCTTGATCGGAGAGGTGTCCGTCGGCGCCGACCGTTTGCAGGGCCACGTCGAGAAAGAGCTGCCGATGCTCGGCAGGGATGTCGGTTGGATCCACGTCTTCGGGCGGAGGGGGGATCCGCAGCCACTCCTCGACCTGCTCGCGCTCGTCGGCGGTGAGGTCGAGCTGCACCCCGAGCCGGTTCACGAGCCCGCGCTCCGACTCGGACACCGAGAGGTCCGCCCAGGCGAACGAGCACATGAACCGGAGCAGCCGCAACCGATCTTCCTCGTCCAACGAGGCGAATTGCGAGCGCACCATGCCAGAGTCTCCCTCGGGGAGGTGATTCTACCGCACCCACGCCCCGGCATCTACCCCCGAGGCGGACCACGGACTCAGGATCCGCTCTGCGCGATACGTGTTCCACCCCTCGCTCTCGGTCGCGAGGTCGCTCCGCAGGCGGACATCGAGCACCACGTCGCCCGCCGGGGTGTACTCGACGAGGCGCACGGCCTTGCGGCCCCACCCCAGATCCGCGTGCAGCATGCCCCCCTCGTCGTCGAGGAAACCATAGTCCGCGAGCACGTTTCCGGTCTGCGGTTGCACGTCGGCGTCGCCCAGCGCCGACGAGAACAGGGGTCCGGTCGTGGTGGCGTCGAAGCGGAACGCCGCCGACACCGTGCGCTCGACCCGATCCACCCGATAACCGGCTACTGCACTCCACGATTTCGCGACCGGAGCTTCGTAGGGGTTGTACCCGAAGCGGTGGTTGTCGAACACCACGATCGTGCCGTCAGGGGCGACCTCCGGGGCGTGCTGGTGGTACGGCCAGATCACCTCTCCCACGGGTTGGAGCAGCAATTCGTCCCACGGCGCGGTCCAGCCCGCGGGCGTGCCCAGGATCCAGTCCACCTGACCCGCGCCATCGATGCGGACGAGCGCATCCTGGTGGCGAACCGAGACGAGCACCCCGTCGCCGTCCGCGACGACGCCATTGGTGTGTGCCCAGTCGAACCCGGATCCCAGGCGATCCCGGCCGTCGAAGCCGATGCGCCGCGTGTCGAGGAGGTCAGACAGGAGCCAGCGCCGCCGGGTCTCCCCGTCGAGCCCGATGTCGAGGATCTCGCCGCCGTCGAGGTTCGCCGGGGCGAACACGTCGGGCTCGTCCTCGCTCACCGGATAGGCGTCCACCGCCACGCTCTCGGGATCGAGCGTCAGGAAGCCGCCGGCGATGGGCGCCGACTCGTGGTTCATCGAGACCGCCTCGGTCACCGTCCAGTTTCCGGTTCCCGCCAGGCCCCAGCCGGCGATCTGCCGCCCGAACCAGTCCCGCTCGGTGGTGGCCCCCTTCGCGAGCGTCCACAACAACCCCCGATCGGTGAGTCGGCAGTCGCCGACCGAGTCTTCCGCGGCCCACCACCAGATCGGCACGGCCTCCTCGTCGAGCACGATGACGTAGTCCACCCGGTCGTTCGGAACTTTGATGTCGAGGAGCGTCCACCCCGGCTCGACCCGGGCGCGATCGAGCGCGAGGACCTCGACGATGGGAAACCTGGCGGGAAGCGGTGGAATGGTCGCCTCCAAGGAGGCCGTGGAGACCGCGCCGTCCGACTCCACCTCCACCTCGATTCGCGCCACCCTGTCGGGGCGAAAGCCGAGGAGCGGGACCGAACGCGTCGCCGCAGCGACCGCGAAGAACGCCTCCCGCTCCCGAAACCCATCGTCGATCGTCACCCGGAGCGTGGCGGGGACCCGGGTCTCCACCTCGAGCCAGAGCGCCCCGCCGACGTTCGATCCGGGGCGCACGAGGGACGCGCGGAGATCGAGGGGGTCGGCGGCACAGGCGGCGAGGAGGAGGATCACCTCTCGTCCCTAACACCGGCTCGACCGCCAACCCGGCGGAAGATACCGCGACGGGGCGGGTTGCAGTACACTCAGGGGAGGGGGCCGCCGTGACGGAAGATGGGCTTCGCGACGAGTTGGCCGCGCTGGGTATCCCGGAGGAGCACTGGCGACTGGTGGTGCTGCTGCCCCTGATCCAGGTGGCCTGGGCCGATGACCGCATCCAGGACGCGGAGCGGGCGCGGATCCTGGAGATCGCGGAGTCCCACGGCGTCCTCGAAGGCGAGGGCACCCGGATCCTCGGAGACTGGCTGACCACCCCTCCGTCGGCGGCGACCCTGAAACGCGCGCGGAAGCTCATCGTCGCGCTGGTCAACCGCCATCGCGGGTTGGGGTCCGACCTGCCGATCGGGCTGATCGGAGAGGTTCGCGCTCAATGCGAGGAGATCGCCGAATCCGCGGGGGGCCTGCTCGGGCTGATGTGGACGGTCGACCCCCGGGAGGCGACCGCACTCGACGAGATCCGGCGGTCGCTCACCGCCGCGCCCTCGGTCATCCCGTGGCCCGAAGACCT
>CANLGQ010000110.1 GCA_947490265.1 Pseudomonadota bacterium | reverse complement strand
GCCGCCAGATCGGAATCCAGGGGGATCACCACCGGCCTAGCAGGCGGGTTCATCGGGTCGCTGATTCCGTTGGCCGCCGCTACCGCCCGCCAGTTCCGGGGCGCAACCTGCGTGAGCGTCTGCCCTGGAGCGATGTTGGCGGTGGTGGCCGCACTCGACGAACCGCTGAACATCGACCCCATGGAGGAGAGGGTCAGATCCTTGTTGTTCGCCGCAGTGTTCTGCTCCAGGACTTCCACCTGCTTCAAGGTCAGGGACACCTTGGCCCGCAACGGCGTGCCGTCCTGACTGAACATGATCGCAGACGCCGCAAGACTTTCGACGATGCAGTCGAAGGTGAAATTGCCCCACACGAACTTGCAGTACGGCGGGCGCACCATGCTCTTCCCTTCGGTGTCCTCATCCTCAACGTTCGGGTAGAGGAAGCCGCGCAGGGGTCTGACGAATTTCGCATAGACGTCGCCGCCCGTGTCGGTGGAGTCGAAGATCAGCTCCATCGTCACCGTGGAAGGGTCGCCCTTCTCGTAGGTGAGCATCGGCTTACCCTTCTCAAGCTCCTTCGAGACCGTCCAGTTGGCCTTGTCGTTGAGCTTGAATTCTTTGGGGTTGAACTGGACCTGGAAGGTTCCGCCCTTGTCCAGGTTCTCAAAATAAGCAGCGCTAGCACCAGATGCCGAGCCCATCGGGATCCTCCTCTCCGCGACGCTGCGCGGTCAACTCGAGCTCTCGCAGAACGGCCTGAAGGACTTCCTTCTGTAGAGCTTCAATGTTCTTGTTGCTGTCGCCGAGGCCGTCGGCGGCCCCGTCGAGGTTTTCGTGACCCGCTTCGCTCCTCGCCTGCTGACTGTCGGCCGCCATGCTGACCTGCGCCTGCGCGTCGGTGAGTCGGCGATCGGCCTCGGCGAGATGGATCAGCTTCATGAGGCGGTTGGCGAGCTTGGTCATCCCGCCGGCAGCGAGCCCGTTGGTAGACGTCGCGGTCGCCGCGGTGGACCTAGACCCGCCGCGCTTGAGGTAGGAGGTGTCGGTCGCCGGCAGGGTTCGCCGCGACGGCTTGGCCTTCACCTGCCGCTGATAAAAGGAAGTCGCCGGGGCCTCCGAACCGGAAGCTGCGGCGGAACCGCCAACCGCCTCCGTGGGGAGAGCGCGTTGTCCGAGCTGGACGATCCGATCGACGATCCGAGCAGCAGGCTCGGGGAGATCGCGCAGCAAGCTCCCGACGTTGGACTGCTCGAGGATCACCTTGACGAGGTCCTCGGGACGGTCCGCCCGAGCCAAGGCCGAGAACGCCGCGGCGGCCGCCGGCCGATCAGCGGACTTGCCGCCGGCCACCCGCCGGAGGCTGCGCTGGGCCGCCCGCCGGTCGGCGCGGCGCGGTTCGGACCAGACGCGATCCGCCTCGGCGCGCTCGGCCCAGGCCGGCGCCACCTCGGCCCGCTCGACGCGCGGCTCGAACGCCAGCACCGGCAGTTCACGCGCGGAGGGCACACCGGCGCGAGGCGATCCACCCACTGGACCGTCGACCAAAGGCGCTAGCCGCCGCGCCTGGCCGGACAGCGGGCGTCGGACCCGGGCCTGAACCCGCGCAGCGGCGTCGGGAGCCACGGGCCCACCCGCGGTCACCGGGACGTCGAAACCCGCAGGAAGCGCCGGGTTCAGTCCCGCGAGTTGCCGGGGCGGCCGACGGTCGACCAGGGTGGGACGGGTTCCGCGGACCACGAGCTCGCCGGCCACCGGGCCGAGCCGGGCGGGAACCCCCTCGGCGCGGCGGGCGGCGCGTCCCCCTGGGGCCCGGCGAGCGGCCACCGGCGCGGCGCCGCGGGATTCCGCCCATTCGACGGGACCCGAAAGGACCTGCCCCGTCGCGAGCGCCATCCGAAGCGCAGCCGGAAGAGTCGGATCCGCGCCGGGAGCCACCCGACGCACCGCAGCGCGCTCGATGCGGCCGCCTTCGCTACGCGAGACGCGCGCCTCGATGGTCGGGCGATCCCCCAGCGCTCCGAGCGGCGCCGGTGCGGTGCGGACGAGGTGCTGTCCGATCACCGCCTCGGCGACGACGCGGCGCACTGCGGCGACCGTCGCGACCGTGTTCGCTCCCCGCGACGCCGCACGGCCCACCGGCCCCGTCGCGATCTCGCCCGCGTCCCGGGCCGGGCCGACGGCGAGGGCGAGCAGCGGGGCGACCTGATGCGCGCGTACCGGCGTTGCGACTCCGTGACCGCCGTCCAGTCCCCGGAGCGCTGCGCGAGAGGTGACCTGAGACGCGCCCACCGGCGCGACTCCGTGACCGCCGTCCAGTCCCCGGAGCGCTGGTGGAGAGGCGATCCGAGCCGGCCGCACCGGCGGCGCGACCGCGCGCGACGCGGTTCGGGGGACTGCGCGCCCCGATGCCCGGGCCGAAACCGAAGCCTCCCCGGGAAGCGCCGGCTCGGACACCGCGCTCGTCGGCACGGCCAAGGTGCCCACCCGGCTGGCGAGTCCGCTGACCCGAGGAACCAGCGAGCGCTCTCCGGGAACCGGAGCGTCGCGGAGCAAGGTGCGCAGCACGGCGCCCAGCGTGCCATCGCCCGCCGCCGGTGCCGGGAGCGGAGCGCGCGACGCGGCACGGCGCGTGGCGCCTACCGGGGCTGGTGGGAGCGAGGCTTCGGCGTCGAGGCCGGCGGGCGACGCCGACGCCGAACCGTCGAGCGAACTGCGCCGGCTGACCGGCCGAATGCGGGGAACCGCCGCCCCCCGACGAACGACCGGCGAAGCCGAAAGCTGCACCCCCGGGCTCGACGGGCGAGGCGCCTCGGCACGCGCTGCCGCGGTTTCCACGGCCGACGAGACGTGCAAGCGGGCCCGCGCCGGCGTCGATGCGGCGTCGACCGGCGCAGCGAGGAGGAGTGACGGCGCCGCGAGCTGACGGAGGAGGGGTGAGGATGCCGCTGCACCAACCGCAACCCGCGCCGAACCGCGCGCAATCACGCCGGGCGACGCCGAAGGCTGCCCGGCCTCGACCGCGCCGGGGGCCGCGGTTCCCGTCGATGTGGGTGACCGTCGGAGCGACGCCGCAGTCGGCTGTACGGCCTCGACTGCGCCCCGAACCCCGCGGGTTCGCCGGTGAGCAGGGCCGAGCGCGTCGGTCACATCCGGGCGCCCGCTCGGCGTGGCCTCAGCAACCTGATCGGCCTCGACCGCGCGCGCCCAGGCCACGTGGGCCATCGGGGCGGGGGACAAGAGCCCGGCGCCCCGGGAATCCGAACGCTCGGCCGGCTCGGCGCGCGCCGCCGCGTGGGCGGCCGACCCGACCCGAGCGACCGACTCGTCGACAACGACCTCGCGCTCCGGATCTGGGTGCCGGGCGGGGACCGCCGGCCGCGGGCCGCGGGGCGACCCGGCCTGCGCTCGGGGTGCCGCGAGCCGGCGTTGGACCCTGGCCGTCGGGCGCCACGTCGGGCTCGGCGCCGAGGGCGCGGCTTCGGCCTCGAGACGACCTTCGACCGCCGCAAAACGGAGGGCCGGAGCGACCGCGGTGGCCAGCACGGGCGAGGCCGCGAGGCGCGTGCTCGACCGTTCCCCGCGGAGCGCTGCCCGAACCGTTGCAGCGCGCGCCGGCGTGCGGGGCGCCTCGCCACGAACGGCCATCCCCGGCGCGGGGCTGCCCGGTGCTCGGGGGCCGGACTTCGGCGAAAAGACGACCGGATCAGCGCGCTGTGCCACCGGCGCAGCCGGAGCCACGGACACGCGCTCCCTGCGGACAGCCGCCACCGGATGCGCCGCGGGCCGCGCCGCGCGAGCGACCGCGTCGGCAGGGGAATCGAGAGGAGACGCGGCCTCGTCAGGCGCCGGCCGAGCGAGCCAAGCGAGCGGAGCCGAGGAGAGCGGCGCGCGGGCGTTGGCCGACGCCCCGACCTCGGAACGACGTAGCGCGCGCTCGACCAGCGGCGGCGCGGCGGGGAGCTCGGCAGCCTCCCAACCTCCCGCTGCCCGGAGGCCCCGAGCGGTGCTGGCGACGGAGCGGAGCACGGCGCGCGACGTGGCGCGGCCCGATGCCCGATGGACAGGCGGCGGAGACACAAACGACGAAACGCCAGACTCGACAGGGATCGTCGAGGCCTGGCGTTCCAGGGTGAGGTCGGAGAATGCGGCGCCGCGACCGGACGGTCCGGCGCGGCCGGCCGCTTGCTGGCCACGGACCTCATCGACCACCTGCGCGACCGGAAGCTGGGCGAACACGGGAGCCACCGCCGGCGCGCGCAGACGCCGCGCGACCGCCCGAGCCCCCAACGCAGCCCGCGCGTTCGCGGTCGCCTCCAGCGGCTGTTCGGCGACCGCCACCGAGGGCGAGCGGGCGAGCACGCGACGAAGACCCTGCGTGGCCGCCGGGCCGGCAGACCGGGACACCGCCACGTCGAGGGGCGCCGTCTCGGTGACCGCGCCGGGCCGCGCCGCGCCGGCCGTAGCGCGAAGCGCGACCGCCTCTGCGGCATGCATCGCCACCGCACGCTGCGCCCCGCGAATCCGCCGCATGGCGCGACGAAGCACCGCGAGCTGGCTGCGCTCGGGGACCGACTCCACCTCGTCGGCGAGGGCCCGAAGTTGCTCGCGCGCTCCACCGCGTACCTCCGCCAGGAGAGCGAGGAGCTCGCGGGCCACCGCCGAAGTGCCGCGCGCGGCGTCGCGGGCGATGGCGCGCTGCAGCGGCGCCGCCGCCACGAGCTCCGGACCCGGCTCCACGGCGGCCGGAGTCGTAACCAGATTCACGCGATCAATGGCGAGCTCTTCGGACAGACTCGACCACCTGGGCGGCGTCGGCGGGGCGGCAAGCTCACGCACCCGCGAGCGACGGATCCGCGACCGGCGCTGGTCGGCGAGCCGGTGGAGGATGCGCGCACGGCTCCCCCGCCGGCCCATCTCGCGGAAATACCGGGTCGAGGACAGGAAGGAGAACATGCTGTCCCCGCCCGCCTGCTCCTCTTCAGCGAGAAACGGGTCGCTGACGCCGAACCGCTGAAAAAAGGCTGGGGTCGCACCGATTCGCCGCCGAGACGGCGCAAGCCGAGCCAGAAGGCGATCGGCGAGCGACTGAGTGGGCTTGGGAGTCTGGGTCGACATGAAGGTCCCCTGACGCGAGAGGAGGCGAAAGCGCCCGGAAGGCATCCGGACGCGAAAGGGTCAGCTGCTGGAGACCGTGAGCCCGTCGTGGGCGAGTTCCAGGGTCTCGATAGAGAGCTCGGAGCCGCCAGAATTCAGCGAAGGGCCCTCCCAACTCACCGGCCAAGCCTGCTTGAAGGACCATCGCCGGACAGTCTGGCCGTCGTTCCCGATGAGGGCGATCGAGCCGTCTCGTCGGTTGCTGGCGGCCGAGTAGTTGTCCATCAAGATCGCGTCGCGCCACTCGAGCAGGTACATGCTCGCCACGGTCGCGGTCCGCAGCGTGATGTTTTCCCACTTGCTCTGGCCCGGGCGCTTGTGAACCCGCGTGTTGAGGCCGCCTTCTTCGATCTCGAACACGGTCGTGGTGCTCTTCAGCCCAGAGCACTCGACGAAGTGCGCCACCTCGAGACCGCCGATAAAAAGCGCAAAATAATGATTGCCGTATGGATCCGTGGTGGAATCCTCGTTGCTCAGCGCCATGACATCACTCCTACAACGGAAAAAACATACGACAACCTACGAACCGAGCCTCAAGTCCACCACGATGAACTCAGTCGTAGAGACTGGCCTGAGTTCAACGCGAACATGAACCTGCCCTGCGTCGCGAACCTCCCGGGGGTTGAGCTCTGCGTCACACTGCACGAGGTACTCTGAGCCTGCCCTGTCGCCGGTCAGAAGTCCAGCATTCCACATCTGATCCAAACGTCCGCGCACCGTCGTCGTTACGATCTGCCAGAGTTCAGGCCGTTGATTCTCGAAAACGATCCACTCGCTGTCGCGGCGTAGCTGCTCGGAAACGAGAGAAACCACGCGGCGCCCGTTGATATGGACCCATCGCGGATCCGCCGAGAGGGTTCGTGCGCCCCAAACCAACACCCCGCGGCTCGGCTGGCTCAAGATCGGGTTGACGTGCTCAGCCAGCAGGGCCTCGGCCTCCCGCCAGCGCACCTCGACCGCCGGATGGGTGACGCCGACCAACGGCACATTTGCCGGGGGCCAATGCACCCCGAACGGCCGGTGCAGGTTCTCGACCCGGGCGAAGCTGCCTGCGACCGTGCCGCAAGGGGCGAACTCCTCGTCGCCGTTCATCAACCAGGGGTAATAGATCGCCGCAAAGCTCGCAGCGTCGAGCAACTGCTCGCGTAGCTCCCGGACCCAGCGCACGAGGTGCTCTTCGTGGAGCTCGTGCGGGGCGTCGAGGATGAGGAAGCGGTTGTTCACTTCCTGGCAATGCCGAACCAACAATTCGATGAACGGCTGGCACCGCACGATCGGCCGCCCGCCTGGCTCGAACACCACCGGCAGCCAACCGAGGATGGGCATGACGAGGAGGCCCGAGTCCTCGTCCGCCCGAAGGCGCTCGATCAGGGCGAACGCCACATCGCCGAAGGGGTCGGACACCATCAGCGACTCGAGGCTCTCGATGCACAACCCATACAGTCGCGCTTCGACCCCGCCGTTGAAGAAGAACTGGGCGATCGCCCGAACGGTCGGCTGATCGATGAGCCGGATCACCGGGGAGCTCGCGAGATCCTCCCATCCGAGCAGCTTCTTTTCGAAGAAATCGCCTGAGGAGGCCCCCGCCGGCCACTGCGGACGCGGCACCACCGCCAGGAACGCCGTGATGTCGCTGCGAACCTGATCCGAAACGGTCGTCTGAACGCGACTGTGCTGAAGGGTGATGCCAGGGCGTAACAGCAACGTCGAACCTCACATCTCGCACCGAGTGCCAGTCAGCGGGGCTTGTTGATCTTCTCGTTGATGTCGGAGACTTCCTTGACCCACCGATGCCGCTCCTTGTGCGGAAGCTCGAGCAGGTCCTCGCGGCCCCAATGAAAATGATAGGCCAGGAACGCTACCTCCTTGAAAATGTTTTCAAGAGGGTAGCTTACTATTCCCCCAGGCGGCCGAACTCCTTCTGGAACCGGGCCCCGCATTCGGGACAAGTGACCTCGACTTGGGCCTCGTCCTCGTTGATTCGGTTGTACATCTCTTCGAGGAACCGCAGGTCGGCGGCGAACAGGTTCTCCACCACAGTGGAGTTCACCTCGGACAGGTTGCCGAGGCGCGTGACCACGCGGGAGAGCAGGACGATGATGAGGTACGCCCGATTGCGCTGGACGCGCAGGTCGTTCAGCGGGGCGATCTCGTCTTTCGCGCTGGCGAGTCGCATGACGCCTTCGCGGTGGATGTTCCCGTCCGCGTCGACGTAGCCGCGCGGCAGGATGAACTCGTACTCGGTCTTGAACTCCATCAGTCGTCCCCGTCGTTAGTGAGCTAACATCCTAGACAACGCGACCCCCCGGAAACGAGTCTCCGGGGGGCCACGACGCCACCTTGGGTGGACTACCGCACTCCGATTACTGAGCGCGCTCGACCTTCTCGACCGCGATCTCGATCTTCTCGATCGCCATCTCGGAGGCATCGGACTTCATCTCGGGGACGTACCACTTGCAGGGCCAGCCCTCGAAGAAGTTGTAGACCGCGACCACCGTGGTCAGGTCTTGGTCGAGCACGGTCACCGTGCCCGAGCGACGGTCGATGAGGCCGTCTTCGATGTTCTTGCGCCACAGCCACAGGTCGTCGGACCGCGTGAAACCGCGCTCCAGGACGATGTTGGCGTAGGTGGTGCGGCCCGGCTTCTTGCGGACAACGCGGTCGTTGCCCTGCTTGAACTCGATGACCTCGGTCTCCGAGTCCATTCCGCTCATGGCCTTGAAACCACCAATGATGGTGCGCGCCTCGGGCGTGATGCCCTGGACTTCGAGAAGGAAGTTATAGGCTCCGTAGAGCTCTTCGGTCGGCATGGTGTTGACTCCTCTGGCTGGTGTCCCCTCTTGGTAGCTACGGAGGGGGTGAACACGGCGACGCGGGTCTTCTCACGAAGAGGTTGCTACCCGCCCACGGCGCCGAACCGCTGGACGCAATGAGGATACCCGGTGCGCTCCGCTTGGCGAGCGGTGGAGCGATCTTTTTTCTCGCTTCGCGATCGATCCGCCTCGGTGGCCCGAATTTTACTACCTCTAAAACGGGGCCGAGCCGCGGATCGTCGACCCGACTCAAAACGAAGGCGGGGCGCCGGTCACTCGACCTGCGCCCCGCGTGATCCGCAGCCAGGAAAGGGCTCTTACTCCTCGATCAGGCCGCCGCCGTCCCACTGGCCGATCGTGAAGATAACGAATTCTGCCGGCTTAACCGGGCAAATTCCGACCTGCACGTTGACCTGGCCCGCATCGATCAGGTAGCGGGGATTCGTCTCCGAGTCGCACTTGACGTAGAACGCCTCGTCCTCCGTCGACCCGAAGAGCGCGCCAGAGCGCCACACCCGAAGCAGGTAGGCCTTGACGTCGCGGTTGAGCTTCGACCACAGGTGGCTGTCGTTCGGCTCGAACACCGCCCACTGCATGCCCTGCATGATCGACTGCTCGACCATGATGAACAGGCGGCGAACGTTGACGTACTTCCACTCGGGGTTGCTCTTCGTCGCGAGGGTCCGCGCGCCCCAGACCCGGATCCCGCGATCCTTGAAGATCCGGATGACGTTGATACCGCGGTCGTTGTATTGCCCCTGCTCCAGCCGGTTGATCGACTGCGACAGGCCGGTGATCCCCATCATGATCTCGTTCGCCGGCGCCTTGTGCACGCCGCGTTCGGTATCGACTCGGGCGAAGATACCGGCGACGTGGCCGGACGGAGGCACGAAGACCTCGTTCTTCTCGGCCTTGATCAGCTTGCGACGAAGCGGGCCGGTGATGTGGACGCTCTGAGTGCCCGTGTACCAGCTCGGCTTGACGATCTTGACCCACGGCACGTAGAGCGCGCCGAAGCCCTTCTGGGACGCCGGGATGTCCATGTCGCCCGCGGAGACCATCGGACCATCGAGGATCGCGAAGCGGTCCTTGCGGGTCTCGCAGTGCTCGAGCGTCTCCCGCTGCTGGTTCGCGTTCAGCCCAGGCGACGCCATCATCGCCATGTCGTCGCAGTCGTCGAAGGCATAGAGACCCAGCTTGTCGGCCTGGTTTTCCCGAATGGAGAGGTCGAGGTCGCCGACGCCCATCAGGTAGACGTAGGACTTGCCACCGCCGTTGTCGTAGAACCCATTCACGCCGCCGACAAAGTTGAAGACCGACGGCTGCGACAGGAACTCGCGGAACTCGTTCTTCAGCTTGTCGTCGCTCGTGAGGGCCTCGAACACAGCGTCAGCCGCCTCGTCCACATCGTCGACCGAGCGGCCGATGAGGTCCTCGATGCTGCGCGTCTCCACCAGGTACTGGGCGAAAAAGCTCTGTAGCCATCGGAAGAACTCGCTCTTGTTGTGCACCGCGAACGGGGGCACCGAGTACTCCGAGGTCAGCGCCGTGCCGCGGGCGCCGACGAACTCGTACCCGTACACCTCGAGAAGGTCGCGCGCAGTCTTCGGCGCGGGCTTGTCGAGCGCGAAGGTCGCTCCGACGCTGTTCAGCAGGTCCTCGACGGCCTTCTCGTCGTCGGTGATGACCTTGCCAACGGCGTCGAGCAGTTTTTCATCGACCTCGACCGCTTCCTTGCCGATCGTGATCTTGGTCTTTCCCGGCGCGCCTTTGCCGATGCTCGGCTTGTGGCCGTTGAGCTCGAGGAGTGTCTTCAGGTTCTTGACCTGAGTGCGCTTGAACTGGAAGGCCTTGGTGAGCGCGGTGACGGCTTCGCCTGTGTCCTTTGCGGTGATCGACCCTTTGGCGTCGACCAAGGCCGGCAGCACTTTGCCGGTCAGGTTTCGCGTGCCGTCGGTGGCGTTGATCGCCACGGCGTCGGCCTTCGGAGTGTGCACGAACAAGCCAATGAAGCCCGGGACCGAGGTCGCGACGGACGTGATGGGCTTCGGACCGGAGTCGATCTCACGGATGTATACGCCTGGGGTATGATATTCCATGGGTCCCTCATTCCTCGCTGTCGTCGGTTGTGTCCAAAGGACGGATGTTGTGGCCAGGTGGCCCGATCAAAGTTCTCGGCCTCGTCGAAGACGGCTCTGCAGCGCGGAGCCGACCGTTGCTGCGCTCGTTCGCCGGTCGCTCCTGAGAGTCGAAGGGCTCCGTGCGCTGCATGCGGATCGTGGTAGGCACGCCGGAAACCAAGTACCCCTCGAGCGAACACATCGCCCGGTAGGTCAGGTAGGGCCGGTACGGTGCCTCGTGAATCGTGTAGAAGTTGATCGAATCCCCGATCGTCAGGTCGTCGACCAGCGACAACGCTACTTTTTCCATGACGAGGTTGTCGTTGTCCTCGGCCTCGGCCTGCCACGTCCGGCCGAGCGAGTCCACGAGCTCGCCATTCGGGAGATGGTACTTTCGCGGCCGATAGACGAGATGCGTCGCGTCGTGTAACCGGAGCAGCATGTACCCCATCAACCGCTCGGTGTCGCTCCGAAACTTGCTATGGAAACCGATCATGTAGAAGAGGTTCAAATAGAGCGGCGGGCGCTCGTAGTACATCTGCCCGTCGTTCCGGTCGCCGAACAGGGTGATCTTGGCCGGGCGCCACTGCTTGCTGTTCATCAGCGCCGTGTTTTGGGCCATCCGGTACATGTAGACATAGAGAACCTCTTCGCGGTCCTTGGGGACGAAAGAGAGATCTTCCTCGATGCGCGGCGGCGGTGTGTCAAAGGACCACCCGTCGAGAATGAAGCGGTGCAGCGCCTCGGTCACCTCGCCGATGACGCCGAACCCCTGCATCGGGCCGGCCTCGAAACCGTCGGGCAACGGCCGACCGAGAATGGGCCGATCCTGCTTCACTCGACTCCCCTCCGAAAAGGGCGAGGACGAAGCGCCAGGCGCTCGAGCGGCCCACGCGTGACCCGCGGTCGATGCCAACCGCGCGCCGCGATTGCACTGGCGACCGAAGCAGCGCGGGCGACCGAGCGGTGGCGCTCCCGGACCGGACGGGCCTCCAGCCGGCGGGGCGGCGATGCCACCAGGGGGTAGGGCGAACGCACGATCCGGATGAGGAGCGGGGCGTTGGGCTCCACCTTCGCCCCGGATACGAGGCGCGCGACCTTGCCGTCGACCGCGTAGCGGCCTGCGAATCCCTCCCAGTTGGCCGGTCCCGATCGCAGCCTGCTCACGAAGTTCCTGGCCTCGCGCGCCGAGATCTTCGCCGCAATGAAGCGCTCGTTGAGCGGCCTGCCGAAGCCCTGCCGAACGAGTCGGCGCTGTAGTCGCGCGGTGATGCTCACCCCGGCGGGCCCCTCCCTGGACTCGCGATCTCGCCACATCGGCCGAGACAGATCAAGCCCTGGCTGTGACAATTTCCGCTCGAACGGGGCCAGCCGCCCTGGAGGCCGGAACAACCCCGGTGAACCGCCGAGTCGAGCCCTTCGGGCGCGACCGTGGTAGGTTCGGGCATGCGCGACAACCGACAGCGCCAAGGGAACGAGTCGCTCCCCTCGCTTCAGAGCGGCTCGGCCGGTGCCAGCAACCGGCTGCGCGACGCGTCCAGCACCAAGCTAACCAAGATGGCGGGAAACCTTGGCAACGAGGAGATCCAGAAGCGCCTCGAGAAGGGGAACGCCTCCCGCGACGAGATGCTCCGCTTTCTCGTGGACCGCCTGAACGTGGTGCGCGACGTCCAGATGCGGGAGATGGCGCTTTGCAAGAAGCAGGCGAACTTTGACTACTGGCGCCTGGTGCAAAACCAGGGAGCGCAGGTAGACAAACCCGACCCGACGCGGTGGCGCGAGGTGGGCCGCCTCTACCAGGAGGCCTCCTACCACTTGTGTCGCGGCGATCTGGCGCGCGGTGCGACCGAGATGAAGCGGGCGGCAGAGGTGGAGAAGACGGCGTTTGCCAGCCTCACGCGGCTCGTCGAGACCACGGAGCGCGAGCGCACGGTGGAGTCGCCGGCGGTGGTGGAGGGGCCGGGGGCTGGGGCCGCGGCCTGCCCCGCGCCGGACGGCATCGAGCTCGCCATGCAGATCCAAAACGTGACCGAGAAGGTGCCGGCTCTCCCCGGCCTCGAGCGCGTCCAGGATCCGTGGTGGACCGAGGAGGAAGAGGACGAAGAAGGCAAGAAGGACGGGAAAGGTGACGCCAAGGTCTGACGTGGTGGAGGAGCTCGGGCGCCTCGTGGCGTTCGACAGCGTGTCGAGCCGACCCATGGCGGAGCTCGCCGCCTATGTGGCTCAGCGCTGCGCGGATCTGGGGTTTCGGGTCGAGCTGTTTCCCGACGCGCACCACGCGGGAAAATGCACGGTGGTG